>JAZQFQ010000090.1:0-35114 GCA_045539595.1 Eubacteriales bacterium | reverse complement strand
TATATATTCTGATGGGATTGTTTATTTTCCGCTGCTGCTTTGCCGCCAATCACAGCACCCTGAGCGATCTGTATCCCTCGGAGGGGCTGATAGCCGCCTGCGCGGACGGGGAGATCCCTGCCATGCAGACCCACGATGTGGTGACGGAGGTATCCCAGGACGGCAACATCGCCTGCTACGCCTTTGTGTACATCCCCGAAATCCGGGAGGTACAGGTGACCGTGCGCTACAACGACAGCATTTATAAGCGAAAATCCCTGTCCACGGACGCGGAGTTCACTTTCCGTCTGACCGATTCGGACACCAAAGAAGAGATCTCCGGCACGGTGGCGGACACAAAGACGATATGGATGTACACCTATCACCGGCTGGTATTCCGGGACGTGACCATATCCGACACCAACGATCTGCTTTTGCAGATGTATGCGGGGGACACCTCGGTGGCAGTGGATGTGATCCACTACAAGGATCAGAACGTGGTATGGAAGCCGTACCATCTCAGCGGCGGGGAGCAGAAATCCCTACTGGAATCCTGACAAAACGGGAGTTGATGCACGATCCTGCATCAACTCCTTTTTTATCTTCCGGGAAAATTCCGCCGCAGCATTGCAATTTGTTTTTTTTCATTATATAATGACGTATATACGGTCTTTTCACCGAAAGGAGTCCCATTATGTCCATATCCGTTCCCCACACGAAAGAGGCTTTGGAGGCCCTCTGCCGAGAGGCAAACGTATCCCTCCCCTACACGGAGGACACCTCCATTCTGAAAACCCCCGTCACCGTGCAGGGCCGCGTAATCCCCAACCGCATTGCCTATCAGGCCATGGAGGGATGCGACGGCACGCCGGGCGGATTGCCCGACACGCTGACGCGCCGCCGCTATCTCCGCTTTGCCCGGGGCGGCGCGGGAATCATCTGGTTTGAGGCTACCGCCGTCATGAAAGAAGGTCGAGCCAATCCCCGTCAGTTGTACATGGATGCGTACAACTTTATGGATTTTGCTCCTTTGGTGGAGGAGATCAAGGAAACTTGCCTGCGGGAAAACGGATACGAGCCAACCGTCATCGTTCAGCTGACCCATTCCGGCCGCTACAGCAAGCCGGAGGGAAAACCTGCGCCGCTGATCGCTTATAATAATCCCATTTTTGAAGGGAATACACCCATCGATGCCTCCCGCATCGTCAGCGACGAGTATCTGGATCAGCTGTCGGAAAAGCTGTCCTTTGCCGCGTCCCTGGCCGAGCGGGCGGGATTTGACGGATGCGACATCAAGTGCTGTCACCGGTATCTGAATTCGGAGCTGCTCTCCGCTTACAACCGTCCCGGCCGCTACGGCGGATGTTATGAGAATCGAACCCGCCTGCTCCGCGAGGCGGTGCAGGGAGCCATGGCGGGATGCTCCTCCCGCTTCATCGTGTCCACCCGCATGAACATCTACGACGGATTCCCCTACCCCTACGGATTCTCCGTCACAGAGGACGGCGGCATCACCCCCGACTATACGGAAGCAAAACGCCTGGCCGCCGATCTGGCCGGATACGGCGTGCAGCTGCTGAATTTCACCATGGGCAATCCCTATTTCAATCCCCATGTGAATCGTCCCTTTGCCTCGGGTACCTACGATCCGCCGGAGCATCCCATGGTGGGCGTCCACCGGATGCTGACGGGCATTGCCGAGGTGGCAGGCGCTGTGCCGGATGTGAAGGTGATTTCCTCGGGCATCTCCCTGTTGGGAGCCGCATCGCCCAACGTGACCGCCGCCATGATTGAAGCGGGGGCATTCGCGTTCGCCGGCTATGGCCGGGAGACGCTGGCCTATCCGGGGTGCGCCCGGGATATCTGCGAAACGGGCGGGCTGGATGCGAAAAAACTGTGCCTGACCTGCGGCAAATGCACGGAGATCATGCGGACGCCGGGCGGCACGCCGGGCTGTCCCATCCGCGACGGCGAGGTATATATGCCCATCTATAAAAAGCAGGTATTGGGAAAATAAAAGAACACATATAGCGTCAGCCCCCCTTGAAAAAGGGGCCGACACCCCCGAAAACTTTAATAAAAACGAGGTAAACACCATCATGAAAACCGCTGTTATCACCGGTGCCGCAGGCGGCATCGGATATGCCTGCGTGGAAAAATTCGTAAAAGAAGGGTATCGCGTAGTCGCCATGGATCTGATGGACGAGGACGCCGCCCGGGAGAAATTCGCACAGCTGGGCGAGAGTGTGATCTATTACCGGGGCAATCTGAGCGACGCAGAGTCCCGCCAGGGACTTCTGGCGTGCGCCTATGCCCATCTGGGACATGTGGATGCGCTGATCAATGTGGCTGGCGTGGCTCCCCGCCAGCGCAATGACATCCTGTCCATGACAGAGGAAAGCTACGATTTCGTTATGGATATCAACACCAAGGGCACCTTCTTCCTCACTCAGCTGTTCGCAAACAAAATGATCGAGCAGGAGGCGGAGGACGGTATCCGCGGCTACATCGTGAACATTTCCTCCATGTCCGCCTACACCAGTTCCACCAGTCGGGGAGAATACTGCATCTCCAAGGCGGGCGTATCCATGATCACCACCCTCTTTGCCGACCGCTTGGCGGAGTACGGTATTCTGGTCAACGAAATCCGTCCCGGCATCATCATGACCGGCATGACGGAGACGGTGAAGGCCAAATACGACAATCTGATCTTCAACGAAGGAATCCTGCCCATTCGGCGGTGGGGTGAGCCGGAGGATATTGCCCGGGCAGTCTATGTGCTGTGCTCCGGTGATTTGGGCTACACCACCGGCCAATCCATCGACGTGGACGGCGGCTTCCACATCCGCCGGCTGTGAGGTGCGACATGAAGGAAACGGTTCTTTCTATCGGCGGACGGAACTGCCGCGCCGTCACCGTGAACACCGCCATTGTAGGCAGCGGTGCGGCCGGTTATAACGCCGCGCTCCGCCTGCGGGAATACGGTGTGGAGGATGTTGCCATCTTCACCGAAGGGGTAAAGATGGGCACCTCCCGCAACACGGGCTCGGACAAACAGACCTACTACAAGCTGAATCTCTGCGGCGATTTTGCCGATTCGCCCCGGGCTATGGCGGAGGATCTGTTCCGCGGCAAATGCGTGGACGGTGACATCGCCTACGCCGAGGCGGCGTTGTCCGTGCCCTGCTTCATCCATCTGGCACAGTTGGGCGTGCCCTTCCCCGTGAATCGCTATGGCGAATACGTGGGATACAAAACGGATCACGACCCCCGCGCCCGCGCCACCAGCGCAGGTCCTCTGACCTCCAAGCTGATGACGGAATATCTGGAAAAGGCCGTGGTGAAGGAGCAGATTCCCGTCCTGGACGGTTACATGGTAATTTCCATCATTAAAAAGGATGATACTGCCGTAGGCATGCTTTGTCTGGATGTAAACAACGCCGACAGTGACGCGAAGCGGTTTGTGCTCGTCCGCGCCAAGAATATCGTATTCGCCACGGGTGGACCCGCCGGTATCTATGCGGACACGGTGTATCCCTGCGGGCACAGCGGATCCTCCGGCGTGGCCTTTGAGGCAGGGGTAGGCGGCAGGAATCTGACCGAATGGCAGTTCGGCCTGGCCTCCACCAGTCCCCGCTGGAACGTATCGGGCACCTATATGCAGGTGCTGCCCCGGTTCGTATCCGTGGATCCCGACGGGACGGAGCACGAATTCCTGACGGAATATTTCCCCACGGCGGCGGAGTGCCTTTCCATGGTATTCAAAAAAGGATACGAGTGGCCCTTTGACTGCCGCAAGGTCATGGGCGGATCGTCCATCATCGATCTGCTGGTATATCGGGAGCGGGTGCTCCGGGGCCGGCGGGTATATCTGGATTTCCGCACCAATCCCTATGGAATGGACGATCTCCCCTACGAGGAGCTGCAAACCGAGGCCCGGGAGTATCTGGAGAAGGCGGGGGCCTGCTTCGGCACGCCCATCGAGCGGCTGATGCACATGAACGCACCGGCGGTGGAGTTGTACCGCTCCAAGGGCGTGGATATTACGAAAGAGATGCTGGAGATCGCTTTGTGCGCCCAGCACAACAACGGCGGTCTGGACATCGATCTGTGGTGGCAGACGAACGTGCCCCATCTGTTCGCCGCCGGTGAGGTGGCGGGAAGCCACGGCGTATACCGTCCCGGCGGAAGCGCCCTCAACGCGGGGCAGGCCGGATCCATGCGGGCGGCCCAGTACATTGCCCGTCACGGCACAGGTGATCCCCTCCCCGAGGAGGATTTCATGGGTGCGGCGGCGGATACGCTGGCTTATCACGCCCATCTGGCCGATGCCATGCTGTCGGATCAGGACACCGTGACGGAGATGCTGCGCCGCGTCACCGCCCGCATGACGGAATGCGGCGGTGCTTTGCGCAATCCGGACGCCATCCGGGATGCGCTCGCCCAGACTGCCGCGGATTTTGCCGCCTTCGCCGATACGGTGCGGATTTCCTCCCCTGCCGGTCTGCGGCAGGCGTACCGTCTGCGGGACATTCTGATCTCCCAGCAGATGTATCTCACCGCCATGCTGGATTACGCCGCCCACGGCGGAAAATCCCGCGGATCGGCCATGTACACCGCCGCCGCGGGGGGGTGCCCTGCTGGATTCGATGACACTTTCCGCTTCGCTTTGGATGACGGAGCGCTGGATGCGTCCGTGCAGATTCTGAGCTTCACCAAGGACGGCTGCATCCCCACCTGGCGGGATGTGCGGCCGCTGCCCGAGGGGGGCGGATTCTTTGAGAACGTATGGCGGGAATACCGCGAGAGTGGCAACGTGTATTAAACCGCGCCATCCGAAAGGAGCTGGACAGCATGTTTGTTTTACTGATCGCTCTGTGTGCACTGCTGTGCGTGCAACTCAGCCCGCGGGGCTCCTTCCACGAGGATGGATTCTCCCGGGAGCAGACCCGATCCCTGAAGGGGCTGTTCGCCCTCTCGGTTCTGCTGCATCATCTGTGTGCCTATCTGTCGGCGGAATTCCGCTCGCTGATCGCCTTTCGGTATGTGGGATTCATCGCCATCGGCGGGTTCTTTCTCATCTCCGGCTACGGGCTGATGCACAGCGCACAAACGAATCCCCGGTATCTGCAGGGCTTCTTCCGTCGGCGGATTCTGACCATACTGGTGCCCTACTATATCATCAATCTGTTTTACTGCCTTATCAACTGCCTGGGACGGGATCTCCCCTCCGCGGTGCGGTACATTTTCCGTTCCCTGGTGGGACTGCATCTGTGGTACGTGCCGGTGATTCTTCTGCTGTACGTGGTGTTCTTCCTCAGTTTTCGTTTTCTTTCCCAAAGGATCGCCTGCCTTGCCGTCACCGCGGTGACGGTTGTATACATGGTGGTCATGTACTGCCTGTACCGCTTTGGCGGCTACGGTGCCTACGGCTTCTGGTGGTACAACTCCGTGATTGCCTTTCCTTTGGGAATGTGGTACTGCCGGTATCGGGAGTCCATCCACGCCTGGATTCAGAAAAAATATCCCTTGTGGATGACTGGGGCCGCCGCGGGATTTGCCGCCGTATATTGGTGGATCTGTCCGCGGCACAACGACGGCACCTTGCCGGTTTTGCTGATGCAGATTCTCTGCGTGATCCTGTTCTGCGGGGTGCTGGTGCTGCTGTCGCAGAAGGTGCACTTCAGCAATCCGATCCTCCGCTTCTGCGGAGATCACTCCCTGGAGATCTATCTGTGGCACGCGCTGTTCATCGCCATCTTCCGCAGTGGGTATACGATCCGCCTTCCGTTTATCGGCCGGGAATGGCCGCTGTTTGTGGACAACGGGGATTTGTACATAGCCGCCATCATGGCCGCCACCGGCATCGCCTCCTGGGCGGTGCATGGGCTGTGCGCACGGATTTTGGGCAAAAAGAAAACCGCTGTTCCGGCGAAAGAACCACTGACAGCGGGGAAATAAATCCTGTATTTCAAGCAAATCAAAAATGAATTCTTTATAAGGAGATCACCATGTCTATTTTTGATGCTTTCAAAAATATTATGAAAAGCAACAAATCGCTCAAGGCCGAAATTGCCGCTTTGGCAAAAAATGAAATTGTCATGAAAACGGATGCATCGGTCGAAAGCCTCGCGCCCAACAAAAGCAAATTGGGTGGAAAACCGTGGCTTCCGCAGGATTTCGTATGGCCCACATTTACCAGCAAGGATGATGACATAACACGTCCTTTGTCGTTCCTTTGCCAAATCAATTTGGAAGACGTTGCCCCCTTCGACTGGGACAGATTGCTTCCTGCCACAGGCATTTTGTACTTTTTCTACGAGTTTGAGGCCTCCACGTGGGGATTTGATCCGCGGGACAAAGGGAGCGCACGAGTATTTTATTTTGAGGAAACCGATGGATTCGCCCCCATGGAATGGCCCACCGACATAGAAGATAATTTCATCGTGCCGGAAATCGCGGTGCGCTTTTCCTCCAAAACCTCCTACCCCTCCTATGAGGAATTGGAAATGCACACCCCGACAGAGTGTGATTGGGACGATTACGATGAGCTTCTGGAAAGCATGGGAGTGGATCTGGACGAAGCAGATCACAAGCTCCTGGGCTATGCCAATCTCATTCAAGGAGAAATGCTGACAGAATGCGAACGGGTGAGCCGCGGATTGTACTGCGGCAATGCGGAAAGTTATCAAAACACGCCGGACGATGTAAAAGCAAGCATCCATGCCTGCAGCAAAGACTGGACACTGCTGCTGCAGCTGGAAACGCTTGAGACGGATGACTGGGAATGGATGTGGGGAGACTGCGGTATGCTGTACTTCTACATCAAAAAGCAGGATCTGGCTGAAAAACGGTTTGAGAACTTCTGGTTTTCCCTGCAGTGCGGCTGACCCATCGCCGGGAACCTCACATACTTGCTGTGCAAAAAACAGCAGGAGAGTCTATCTCCTGCCGTTTTTTATTTGATTACTCTTTTGCGTAGGAATTGACATCCAGACCGGCCAGCACCTTGTTCGCGTCGGACGCGATCTTCTCGATCAGATCGGTGAGCACATAGAACTCGCCGTATCCGTTGACCGTCATCAAGGCCCGGCGGCCGGAGCCGGAGTAGGGATAGAATTTATACACCGTATCCTCACCATTCAGATTGGTAATCGTGAAAGTGAGCAGGCAATTCTTCTCGTCCGCTGTCAAAGCGGCGATTTCATCCTCACTCAAGGGCACATAATCCTCGATCTTGACGGACAGGAGTGTGCGGAAGAACTGGCGGAAGTTGACTACATCCGCATTGGGAATGAACTTGCCGGTGCTGCACTGCACATCCAGCGTATTGTTGCCGGCTTCATCGGTGCCGTGGGTGAGATCAAACTTCACATCCGCACCCGCACCGTGGATCTCCATGGCGGATACGGTGACGATCCACTGCTGGAAGGGATATTTCTCCAGCCAGGCAAGCAGATCCTTCTCCAGATAGGTGCAGGAGGATGCCGGCAGGGAAACGATCTTCTCGGGGAACAAGCTGGACACCACGTTGTACGTATCGTTCGGCTGTTTTTCGCTGAAATACAGAATCACAGGGGTCCCGTCCACGTCAAAGCTGACTTTATACGGGGCGGGGGCTGCATTCTTATCATGCATATCGGGCAAGCCGCACACCAGATACTCCTCGGATGTGGGCATCAGGTGCAGAACCGATGTGCCCGTCAGATTGATGTAGGAGAACAGCACTTCGTAATACAGATCTTCGTTGGGATAGTATCCCTCGGGATAGGACATCACGTTTTCCACCAGTGCCTGGTCGTTCACACGCTCGCTCTCAGGCACCTGAGAGATATGGATAAAGGTTTCGCCGTTTCGTTCGATCACGAAGTTGTCCACCACCAGGTAACTTTCCTGGCTCAATCCGGCGATCAGAATTCCGGAGGTCATATACTCAATGGAAGCGAGAACGCCGTCCTCCAGGGTATTATCCAGCACGTACACGCTCCGTCTGCCGTCCAGCATAACGTAATAGCCGCCGCCGGTGAGCAGATCGTATCCCACCGCCACCCGGTAACTCTTGCCGGCGGTGGTGGTCAGTGTCCAGTAGGCACGGGGGTTATCCAGGCCGTACTCTTTCAGTTCCTTGTCGCTGGCGTTATCCACCACTTTGACCTTGGCCAGCGGATAGCCCACGCTGGTGACCAGATTGGCAAACTTGGTCTGATCGTAAGCTACGCCTTCGTAGCCGCGGAGCTGGAATGTACCGTCCTTGTCCAGATAGAACTCGTAGGAGCCGTGCTCGTTCTCGATTTTCAGAGATTTCATGGACTCGCGCTCCACCTGGGGATACATCATATAGCGGTCGTTCAGTCCGATGATCTCGCCGTCCACGGTTTCGGGCGGATTGGTGTCATCCCCCGCCTCTCCGCTTTCCACCAGCGGAACCACTACGACAAAGTAGGCAATGACAAGCACCGCGAACAGAATCGCGAGCAAAATCAGTTTTTTCTTCTGTTTCGACATCATGCGTGCTTTCTCCTTACCCAAATCACCAGTCCGGTGACTGCGGCGATGGCGGGGAACACCAGCGTCATGGCCACGGTCCAGTCATTGGCCTCGGCGGTGGTGATATCCAGCGTAGTGTCATCGAACACCTTGAATTTGATATCTGCCAACACCTTTTCCCGTCCGGTAGCCTTCATGGTGGAGGACAGAATATCGCTGTTGGCATAGGCATTGCTGAGCAGGTACTTGCTGTCCGCAAAGGCGGAGGAGCCGCTGACAATTACGTAGGAATAATACTCCTCGTTATCGATGATCCGGGACTCCCGGGACAAGGTCAGCAGATTGAAGGAGCCCGTCTCGGTGACGGCACCGTCGTATACCGCCTCGGCGGTATCGTAGGTGGTCAGAATAGCGGACACATCGCGGGCACCGGATGTACTGCCGCCCTCCTCCCACAGAATCCGGATAGGCATGCTGTAGCGGGAGATGGTCTTGGGGAGGGTATCCAGATTGCGGGTCAGATCCTTATAGATGGAGCTGCCCAGGGTAGTCGTTTCATACTTGGCCACCACGGACATACCGTCGGTGGAGATGGAGTGCTCCGTATCGCGGATCACCGTATCCGGCGTGAAGCCTACGCCCCACTCCTCCAAAAACTCGGAGAGATTACTCAGGCGGTCCGCGTTGTCGGGATCGGCAAACACCAGCAGGCAGCCGAATTTATCCAGGAACCGGTCCAGCTTGCGGATTTCGTTGGCGGATTCGTCGTCCGCCTCCGCGCCGATAAAGTCGTAAACGGGATTATTGATGATGATGATGCGGGCATCCTCATCGATCTCTTCCTTCGCCAGATTGATGGTGCGCACATCAAATCCGTTCTCCGCGAAGAGATTGAACAATTCTGCGGCAGACTGGCCGATGGACTCACCATGCTCGCTGGTGAAGTACACGATGGGCAATTCGGTGCTGGTCACCTGCAGAATGGCGGAAACAAACTTCTTCTCGCCGGAGTAGGCCCAGACGGAGCCGTCATCCGGATTCGTGGTGAAAAAGGATTGCAGGCCGTACACAATCACCTCAGTACCGGATTCCACGATGACGGAGGTAGTATAAATCTCCGTGGCGGTATTGGTGCGGAAACGCTCGAAGAAGGAGCGATTCTTCACGATGTCCTTGCAAATCACGTGGACATTGTCAAACTCCGCCTCCAGCTGCAGAGCGGTATTGTAAACAAACTGGCTGTAGATGCTGTTGTCGCCCTGCATGAGCACGTCCGGCTCGCTGGCGAAATAGATATTGATCTCCTCATCCACATCGGCGAGGATCTCTTTGGTAGCGTCGCAGAGGGTGAAGATCTCCTCCTTCGTCATATCGATATACCACATATACCGATTGGCCAGGGCGGTGAAGATGATGTTGAAGACCACCACAACGGCAATGAAAGCCGCGGTGAACGCGGTGGCGGTGCTTCCGTAGCGGAAGCTTTTCGTTTTGAAAAATCCGTTTCTGTTCATTACGTCAATCTCCTTTCCCTCACATCACGACCAGCGTCTCTTCTCGAAGACGCGGACGGACAAAAACAGGAACACGACGCAGATGGATGCATAATACACCACAGCACCGAAATCAAATATACCGTAGGTGAAATTCATATAGCGGCTGTAGATGGACACCCAGTCCAGCACCAGACGGACGGCATAGGAATCGATGATGTTATTGAGCATGGCGATGATCATCAGCGAAAGAAGGATACCGATGGTACCGAAGGAGGCGGTGAACTGATTCTCCGTCAGGCTGGACACAAAGATACCGATGGCGATGAAGGTCATGCCGATGAGGACCATGGCGATGAGGGAACCCCAGGCCCGTGCCCAGTTCACGTCCCCATACAGCGACATGGGATAAAAATACAGAGAGGAAACCAGCAAGGTACCAAGGAACATGGTGAAGGCGGCGAAGAATTTGGCCATCACCATACCGGGCAGGGACACCGGCGCCGTCAGAAGCAGCTGCTCCGTGCGGGTACGCCGCTCTTCCGCGAAGGTTTTCATGGTCAGAAGGGGCAGTATCACGATGTAGGCAAACATCAGAATCTGGAAATAGAGGGAAACATCGGAGGACTGCACCTGCAGGGTAGTCAAAGCAAAGCTGAAACCGGATGCAGCCAGGAACACGGCGATAAACACATATCCGATGGGGGTGGTGAAATACGAACGCATTTCCCGTTTATAAATAGCGAACATTGTCGTACTCTCTCTTTCGTTATGGGATCATTCAATCTCAGGCGCGACTCCGGCGCTCGCCGGCCAGTTTCTTTTTCGCGTCCGCATCCATCAGCTTCACGAACACGTCCTCCAGGGACATGCCCACGGCTTCCAGGCCGAGAATGGGCCAGTTCTTGGCGGCCAGGGCGTAAAACAGGGATTTGCGCACATCCACGCCCGGCTCGCTTTCGATGTGGTATGTAAAGCTATCCAGTTCCCGCTCTCCCACCGCATCGGCGCGAAGCACGCCGGGGATTTCCTTGAGGGTGGCGAGAACTTCTCTCTGAGGACCGCAGATCTTCACGCTGTACAGCCGGCCGTCTTCCACCACGCGGGTGATGTTTTCCGTCTTTTCGTCGGCTACGATCTTACCCTGGTTGATGATGACGATCCGATCTGCCACGGCCTGCACCTCGGGCAGGATGTGGGTGGACAGGATGACGGTATGATCCGATCCCAGATTGCGGATCAGGTTGCGGATCTCGATGATCTGCTTGGGGTCCAGGCCAACAGTAGGCTCGTCGAAGATCAGCACCTTGGGATTGCCCACGAGAGCCTGGGCGATGCCCACTCTCTGGCGGTATCCTTTGGAGAGGTTCTTGATGAGGCGGCCGCGGACGTCGGCGATTTTTGTGACCTCGCAGACCTCCTTCAGATGCTTTTCCCGGTTGAGGGTACATCTTTTCAGATCGTAGACGAAGTTCAGATACTCGTCCACTTTCATATCCACATACAGCGGGGGCTGCTCGGGCAGAAAGCCGATCAGTTTTTTCGCCTCGTAGGGGCTTTCCAGCACGTCGATGCCGCCCACCTTTACCGTACCGGAGGTGGAGGACAGATACCCGGTGAGGATATTCATGGTTGTACTTTTGCCCGCGCCGTTGGGGCCAAGGAATCCGACGATCTCGCCCTTCCCCACGGAAAAGCTGATATCGTCCACGGCGAACTTGGCGCCGTACCGTTTGACCAGATGACTGATTTCGATCATAATAATCTCCATGCCGCTGTGCGGCGTAAAATATCGTACAGAGATGGCGGCAAATTGCCGCACATAGTTCATTATAGCACATATTTATAAATAAATCTTGAACATTTCCATATAATATAGGAAATCGGGGATGCAGATTTTCCACCCGCGAGGATTTTATGTGAATTTTTTGCATATTCGCATATTTGGAATGGACGAAAGAGGAATAATGTGGTATAATGGGTGTGATCGAATTCCAATATGGGGAGGAAGGGACCATCTCAAACGCCGAAGTTCCCTTCCTCCCCACACACGCACAACATCATCAAAAGAATGCCTCAGCCCCACCAACCTCCTTGGCTCCGGCATAAAATTCAGTTTTGGGCGAGAGCCAAGGAATGTGGAGGTGCAGGAGGAGGAAAACTTCGGCGTTTGATGATGGACGAGTTCGCTATACGAACTCGACTCCTCCTGCATATAACACAACACATAAAAACAGCAAACACATTGGCCCAAAGGAGTCTGCACGATGAAAAGAATGCTTTGTTCTTTCACCCTCTTTTTGATTCTGCTGGTCGGATGCACTTCCGCCAAAGAAGAAAGCTGGGGTAGTTTCACCGCCGACAGAACATACAGTTTCGACAGCGCTTTCTATGCCCTGCAAACCGTAGAAGAAGCAGACGGAACGAAGCATATCACCGTCACCGTATTCTCCTCAGAAAACGATGAAGCCGTATTTTCTTTCACACCGGCCAGAGCCTCGGATTTTTGGGGCATCTGCTGGGAAACGGACACCTATAACATCTGGATTCAGTCCGGCGACATCGGCGTGATCTGCTACGCCTATGCGGATGGAAATTGGGAGGTCGATCCCACAGCAATCCGTCCGGATTCCATCGTGTCCAAATACGATAAATAACCCCCGATTTATTAAGGCTATGCCCTATAAATACCCGCGTAATTCATTACCGGAGATATATTATTTACTTTAAGGAGATTCCCCCTATGAGCAAACTGGAAAAAACCGCATTCGCCGGCGTACAGGGCCCGGTACTCACCATCGTTATGGACGGTGTGGGTCTGACGGCAGAGGGCGAAACCAACGCCGTATCCCGCGCCTATATGCCCAATCTGAAGCGCGTGATGGCTTCCTATCCCACCGTAAAACTGAAAGCACACGGCACCGCTGTCGGTCTGCCCTCTGACGACGACATGGGCAACTCCGAGGTTGGCCACAACGCCCTCGGCTCCGGCCAGGTATTCGCACAGGGTGCCAAGCTGGTATCCCAGTCCATCGAATCCGGAAAAATGTTTACCTCCGCCGCATGGCAGGAGATCACATCCAACGTAAAGGACGGCGGTACCCTCCACTTCCTGGGTCTGTTCTCCGACGGCAACGTGCACTCTCACATCGATCATCTGAAGGCGATGCTGATCCGCGCCAAGGAGGACGGCGTATCCAAGGTGCGCATCCACATCCTGTTGGACGGCCGCGACGTAGGCGAGACCTCCGCTCTCGATTATGTGGAGCCCTTTGAAGCATTCATCGCTTCGATGCGGGACGATTCCTTTGATATCAAGATCGCCTCCGGCGGCGGACGCATGCAGATTACCATGGACCGCTACGAAGCCAACTGGGCGATGGTAGAGCTGGGCTGGAAGACCCACGTTCTGGGCGAGGGCAGACAGTTCGCATCCGCGAAAGAGGCTATTGAGACCTACCGTGCCGAGACCAAGGCCATCGACCAGGATCTGCCGCCCTTCGTGATCGCCGAGAACGGACAGCCTGTGGGCACGATCGAGGACGGTGACAGCGTGGTATTCTTCAACTTCCGCGGCGACCGCGCCATCGAAATTTCCAAGACCTTTGAGGCCGGTGCGGATTTCGACAAGTTCGATCGGGTACGCGCGCCCAAGGTAGCCTATGCGGGCATGCTGGAATACGACGGCGATCTTCACATTCCCTCCCGCTATCTGGTCAATCCCCCGGAGATCACCAACACCATGGGTGAGTATCTGGCGGACACCGGCGTGGCACAGTACGCCATCTCCGAAACCCAGAAATACGGCCACGTGACCTACTTCTGGAACGGCAACAAGTCCGGCAAATTCTCCGAGGAATTGGAGACCTATGTGGAGATCCCCTCCGACATCGTTCCCTTTGAGCAGCGTCCGTGGATGCAGTGCGCACTGATTACCGATGCGCTGATTGACGCACTGAAGAGCGGCAAGTATCCCTGCCTGCGCGTAAACTTCCCCAACGGCGATATGGTGGGTCACACCGGTTCTCTGGCGGCTACCATCTGCTCTCTGGAAGCGCTGGATCTGCAGCTGGGCCGCATTCTCTCCGTGGTGGATGAGCTCCACGGCGTGGCACTGATCACCGCCGACCACGGCAACGCCGATGAGATGGCTGAGTTGGACAAGAAGACCGGCGCACCCAAGATGAACAAGGACGGCACCTACAAGGCAAAGACCAGCCACACTCTGAATCCCGTTCCGCTGGTAATCTATGACAACTTCTATGCGGACGCCTACACTGTCAAGGAAGACCGAGGCACCTTCGGTCTGTCCAACGTGGCCGCTACCGCGGTGAATCTGCTGGGATATGAGGCCCCCGAGATGTGGGACGAAAGCGTAATCACTCTGAAATAACATTGCAAGCATATTGGGGAGAAACTTTTTGAAAAAAGCTTCTCCCCAAACCCCACTTAAAAAACTTTTCAGACACTACGTTCCCGAAAGGAGATGCTCCCGTGTTTTACCGTGACGGCATTCTGGAAAAATGTTCCCTTCTGGACGAGGGGGATCTGTACCACGGCTTCTCCACCCGGGAGGGCGGCGTCAGCACCCTTCCCCACACCGCGACGATGAACGTGGCGGAGGGGCACGGCGATCCTCACGAAACTGTGCGGGAAAACATCCGCATTCTGGCGCGGGCTGTATCGGGGGATACACTGGACGAGGCCCACGTCATCTGCGCACCCCAGATTCACTCCGCCATCATCCGCCCGGTCACGGACACGGACCGTGGCTCCGGCGTGATCCTGCCCCACGGGGGCGAGGGGGATGGGTTCATCACCGACACGCCGGGGATTCTTCTGATGATCCGGGTGGCGGACTGCGTACCGATTCTGTACTCTGCCCGCCGGGCGGACGGATCGCCCATCGTATGCGCCACCCACGCCGGGTGGCGGGGAACGGTAGCCGGCATCGCCGATGCGGCGGTGAAGCAGATCGTCGGGATGGGCGGCGAGATCGACTCGATCCGCTGTGCCATCGGCCAGGCGATCCACGACTGCTGTTACGAGGTAGGCGAGGATTTTTATGAGGAGGTAGTGCAGGCGCAGGGAAAATCCTTTGCGGATGCACACATCCGCCGCCGTGAGGGCAAGTTATTCGCCGACGTGCCCGGCATGAACCGCACCCTTCTTCTGGCCGCCGGTGTGCGGGAGGATCACATCGACATCTCCCCCGCCTGCACGGCCTGCCAGCCCCATTTGTATCACTCCCACCGGGCATCCCGCGGCATGCGGGGCGCCATGGGTGCCCTCATCGGCATCCGCTGAATTCATGAATTCCATATTGTACGAAAGGAAATTCCCGCTTTGCGGGATAGGTATGAAACGTGCTTCAGGATATCATTACCCCCCACAAACATCTTTTGCCCGGCGATGCCCATGCGGAATTGCGGGCACAGCTGAGCCGCTCCAGCCGGGTGACGCTGCTCAGCGGCAATCTGACCGCCAACGCCAAATCCGAGGTATCCGGCGTATCCGCCCGCGTGTACAAAAACGGCGTATACGGATTCTCCTCCATGGCGGAGTGCTCTGACGACGCGGTTCGCGCCGTACTGAAGGCGGCGGATGAAAACGCCCGCTTTATGGATCGCCGCGCTCCCGCCGGCAAAGGTCCCCTCACTCCCATCGCGGATGGATTCCGTCCTCTCGCATCGGATATTTCCGATCCCGAGCAGAAGCTGTACGCAGACTTCGCCCGGGCCATTGATGCATACATCGCCGAGAAGTATCCGAATCTGTCCTCCCGTGCCGTGATCGCCACCTCCGATTCCATGGAAAAGCTGCTGATCACCTCCGACGGACAGGGCGGACACACCATCTCCCCCCGCTCTTATATGTACGTATTCCTCAACAGCGAGACCACGTCCGGTACGCCGATTGAATTGTTCGAGGCGTACGGCGGATCCGGCACCTTTGATCGGAACTTCACCGATCCCGCCAAGTTGTACGGCGAGATCGACAAGCTCTACGACCGTCTGATGCAGAAGCGGGAGGGCGTATATGCAGAGGCTGGCATGAAGACCTGCATTCTCTCCGGCAATCTGACCGGCATGCTGGCCCACGAGGCCGTGGGCCACACCGTCGAGGCGGATCTGGTGCTGGGCGGCAGCGTGGCTGCCCACAGTCTGGGAAAGGTTGTGGCCTCCGAAAAGGTCAGCCTGGTGGACTTCGCCCACACCGCGCTGGGCGTGGAAGCTCCGCTTCCTGTATATCTGGATGACGAGGGTACCCCCGCCACCGACACGGAGATCATCAAGGACGGCGTGCTGGTTGGATTTATGAACAGCCGCGAAAGTGCCGATCATTTTGGAATGAAGGCAACGGGTCATGCCCGCGCCTGGTCCTTCTCCGATGAGCCCCTGATCCGTATGCGCAACACGGCAGTGCTTCCCGGCACGGACAAGCTGGAGGATATGATCGCCTCTGTGGACGACGGCTACTATTTCATCTCTACCAACAATGGCCAGGCAGACACCACCGGTGAGTTTATGTTCGGTGTCTGCATGGGTTACGAGATCAAAAACGGCAAGCTGGGCCGTGCCCTTCTGGACACCACCATCTCCGGCGTAGCCTTTGAGATGCTGAAGACCGTGGATATGGTATCGGATCAGATGACGTGGACCAGCTCCGGCTTCTGCGGAAAGAAACAGCCTATGCCCGTTGGGTGCGGCGGATCCGACATTCGCTGCCGCGTGATGGTAGGCGGAAGATAAGGAGGAAACGGATATGCATGATTTGAAAATGATCGCTGACAAAGCTCTTGCGGCTTTGAAGGACAACGGCGCGGACAAGGCGCAGTGCGCTGTCCGCTTCACCGAAACTCACGAATTCAACGTGGACGGAGGCAAGTTCTCTTTGTTCCGCACTCTGTTTGATAATTCCCTCTCTCTGACCGCCGTCAAGGACGACAAAAAGGGATCGGTAGGCATCAACCGCCTGGATGACGACTCCATCGCGGCGGCCGCTGTGAACTGTCTGGCCATCGCGGACTCCGGGGCTGCGGATCCCGCCTGGGTATTCGCCGAGAAGTCCGAAAACGGCTTCTTCACCGCGGGCGCGCCGGAGGCCGATCTGGATCTGCTTTTCGACCGCACCGAAGAATTGATGCGGCAGATCGGGGAGCAGTTCCCCCTGATCCTGATGGAGCAGATGATCGTGACCCACAAAAAGCGCCATAGCGTATTCAAAAACAGTCTGGGCGTGGAGTACGAGACTCTCTCCGGCAATTACGAAATTTCTCTGATGTTCTCCGCCCACGAGGGCGAGAAGTCTTCCTCCTTCTTCGGCTCGGGCGTCATCACCGACCGGCTGGATGTGCCCTTTATGGAATTGGGCACCATCCGTGAGGATCTGGAAAACGTATCCAAACAGCTGGACACCCAGCCTCTGGAGGGCAAATTCACCGGCGTAGCCGTGTTCCCGCCCTCTTCCCTCGGCACCTTTATCGGCAGTGCGCTGGGCAATTTCGCCTCCGACGGAACGCTGCTGGACGGCACCAGCCCCTGGAAGGATTGTCTGGGCAAGGTGGTGGCCGATCCTGCCATCACCATCTCCGCCGCACCGCTGGACGAGCGCATCGTATGCGGTGAGCGGTTCACGGGCGAGGGATTCCGCTCCGAGAATTACGATATCATAAGAGACGGCGTGCTGGAAAGCTTCATGCTGTCGGGATATGTGGCCAACAAGACCGGACTGCCCCGGGCAAAGAACTCCTCCTACGCCATTGTGATGAAGCCGGGCGAGACGCCCTATGCGGACATCATCGCCGGCATTGAGCGGGGTATTCTCGTGGGTCGATTCTCCGGCGGTGAGCCGGGCACCAGCGGCGATTTCTCCGGTGTAGCAAAGAACTCCTTCCTCATCGAGAACGGAAAGATCACCTGCGCCCTCAGCGAGACCATGATCAGCGGCAATCTGGGCGATCTGCTGAAGAACGTCGTGGCGATCTCCTCCGAGGTCGTATGCGACGGTGCCACGGTACTGCCGTACGCGGCATTCGGCGGTGTGACCGTATCGGGCAAGTAATAAAATAACGGAAAGAGGGTCGGTTTTGCCGGTCCTCTTTTTCTTTGTTGGCTGATTTTTGTTCTGTGCCTTGACAAGGCATAAAAACCGTGCTATAATGGCAACAATCAAACCGTTGATGCGGAGATAAAGGTGATTATGCTTCCACAGAGAGCCCGTGGTGCTGGGAATCGGGCGAAACACAGATCATCAAATGGACCGCGGAGGGTGCAGTCAAAGGCTCCGGCCGAGTATTCTGCAACGTATGGGCACACGTCAGTTGTCGGGGATATGATGGTATCCCGCAAAGTGCACGGCACGGCCGTGAATCAAGGTGGCACCGCGAATCGTTTGTATTCGTCCTTGACAGATCCCCTTCTGTCGAGGCGTTTTTATTTTCACGGAGGTTGTTATGGCACTTCTGACCAGGCGATGGCGGCACTCACATTGAGTTCATCCCGTACATTCTGATTTTATAAAATATATTCACATTCCGGAGGAAACTGTTATGCAATTCAATGGCATTGATTTTGATACCTATCTGAAAAACTATCCCGATAAAAAAGGCTATTTCGGCAAGTACGGCGGCTCCTATATCGCGCCCGAGCTGCAGGCGGCCATGAACGAGATCACCGAGGCCTACTTCACCATCTGCAAGTCCCGCAAGTTTATTGCGGAGCTGCGCCGTATCCGCCGAGAATTCCAGGGCCGTCCCACCCCCATCTCCCATCTGGATCGATTGTCGGGCAAGCTGGGCAACGTTCAGCTGTATGTAAAGCGGGAGGATCTGAATCACACCGGTGCCCACAAGCTGAATCACTGCATGGGTGAGGTGCTTCTCGCCAAATACATGGGCAAAAAGAAAGTCATCGCCGAGACCGGCGCAGGCCAGCACGGCGTAGCCATGGCTACCGCGGCCGCTTATTTCGGCATGGAGTGCGATATTTACATGGGCTCCGTGGACATCAAAAAGCAGGCCCCCAACGTGGCCCGCATGAAGATTCTGGGCGCCAACGTGGTGGAGGTTACCCACGGTCTGGCGACGCTGAAAGAGGCGGTGGACTCCGCGTTTGATGCCTACGCCAAGGAGTACAAAGATGCCATCTACTGCATCGGCTCCGTGGTTGGCCCCCATCCCTTCCCCATGATGGTGCGGGATTTCCAGCACGTAGTGGGCGAGGAAGCCAGAGAGCAGTTCATCGAGATGACGGGCGAATTGCCGGATGCCATCGTTGCCTGTGTGGGCGGCGGCTCCAACGCGGCCGGCTTCTTCTCCGGATTTTTGAACGATCCCGTGGACATTTTCGGCATTGAGCCTCTGGGCCGCGGTACGGCTCTGGGCGATCACGCCGCCAGCCTGCAGTACGGCACCGAGGGCATTATGCACGGATTCAACTCCATCATGCTGAAGGATGAGAACGGCGATCCCGCACCGGTATACTCCGTGGCCAGCGGTCTGGACTATCCTTCCTCCGGTCCCGAGCACGCGTTCCTGCACGATCTGGGCCGCGTTAAATACGATGTGGTCAACGACGAGGAAACCATTGACGCCTTCTTTGAGTTGTCCCGCATGGAGGGCATCATTCCCGCCATTGAGAGTGCTCACGCCGTCGCTTACGGCATCAAGCTGGCCAAGAAGATGGGCACCGGCTCGGTGCTGATCAATCTGTCCGGCCGCGGCGACAAGGATATGGATTACATCATCGAAAAATACGGCATCCGCTGATTCAGGAAGCGGATAATTCCAATAACCCGGGGGACTTGCCATGGCAACTCCCCCTGTCTTTTTCCATATGAAAGGAGGATCCCATGGAGTTGACTGTACTGTACGAGGACGAATATCTGCTCTGCGTAATCAAGCCTGCAGGCATCCCCTCCGAGGGGGACGGCATGCCCCGGCTCATCGGGGAATATCTGTCGGAGGCCGGCAGCGGGGCATCGCCCTATGTGGGCGTGATCCATCGGTTGGATCGGGACGTATCCGGGGTGATGGTGTTCGCCAAGCGAGAGAAGACCGCCGCCGCTCTGTCGGGCATGATCGCCCGGCGGGAATTCGGGAAGGAATATCTGGCTGTGGTAACGGGAGAAACCGATGCCGAGGGGGAGATGCGGGATCTTCTCTATCACGACAAGGGCCGCAACAAAACCTTTGTAGTGAAACGCCCCCGCCGGGGCGTGCGGGAAGCCTCCCTGGATTATCGCACGCTGGCTGTACGCGCGGGGGAGGACAGCGTACGCTCCCTGGTCCACGTCCGTTTGCACACGGGACGGACTCATCAGATCCGGGTGCAGTTTGCATCCCGTAAGCATCCTCTTCTCGGGGACGGAAAATACGGCGGCGGCAAGGGAAAGATCGCTCTGTTCTCCCACAAAATCACCTTTATCCATCCCGCAGACGGCCGGGAAATGGTGTTCTCCGCCCTGCCGCACCGGGCGGATGCGTGGGCGGATTTCGACATAGAATCCCTGCTTATCTGAGGAAATCACCCCGTATTTCAAAAAATTCTTCTTTTTTCGGTAAAATATTGACACATTCTTCATAAAATTGTGCTACAATATGCCATTCACTCTATCCGACGGAGGTCACAATGCCCCACCCCACCCCTCAAACATCCATCGGTATCGATATCGGATCCACCACCGCCAAGCTGGTGGTGATCCGCGACGGGATCGTTGTCTATAAAAAATACGAACGCCACTTCTCCTATGTGCGCAAAAAGGCATACGAAATGCTCTCGGACGCCGCCTCTGTGATCGGGGACGGTGCCCTTTGTGCCGCCATCTCCGGCTCGGCCGGTCTCGGTATCGCCAACGCCGCTGGGATCCCCTTTGTGCAGGAGGTCTTTGCCACCGGCGAGACCGTCCGCGCCATGGAGCCGGACACCTCCGCCGTCATTGAGCTGGGGGGCGAGGACGCCAAGATTTTGTTTCTGACGGGCGGCACCGAGGAGAGAATGAACGGCACCTGCGCCGGCGGCACCGGCGCGTTTATCGACCAGATGGCCACGCTTCTGGACATGACACCCGACGAATTGGACGAGGCCTCCCTCCGCCATCGGCGGATGTATCCCATCGCCTCCCGCTGCGGCGTGTTCGCCAAGACGGACATTCAGCCCCTGCTGAACCAGGGTGCATCCAAGGACGACATCGCCGCCAGCATTTATCAGGCGGTGGTAAATCAGACTATCACCGGTCTGGCCCAGGGCCGAAAGATCTCGGGGAAAGTGCTGTTTCTGGGCGGCCCGCTGTATTACAATCGCGGACTGCGGGATCGCTTCAAGGAAACCCTGCAGTTGAGCGATGAAAACGCTGTCTTTCCCGAATATGGGCTGTATCCCGTGGCGCTGGGCGCGGCGATCTATGCCCTGCGTTCCGAGACAACCTTTACGCTGGCACAGCTGCTGGATCGCATCGACGCCGCCGCGTCCGACCAGACGGCGGATCTGACCCATCTGCCGCCTCTGTTCGTCTCCGAGGAGGAATACGCGGAGTTTTCCGCCCGTCACGCCCGGGCCAGTGTGCCTACGGCGGACATTACCCGCTATGCGGGGGATGCCTATTTGGGTATCGACTGCGGATCCACCACCACGAAGGTGGTGCTGATCGATGAGGACGGCGGAATTTTGTATACCTACTACAACTCCAACCGGGGCAATCCCGTGCAGATCGTGCGGGAACAGCTGGGGACGATCTACTCCCTCTGCGGGGATCGCATCCGCATCCGCGGCAGCGCGGTCACCGGCTACGGGGAGGAGTTGATCCGTCATGCATTTGGGGTGGATCGGGGCATTGTGGAAACCATGGCCCACTACACCGCGGCAAGCTATTTTCAGCCCCGGGTGGATTTTATTCTGGACATCGGCGGCCAGGACATCAAATGCTTTAAAGTAAAAAACAACGCCATCGACAGCATTATGCTGAACGAAGCCTGTTCCTCCGGATGCGGATCGTTTATTGAAACCTTCGCCCGGGCCCTGGGCTATTCCATCGCAGATTTTGCCCATCTGGGGCTGTACGCCAAAAATCCCGTGGATTTGGGATCCCGCTGTACGGTATTTATGAACTCCTCCGTGAAGCAGGCCCAGAAGGACGGCGCCTCCGTGGAGGATATCTCCGCCGGATTGTCCGTCAGCGTGGTAAAAAACGCTATTTATAAGGTGATCCGCGCCGCCTCGGCGGAGGAATTGGGACAGAACATTGTGGTGCAGGGCGGCACCTTCCAGAACGATGCGGTGCTTCGCAGTTTTGAGATGGAATTGGGCCGCCACGTCATCCGTCCCACCATTGCGGGGCTGATGGGTGCCTACGGTGCGGCTTTGTATGTGAAGGCGGAAAACATCGCCGAAACCTCCCTGATTTCCCAAGCGGAGCTGGATGCGTTCACCCACACCTCCCGTTCTGTCATCTGCCAGAAATGCACCAACCACTGCCACCTGACCGTGAACACCTTCGGCGGCGGACATCGATACATCTCCGGCAACAAATGCGAAAACGGCGCGCTGGTGGAGGGGCAGCGTGCCGCGCCCACCCATCTTCCCAATCTGCACATCCGCAAACGGGAAATGCTTTCCCGCATCCGGGAGAGCGGCCAATCCGCCCCCGCCGTGCGGGGCGTGATCGGTCTGCCCATGGCGCTGGGCATGTATGAGATGGCCCCTCTTTGGAGCACGCTGTTCACCCGTCTGGGATTCCGCGTGATCCTCAGCCAGTTCTCCACCCGGGACACCTACATCCGCGGTCAGGGCAGTATTCCTTCGGACACCGCCTGTTATCCCGCCAAGATCATGCACGGCCACATGGAAGAGCTGATCGCCGCAGGCGTGGACGCCATCTTCTATCCCTGTCTGACCTACAATGTGGACGAGCATACGGGCCAGAATCACTATAACTGCCCGCTGGTGGCTTATTATGCGGAACTGCTGGACGCCAACATGGAATCGCTGAGGGGGATGAAATTCCTCTTCCCCTATCTGAACATCAACAGCGATGTGGGTCTGGCGCGGACCTTGCGCCGCACTCTGGCAGAAAGGATGGGCATACGGATTTCCCACAAGGAAGTGCTATCCGCCGTGCGGGCGGGATTGGCCGCGTACCGTGCCCATATGGATGCAATCCGTGACGCGGGACGGCAGGCCATCGCCTACGCCAAGGAGCACGGCAGCCGCATCATGCTTCTGGTGGGCCGGCCCTACCATATTGATCCCGAAATCAGCCACGGCATCGATCAGCTGGCCGCATCTCTTGGCTTTACGGTGATCACGGAGGACGCGCTGGACGCGCCCGTACCGGAAGATCTCCGGGTGCTGAATCAGTGGACCTATCACTCCCGTTTGTACGCCGCGGCGGAATATGCCGCCGCTCACGAGGGCGTATCTCTGGTACAGCTGGTCTCCTTCGGCTGCGGCATCGATGCCATCACCACCGATGAGATCCGCCGGATTCTGGAAAGCCACGGCAAGCTGTACACCCAGATCAAGATCGACGAGATCACCAATCTGGGGGCGGTGACCATCCGCCTGCGCAGTCTGATCGGTGCGCTGGACATGCAGAACAACGCCGAAACACGGAAAAAGGAGGGCTCTCATGGATAACAACGACGGACGCGCCATATTTACCGAGGACATGAAGGCCACCCACACCATCCTGATTCCCAACATGCTGCCCATGCATTTCAAGATGATCGGGCGGATTCTGGACAAATACGGCTATCATTGCGAACTGCTGGAAACCACGGGACAATCCATCGTGGACAGCGGGCTGAAATACGTACACAACGACACCTGCTACCCGGCCCTTCTGGTCATCGGACAGTTCATCGATGCCCTGGAAAGCGGCCGATACGATCCTCATAAGGTGGCTCTGCTTCTGTCCCAGACCGGCGGCGGATGCCGTGCCTCCAATTACATCTATCTGCTCCGCAAGGCGCTGGCCAAGGCGGGCTTCGGCTATGTGCCCGTTATCTCCTTCAATCTGTCGGGCCTGACGGACAACCCAGGCTTGAAATTCACCGTGCCCATGCTTCACCGCATGGCCATCGCCGTGTTGTACGGGGATCTTTTGATGATGCTGAAAAATCAGTGCCGCCCCTATGAGATCGTGGCGGGCCAAAGCGAAGCGCTGGCGGAAACATGGACGGCCCGCCTGACGGACGAAATGATGAAGCGAGGGGCTTTGCGGGCCGCCAACGTGCGCCGCAATTACGAAAAGATGCTCGCGGACTTTGCCTCCATCCCCCGCACCGGGGAGGAAAAGGTGAAGGTGGGCATCGTGGGCGAGATCTTCGTGAAATTCTCTCCCCTGGGCAACAATCATCTGGAGGATTTCCTCATCACCGAGGGGGCGGAGCCCCGTCTGCCGGGTCTTTTGGATTTCTGCCTGTACTGCGCCTACAACGGCATCGTGGATCATGAATTGTACGGAACGGGCATTGCCTCGTATCTGATCTACCACGCCGCCTACGGACTTCTGGCCCATAAGCAGAAGGAAATGATCCGCATTGTCCGCCGCCACGGCGTATTCACGCCGCCCACGGAATTCGCCCATGCGATCCGGCGGGTGCGGGACTACATCGGCCTGGGGGCCAAGATGGGTGAGGGATGGCTTCTGCCTGCGGAAATGCTGGAGCTGACGGACGGAGGCGTGCCCAACATCGTCTGCACCCAGCCCTTTGGCTGTCTGCCCAATCACATCATGGGCAAGGGTATGATGAAACCGCTGAAGGCCCGGAATCCGGATATGAACATTGTGGCCATCGACTACGATCCGGGTGCCACCCGGATCAATCAGGAAAACCGCATCAAGCTGATGCTGGCCAACGCACGGCGCAAGCAGGAAAACGTGCCCCCCGCCGCCATCTCCTTTGAAAAAGAGGAGATCGGTGTTGTGTGAATTGAAAAGATACGGGGGAAAGAATTCCTATCACACAAACTCGCCCTTGACCGCCCCCGCCCTATCCTGTATAATAGAAGAACAGCAGGCCGGCTGAAACTCTGAGAACGAAAGGAGGAATTTTTCAAAATGATCAACTTTATTACCAGCGAGGTGGCCTTCGGCTAAGGTGCGGTCCACTCCCGCACCGGTGCCGAACGATCCTGATGTTCGACAAACCGCGAGGGAGGCTGTGTACCTGCGGGTGCCCGGCCTTTCTCCTCGGTCGTTTTGCAAGCGGGAGGATTTTTGTGTATAAGAATGCGAAAGATGTGCTTCCCGAAGCATTGCTCCGTCAAATCTGGAAGTATGTGGAGGGCGAGAACATTTACATACCCAAGCGGCAGGAATGCCGCGCGGCGTGGGGATCTCTGAACGGATCCCGCCGCGAATACGAGATGCGCAACGAGCAGATCCGTCAGCGGTACGCTGAGGAAGCCACCCTTGAGGAATTGGCCAAGGAATTCTGCTTGTCCGTGGAAAGCATCCGCAAGATCGTGTAAGGAACACCGCGTGCCATCTCGTCATAAACGAAACAATCCCTTGCCCCGGGCGGGGCATATATCAAACACAGGAGAGACCGATCCGCTCCTGTGTTCATCGGTGGGAATCTCACAAAGATATCCCTCACAGGATCGAAAAAACTGTCCCATATCGCAACAGTCGGCGTGCTGGGGGACAGTTTTTTTTGTGTTTTATCATTTTTTGTGCATTTTAAACACAATTATTTTCAAATTGTGTTATTTTTTGTTGACAAGACACAATGCCGTGTGATAGAATACTTGTGGGCTATTATACATATCGTCCCATATCCTCAAAAAAGGAGTATATCATAATGACTAAGAGAATTCTTTCCCTGCTTTTGGCTGTATGGATGCTTATTCCCATGCTTGCCGCCTGCAACGATACCCCGGACACCCCCGATTCACCCAATACCCCGGGTTCCTCCGATGTATCCGATACGACTCCGGAAGATGCCCCGCCGAGCGGTCTTGTTCTGGATAAAACGGATTTCGGCGGTGCCAAGCTCCGCATTCTCGGCATCAGTGAGAATGTATATCTGGGCTACTATACCACCGATGACATCTGGCGCGAAGCGGATGGCGCCGATCAGTTTGAATCCGCTGTTTACAAACGCCAGCAGGACTGCATCAACAAATACAATTTCTCCATAGAATATACCCCCAGTGATTCTTCCACCAAGGACATTTCCGACTTTGTGGCCGGCGGACTGGATCAGGTCGATCTGGCCTTTGGTCTGTGGTCCGGCATGTTCGGCATATCCAAGAAGGGTAACCTTCTGGATCTGCGGGAAATGGCTACCATCGATCTGGCAAACGCCTGGTGGGATCAGAATGCCAACGAGTCGCTGTGTCTGGCCAATCGTCTGTTCTACACCACCGGCGAAGTTTCCACCATCGACGATCAGTGTACCCGTGCTTTGTACTTCAACAAAACACTGGCGGAAAACAAGCAGCTGGAAAGCCCCTACACACTGGTGCGCAGCAATCAGTGGACCTTTGATAAGTTTGCTGAAATGTGCCGCAGCGTCTATACCGACGTGGACGGCGAGGGCTCCACCGATGAGGATGACGTAATCGGATTCTTCTACGAAAACGGTCAGTTCTCCTATCTGATGACCGCTGTTGGCGAGAAATACGCCACGCTGGACGAAACCGGCAAGCCCCAGTATACCTGGCTGCAGACCTCCGACGCGGTAACCAAGCTGGAAAACGTAGCAAATCTCCTTATCGACGACAAAGTGACAATGAACATCAACGCCTACAAAACCGGCGGCGGTGCCAACAGCTCCAACATTTACGCGTATGCCCGCAGCAAGTTTGCGGCCGGTAAGCACCTGTTCTCCATCGGCGGTGCGCTGGTTATCTCCGAATTCGCGGACATGGAAGACGAGTTCGGCATCGTTCCCATGCCCAAGTGGAATGCGGATCAGGATAAGTATTACCACGTAGTGGAAACCGTCACGCCCATGTACGGCATTCCCAACACAAAGACCGATACCACCGACATTGGCTATATGATCGAATACTTCTCCTACGAGGGTCAGCAGACCGTTACCCCCATTTACAAGGAAAATATGCTGAAACGCCGCTATGCGCCCGACGCAGACAGCGCCGATATGCTGGACATCATCTACGCCAACCGTTCCTTCGATGTGGGTTATGTATGCAACTGGGGCGAGATCACTTCCATGGGTGACTCCAGCGTAGCAAGCGGAAGAGCTCCGAAGATGGCTTCCTACAACCGCGCAGGCAAGAGCGTCTCCGCACTGATCGACAAAGAGTACGAGGAATTCCTGAAAGTAGGAAAAGATACCCCGGCTGAATAATACATCCAAAATAAACCAGGGCTGCTGCATTTTCATGCAGCAGCCCTTGTTTTTATTTTTCTCCCAATTACCTTTTGTGTTCCTTAACTTACACATATTCTCTTTTGACTGAATACGGGCTGTCGTGGGCGCCAGCCCCTACAAAAATCCCCATTTTATCGGTAGGGGTCGTCCCGCGGCAAGAAATACGTCCTTTTTCATATCGGGAACACAATATCGAATTGGGATTTATTTTTTATCCACTGACACCTTCGGCTTGATGCGGCTTCCCTTGGTGATAGGTCCCGTTGCGTGTACCGCCAGAGCCCGGGATTCAAAATCCCGGATGGCCTGTGAGGGCAGAACGGGCGGAATCCTGCCAAGGAAGCGATCCCGGTACGCACCGCTGTACGCCACCTGGGCTTCCAGCATGGCGGCATCCACCTCGCCCATCAGATAGGCACGCATGGCCGTGCCCTCCCCCTGGCAGATTCTTTGCCGTTTGGGGAAGTAATGCTGGAGCAGGAAGTGGGCATAGGACACCAGCCGCAGATTGCCGTAGCAGCGGTACTGGCGATCATATTCATTGCCCACCGCTTCCACCGCCACGTTCATCCCCGCACGAACGGCGGCGATGATGGCATCGTTTTCATTCTTCTCCGCAAAGCAGATGGAGAATGTGTGAGAAAAGGTGGCGGATTTCTCCAAACCGTGTGCGTCGCTGGAGCCTACAATGGAGATCTTCAGCCCCTCAGAACGCAGATCCGCCCACAGATTGATGGAGCGGTTGATGCCCACCTGGCCCATGGCACCCACCAATTCGTAGGCATCAAACATACCGCTGGTGAGAAAGCGTTTTGCCAGTTGATCCCGCACGTTGTGTACGCGGACGTTCTTCGGCTGCCAATAGGGATGGGCAAAGATGGCCAGACCGCCCGCCTCATGGATGCGGTCGGTTGCCCACATGGCCCGGGCATAACGATAGCGGTACATCTCGGGAATATCCGCCGGCACGCGGGACTCGTATTCCGCGATCTCCTCGGCGTATTCTTCCTGATGGTGAAAATACAGATCCGCCACGGAAGATTTGCCGCCCACGTGGACGATGTGCACATTGCTCTCCGGGGCGTGGACCTCCTCGCCGCGGATGCGGGTGATGCCCAACTGCACACCGGCGTAGGCCTCATCCACCTCGCCGCCGGGATAAAAGCGGTTGTGATCCGTCAGGGCGAAGAAATCGTATCCCTGCTCCCGGTAGTGTCCCGCCAGAGCGGCGGGATCCCGCTTGCCGTCGGAGCGGACGCTGTGGGAGTGGAAATCGCCCTTCAAAGGCGTGAGGGCGTACAGATCCTCCTCCAGGGCGTACACGAACAATTCCGCGATCTTCTTTTCCTCACAGGACAACCAAAACAGATACTGACTCTCCTCGTCACAGGTGTAGGAGAATCGGATCACGCCATCCTTCGCCGTCACGGGGAAGGATTTGTGGCTGCAGAGCGTATCGTAATTGTCTTCGTTGCCGTCCGTCTGGATGGCAGTGATGATGAACTCCTCGCCGTCAGCGAAGAGAAATGCCCTCTCCAGGGGAGAAATAATCATCTCCATTTTCCGCCCGACAGGGAGGACGGAGGGATATATGGCGTAGTTTTCCGGGATGGGAAGCATGGGTTATCTCCTTTGCGCACAGATATTGATATCAATGTACCACAAAACGGGGAATTTTTCAAGGTTTAGGGGGGAATTTGCAAAAATATTGTGTCGGGA
Source organism: Eubacteriales bacterium (assembly GCA_045539595.1). Classification (GTDB taxonomy): domain Bacteria; phylum Bacillota; class Clostridia; order Oscillospirales; family CAG-272; genus SIG701. The sequence continues at coordinate 6,092 of JAZQFQ010000090.1, read as the reverse complement.
TGAAAAAAACTCTTGCAAAGCGGCCGAAGATATGATATACTGAATAAAGACGGGGGTATAGCTCAGCTGGGAGAGCGCTTGAATGGCATTCAAGAGGTCAGCGGTTCGATCCCGCTTATCTCCACCAAAACAAAGCACCGATGCATCGCATCGGTGCTTTGTTTTGCGTTAAATGAAGTTGATCGAACCGCCTGCCGGGCGAAGCACGGCTCTTGTTTTTCGCTGCGCTGACAAGGGATTCACGCTGCCCATCGCGAAAAACACGGTTCAGAGACCGCGGACATTGGCCGATGCGATGCATCGGTGCTTTTGTTTTGCGTTAAATGAAGTTGATCGAACTGCCTGCCGGGCGAAGCACGGCTCTTGTTTTTCGCTGCGCTGACAAGGGATTCACGCTGCCCATCGCGAAAAACACGGTTCAGAGACCGCGGACATTGGTCGATGCATCGCATCGGTGCTTTGTTTTGCGTTAAATGAAGTTGATCGAACCGCCTGCCGGGCGCAAAAGTCCGTCCGGCTATTGACACTCCCGCCGTTCCGTGCTATGATACATCCGTATATTTCAAATAAGGAGGCTGCCATGTCCAAACATGTTCGAAACCTGATTCTGGTCAGTGCATTGGTATACATCGCAGCGTATGTTGGCCGTCTATCTTATACCGCTTCTCTGGTGGGCATTCTGGAAGTGACCGGAGCCTCCAAATCTGCCGCAGGCCTTGTCAGCACCTATTTTTATATGACATACGGATGCGGTCAGCTGCTGAACGCATTCCTCTGCAAATATTACAACCCCCGGCCAGTGATCGCCGGCGTTTTGGCCGTTTCCCTGGCCGCCAACGTTTTGGCCGCCCTTTGCCGGGACGTCCATATCATCAAGTACATCTGGCTCATCAACGGAGCCGCTCAATCTATGCTCTGGTGTACTCTGATCGAGCTGATCTCCCGCAAAGTACCCACGGAGCATCGGAAAAAAGCCATCTTCGCCATGAGCATCACCGTGGCCGTGGGCACCGCATCCATTTACGGAATCGCCGCTCTTTGCATGGCGCTGGACCGGGTGTTTCTCACCTTCTGGCTGGCAGCCGCCATCCTTCTTCTTGCCATGATCGCCTGGCTGGCCGTCACCCGTATCCTGCCCCAAATCCCCGATGAGAAGGCGGAAACCGCTCCCACAGCATCTACAGAAGCCCCCGGCCCCCGCCGTCGAATATCCCTCGCCGGTGCGAGCGCACTTGCGGTGTGCGGTCTGTTCGCCATTGGCAACGGATTTATGAAGGACACGATGACCACCTGGGTACCCAGTCTGCTGTATGAAGAATTCTTTCTTCCCACATCCTATTCCGTACTGATCACGCTGATTCTGCCTCTGCTTTCCTTCTTCGGTGCCACCGTTGCGCTGACCATGCACAAAAAGATCCCCGATTACAACATTATGCAGAGCATTTTGTTCTTTGCGGCGGCCGGAATGTTCGGCGGCGTGTATCTTTCCTATCGGGGCCACATCCTGCCGGGCGTCATCGTGTTCGCCGGACTGAACGCCACGCTGATGTCTGCCGTGAATAACATTATCACGTCCATGATCCCCCTGGAACGGAGCAAGGGCGCCGGTATGTTTGCCGGTATGATGGACGCTTTCTGCTACGTGGGCAGTACCTTGAGCGGAGTGGTACCGGGAGTCATTCTGGAAGAGGGCGGATTTCCCGCTTTGCTCCTGCTTTTGCCTCTCTGCGCACTATGTCTGGCGGCCTTCTCCCTGTCCGTTACCTTGCTGGAGCGGAGGAGGACACTTCCATCCCCTTGACGGATCGGGTAAAAACGGGTACAATATGTACACACCTATCTCACTGACAACGGAGATTGTTTATGAAAAAATACACCATCGGCATCGACTACGGAACCCTGTCCGGCCGTGCCGTTCTTGTTCGCGTGGCCGACGGCGCCGTAGTGGCGGAATCCTCCATGGCGTATCCCCATGGCGTGATGGATGAAACACTTCCCGACGGCACGCCTCTGCCCCACAAATTCGCTTTGCAGCACCCCCGGGATTATCTGGACGTGTTGTACACCGTTCTCCCCGATGTGATCCGCCAGGCGGGGGTATCCCCCCAGGAGATCGCCGGCGTGGGCGTGGATTTCACCTCCTGCACCGTGATCCCTGTGAAAGCGGATGGAACGCCCTTGTGTTTCCTGCCCGAATTTGCTCTTGACAAGCATGCCTATGTGAAGCTGTGGAAGCATCACGCCGCCCAGGAGCAGGCGGATCGGATCCGGGAGTTGGCCGAGGCACGGGGGGAGACATGGCTGGCCCGCTATGGGGGCAAGATTTCCTCCGAGTGGATGTTCCCGAAGATTCTGGAGATTCTGGAGAAGGCGCCCCACATCTACGAGGCCGCCGATCGCTTCATTGAGGCGGGAGACTGGCTGGTCTGGATGCTGACCGGGCGGGAAACCCGCAGTGCATCCGTGGCCGGGTTCAAATCCTTCTGGGGCGAGGACGGATGCTATCTGACCAACGATTTTCTGACGGCGCTGGATCCGCGTCTGGACGGCATCCTCGGCACGAAGATTCCCCATGAGGTATGGCAGAACGGGGTAAACACGGGATATGTATCCCCGGCGGCCCAGGCAAAAACAGGTCTGGCCCCCGAAACGGCTGTGGCACCCTGCATCCTGGATGCCCATGTGGCCTTTCCGGCGCTGGGTCTGCGGGAGCCGGGGCAGATGCTGATGATCGTGGGCACCTCCGGTGTGGACATCGTTATGAGCGAGAAGGAAGTGGCCGTCCCGGGCATCTGCGGCTTTGTGAATCACGGCATCCTGCCGGGATATTTCGGCTACGAGGCGGGGCAGTGCTGTGTGGGCGACGGATTTGATTGGTTTGTGAAAAACTGCGTGCCCGCATCCTACACGGAGGCCGCCCGGGAGGCGGGGATGTCCATCCACGCCTATCTGCGAGACAAGGCCTCCCGGCTTCGCATTGGGGAAAGCGGATTGGTCGCTTTGGATTGGTGGAACGGCAACCGTTCCATTCTGAACGATTCTTCCCTCAGCGGCATGATTCTGGGGCTGACCCTCCGCACCAAGCCGGAGGAGATCTACCGTGCTCTGCTGGAATCCTGTGCCTACGGCACACGCATGATCATTGAGAATTTTGAAAAGCACGGCATCGCCGTGACGGAACTGTATGCCGCCGGCGGCATCGCCATCAAGGATCCGCTGATGATGCAGATCTACAGCGATGTGACGGGAAAGCCGATTCGCATTGCCTCCAACACCCAGGCGCCCGCCGTGGGTTCCGCCATCTTCGGTGCGACAGCGGCCGGGCTGTTCCCCTCTCTCTATGAGGCGGCGGCCGTTATGGGACGGGTACGGGAGGATATCTACACCCCCGATCCGGATGCCCATGCCGCCTATGACAAGCTGTATCGGGAATACGAAATCCTCCACGATTATTTCGGACGCGGTGTAAACGATGTGATGAAGCGTCTGCGGAATACCCTTCCGTTGTAATGGCACGACATCCCTTCCATTTTCGAGGGGGAATTAAAGAAAATCGTATCCTTTCCGTGGCTATTTTGTAAACTTTACCCCCCTGCCCTTGTAATACAGCGATTTTTTTACTACAATATTCGTATACCATTTTCAGAAAAGGATCCTGTATGCTGAATTTCTTCCGGGACAATTCCCGTATTTTATCGAAATTGCTTTCCAACCAGTTCGGGGCGGCGTTCTTCTCCGTGATGATGCTTCTGGCCATTCCGGATACCAGCACCACGCTGGGGCTGGTAGTCGGCATCTTCTGCGTGATTTTCCTTGCTTTTCTCAACCATGTGGTTTTGTGGGAAGACGGTGCATCCTGCCGCATCCGTGCCGATGCGGGACGGGAAAAATACAATCCCCTCAAGGGGCTGTATCTGATGCTGACGGCCTCCATCCCCAATTTTGTACTGGCCATCCTGTGTGCTTTGGGTGCCTTCCTGTCCACCGAAATCGGCTGGGGCTGGACATCGGCCCTGTACAAGTTTTCCAATGTGCTCCTTCGCTTCTGGGAAGCCATGTATGTGCGCATTCTGCAGGCCATCGGCGGCACCAATCCGTATCTGTGGCTTATCGCGCCGGCACCGGTGATCCTGCTCGGATTCATCAGCTACTGGCTGGGGCTGGCCAACTGCCGGGCCGCCGGCGTATTCTCCGGCCCGAAAACGGAAAAGGTAAAAAAGAAACGATAATCTGTTTTGTCCATGCAAAGACTGCTGCATTTGCTTGCGGCAGTCTTTTTCGTTTGTGCCATATCCAACTATGCGAAAAATTCCTCTTGTATCTCCGGCAAAACAGGTATATAATGTATGGTATATTATTCTTCGCGAGATTCATCCAGTAAGGACCCGAAAATGAACAAAGAAACCACTCTTTCCCTGTTGTGCGACTTTTATGAGCTGACCATGGGCCGCGGCTATTTTGCCGCCGGCATGGCCGATCAGATCGCTTATTTTGACGTATTCTTCCGCACGGTGCCGGACGGCGGCGGCTATGCCATTGCCGCAGGCCTTGAGCAGATCGCGGAGTATGTGCGGGATCTGCATTTTGACGATTCCGATATGGAATATCTTCGCTCCAAGAAATTATTTGACGAGGACTTCCTTGCTTACTTGAAAAACTTCCGCTTTACGGGCGACATCTGGGCCATGCCCGAGGGCACGGTGATCTTCCCCGGTGAGCCGATCATGACCGTGCGGGCTCCTCTCATTGAAGCTCAGCTGATCGAGACCTATGTGCTTCTGCAGATCAATCACCAATCCATGATTGCCACCAAGGCATCCCGCATCGTCCGCGCAGCGGACGGACGGGCTGTGTCCGAATTCGGCTCCCGCCGTGCCCACGGCGAATCCGCCGCGGTGCTGGGGGCCCGCGCCGCCTACATTGCCGGCTGTGCCGGCACGGCCTGCGCTCTCTCCGACAAGCTGTACGGCGTACCCGCCGGCGGCACCATGGCCCACTCCTGGGTGCAGACCTTCGACAACGAATACGATGCTTTTGCCACTTACTGCCGTCTGTATCCGGATGCCCCCACCTTGCTGGTGGACACCTATAACGTACTGAAATCCGGTATTCCCAACGCCATCCGCGCCGTTAAGGATGTATTGTGGCCCATGGGCAAGAAAAAATGCGCCATCCGTCTGGATTCCGGCGATATCACGTATCTGACGCGGAAGGCTCGCGCCATGCTGGATGCGGCGGGGCTTTCGGACTGCAAGATCGTGGTATCCAACTCCCTGGACGAGCACATCATCACCCAGATCCTCCGACAGGGGGCCCAGGTAGATGCCTTCGGTGTGGGCGAGCGGCTGATCACATCCGCATCTACTCCCGTATTCGGTGCAGTATACAAGTTGGCGGCCATTGAGAAGGACGGCGTATACACGCCGAAGATCAAGGTCAGCGAAAACACCGCCAAGATCACCAATCCCGGCTTCAAGAATGTGTATCGCCTGTACTCCCGGGACAGCGGCAAGGCGGAGGCGGATCTTCTGACTTTGCGGGACGAGGTGGTGGACGACAGCGGCTCCATCGAATTGTTCGATCCCCAGCACACCTGGAAGCGGAAGGTTCTGGAGGATTTCACGGCCAGAGAATTGCTGGTGCCGATTTTCAAAAACGGCGTGTGCATATATGACTTCCCCACCCTGGCGCAGATCCGGGAAAACTGCCGCCGGGAGATCGACTCCATGTGGGGCGAGGTGCTCCGCTTTGAGAATCCTCACAACTACTATGTGGATCTGTCAGAGAAGCTGTGGGATCTGAAGCACGAGATGCTCCGCTCCCGCCGGAATGATTCGTAAACAATCAATAAGGGCTGATGCGTAATGGCATCAGCCCTGTTTTGTCTATGAAAGACAACCACCTGCTATGCAGGTGGCAACAAAAAGCTTTAGCTATGCACAGTTGCGCAGTAGGCGTGCCTTCTCCTGTGGGAGAAGGGGGACCGTTCGCACGCGAACGGTGGATGAGGAGTAATGGTTTGTATAGACACCTCATCCGTCATCCGCTGCGCGGATGCCACCTTCCCCCACTGGGGAAGGCTATGATGTCAT
>JAZQFQ010000089.1:0-11458 GCA_045539595.1 Eubacteriales bacterium | reverse complement strand
CAAGACCGTCGTCACCGAGGTAATAGCAATTCTTGATTGCATTAACACTCCGAAGCGTGCCAAATGCGCCAAGACGAGCCTCATCGGTCAGATTTTCACCGCGCTCAAACTTACCTGCAAACAAGCAGTTTTCAAGGACAGTCTTTGCACCCGTGTCGGAAATGCCTAAAAATCCGCCCATATAAATGGTTGCGGTGTTATTATAGTCGCCTGCGTAATTGGTCTTGATGGTACCGTATGCCGCACAGTTGCGGATGGTCACTTCACTGGTATTCTCCTGAGTCTTACCGATAAAGCCACCCGCACCGTTGTCCACATGGCAACTGCCTGCGTCAAAGGTGCCGTACCAAGAGCATTTTTCAATCAGACTCTGGTGGTCTGCGTATCCCACAAAGCCGCCGATCATACCAGCGCCGTGCGCCTTTGCGGTAACATTCACATAAGAGGTAATATTCTGAATCTCCGCGCCATTGCGGTAAAGGTCGTTTTCGCCATTCAGACCGCAAATCGATCCGATGACACCGCCAACATAATCGACCTCGGCGTTCACGACCACCTCACCGTAGATGGTGAAGTTCTTGACCGTACCCGTTCTGACCTCACCGAAGAAGCCAGCTCCGTTGCTTGTTGCGGTTACATTCAGACCTGTGATGGTGTGATACTGTCCGTCAAAGACACCGTGGAAGCTGTTGCTGTCTTCTCCCATCACGCCGATAGGCGTCCAAGGTCTGTTTTCAAGGTCGATGTCTGCTGTAAGGACTGCATTTGCTGTTCTGTCAACAGTGTTTATGTAATTTGCGTACCAGAAGAGATGACCTGCGCTCGCGATCTCGTAGTAGCCGTCTGCGTTCAAGGCCGCAGGCTCGTAACCGCTGCATACAGAGCAAAAGCCGTTTACATAGGTACCGGCACAGGATTCAGTTGATGTACAGAGACTGCCCTCCGCTGCAAATGCTGTCACATCAAATGCTCCAAGTGTAATTATAAGTACTAAAAGAGCAAGAAATAGTCCTGCAATCTTTGATTTTCTTCTTGTTGATTTCATTGGCTTTCCTCCAACCAAATTTATCGGAAGATCTACTCTTCTCTCACAAATAGGCATAACACTCGTCTATGCCCATTTGTGAAAGGTCAAGGCAGGGCAGGTTGCCCTGCCTTGACAAAATCATACAGTATTTATGACCAGGGCTTATCCCTTTGGAATGGTAACCCACTCTCCGTCAAATTCGGTGGTATTGGGATCCTGCGTGATTGTGAACCACTTTTTGAATGTACCGTCGTAGTTGCCCATGAAGTTGATGACTACCTTTGCCTCAGTATTAACGTATACGTTGTCCTCGTAGGATACGGTATAATCTATGCCTTCTTTCAAGGTGCGACCGTCAACAACGATGGAGGTAACCTTGGGCTCCTTTACATTGCCGTCGTACTGGTAGCTCGTCTGGTCAAGAGTTACGGTTGGATCGGTGACTTCCTTTGCTTGGATAGTAAAATCTGCTCCCACGAAGGAAATGGTGTAGTTGTCTGCGGACAGAGTGCCCAGAGTGATGGCATACGATCCCACATTTTCGCCTTCCCCACGACTCAGTGCGCCGGTCAGCGCGCTGGTCAGCGTATCACCACCAAGCAGACCTTCTGCCGTGTATGTCAGTGTGGGATTTTCATCGCCGTAGGACTTGATTTTCGCATCAGCCGTTACAGTCAAAGGTGCCTTTGCGATGTTAACGGACACGGAAGCCTTTGCGCTGTCTTTATGGTTTGCATCACCCTGAACGTAATACCAAACCGTGTAATCGCCTGCATTTGTGCCTTGGGGGATGCTTGTGGTATAACCGTCGTTCTCGGTCAAACTGTAAACCATCGTTCCAACGTTCGCTTCACCTGTGTTGATGAGATACTGCGCTTCGCCGCTGTAGGTCAGCGTATTGGGGGTAGGAGCTGCTGTGATGCTCGCTACTGCCTTAGCGATTACTACAGTCACACTTGCTACCGCGGAATCGTTCACGTTGTCGTTGCCCTGTACACGGTAGTAAACGGTATAGGAACCTGCGTTTGTGCCTGTGGGAATGGTGGTTGTGAACTCGCCACTCTCGGTCAAGCTGTAAAGCATCGTACCAAAGTCTGTAGAGCCTGCGTTCACAAGTGCCTGTGCTTCGCCGTTATAGGTGAGCGTGTTTGCTGTGGGGGCAGTTACAGAAGGGATGCCCTTTTCGATGGTGTAGGTTACGCTTACGCTCTTATCATCTACGGTAAGGGTTGCGGTATAGCTTCCGGCGTCAACAGGGTTCGCATTATAGGTGAGGTCGTATTCAGCATCAATAGCACCTTCTACGCTTGCCTGATGTGCGTTGCCGTTATAAACTGCATTTTCGGGAGCTTTGAGAGTGATGGCCTTGTTATGACCACAGCCCTTATCGCAAGACTCGGTGATGGTGTTTGTATCATCGTTTGCGGTGTAGGTGTAGTTGTGGTCAAGAAGATTGCCATAGCCGTTTCCGCAGATCGTACATACTTTCTGTGCCGCACAGGTTGCGGTGCCGCCCTCATGGTTGCCTTTTACGATGTGTGCGGAAAGACCGTAGTTGTAGAGTGCCTGTGCAAGAGTTTCCATTTCCTCCGCATAATTACCGTCTATAACCGTTCTGCAATAGTCGTTGATGCTGAAGGAAAGGGTAAGTTTGGATCCATCGTAGTCCAGGCTTACATCCTTATGGAAGTTTTCGGGAGAGATGGGTTTGCTGACAACAACGTAGTAATTGCCGTCGATATAGGCATCCGCAGGAGCTTCTCCATCGATCCTTACCTTGTCGCCAAGGTCGGTAGGCGTACCCGATGCGAATTCAAACTTGAACATCAGATAATTCATAGTTCCGAAACGCACGTTGACGGTATTAAGATTCACGTCATCCGCAGTATCGGTAGTAGTAATGCTTGTTGCGGGAATTTCTACCTCTCTCACGGGGTAGTTCGTGCCGGTCATAGATGTGTGACCCGTGTAAACCTCGGATGCTTTACCGTAAGCACGGAGGTCATCGATGAGCTGCTTCTGTGCTTCGGTACAGTCGTCATAAATATCATTAAGATTCTTTTCTACGCTGTAATCGATGAGGCTTGCCTTTTCATGCCCCACCGGGATGCCACCCACGAGAATCGTTACATTCATGGGATCGCCCAAGCACTGAGGATTGATGCCTTCAAAGGTGTAGATATACACTTTAGCGTCAGTGGGATGCTTCTCGCACTCGGTAAGATACGTTAGCTTACCGAGGAATTCGACCTCGACCGTTATGCTTTCGATGGGGCGATCTTCATTGTTTCTGACGTGAAATTTCATTGAAATATCGCCGCCGAGGTTGACCTGTTTGCCGACAAATTCTGCGACAGGGGTATCTGTCTCTGCCGCAAACGCAAAAACAGCAAGACTCGCGCACAGTGTCGTTATCATCACGACAGACAAAACCAGCATGATGAACTTGCTCGTGAATTTTGTTTTCATAGTTGTTTTTCCTCCTTACTGATTTTATCAGTTTTTATCAATAGGAAGGTCGATGCCTTCATTATCGTCTTTAGGTGCGCCCTCGACTGTTATCTGACAATCGCCGTTGTCGCAGATGTAGTCGTGGTCTGTGTCCTTATGATCGCTACTGGCAGCAATTGCAACCTCGCCGCAGTTCTGACATTTGACCTCTGTTTTACAATTGCCGTCGTCTTTTTCCGGAAGATGAATACCGGCTTCTCGAACCACGGCGTTACACACGCTGCAGACAAGTGCAGTATCGCAATCGCCATCGTCGACAGCATTGTGTCCCTTGGCTGGAATGATCTGTTCCGCTTCGGTGGTTTCATTCTTGCAAGCCTGATCGGTAAAGAACTTGCCGCACTCACAGCGGTAGTAGGCATTGTTGCCGTCCTCGGTACAGGTTGCTTCCTTTGCTTCAACCAGGATTGGTGAATGCTGATGCTCTCCGTCATCACCTGAGCGAACAGCCAGCCAAATGCCCACGGCAAGTAAGGCAAGCACCAACACGACCGCAACAATGATAAGCGTTCGTTTTTGTTTTTGGTTCATGGGTTTATCTCCTTTGATTAGATACTGAGTCATTAGGGTTCTTTCGCAGAATGCTTGTTATTCCACGAAATGGTGGCACCCTTGTTTAGGCATTCGCTCTGGTTTTTCGTCGATGTCCTCGGATCATTTCTTCCAGCGTGTTGTGGTTCGTCTTTTCAACAAAGCGGGTGAATCCTTCAAGCACCTGTTTGCTGATTCCCCGACAGTCCTTTGTAAGAACCTTGTCGATCTCTTTTTTTCGTGTTTCTTCATCCACGTTATAGATGCTTAGAACTTGGTTCAGCGCTCCTGCAACTCTCGTTCTTACAGGAATATCAGCGCTTGTGGGAACGATAGCTGCATACTGAAGCCCCATCACAAGAAGCTCAGCTTGATGGAACTGCTCATCCGTCCAGTCACCGCATTCTTTTGCAAAGATCTTCTTTGCCCGTTCTACGTGGTTTTCCCGAAGATAATCGCGGCAAAGTAGACTTTCAAATGCGGAGATGAAGAAGTCTCTTGCAATCTCGCTTTCGTCACACGCCACGGCTACCGTCATCGTTTCCATACAAATAGAAGCGACTGAACCCATTCCGATATCTTTTTCTGCTTCTATCATTTTCATTTGATAATCGCAAAGAGTCTCAACGAGGACCTTCAGCAGATGTTCTTTTGTTGGGAAGTAGTAGGATATGTTTCCCGTACTGATTCCCAGTTCCTTTGCGATCATATTCGGTGAAGTTTTGGAATAGCCAACTTCAAAAAAGAATTCTGATGCTACCTGAACGATCTCAAATTTTGTTGTCGTGATTCCGCGCCCCATCCGGTCACCTCCTGTTGTTTTTTGATAGGTACAAGTGTATCGAAACACTTGTATTTTGCACTATGGCTAATTATAGCATAAAATTAAATCGATTGCAATAGTTTCTGTGTAGTTTTCGATTTTATTCTCTAAAAAGTTACAAAAATCCGCAGTAGAGTGGTTTTCTCTACTGCGGAGGGTTAGTCATTGATTATGTTGTTTATCTTTTCAGTTCAAGCAATGCACTCCATGCATTATCCTTTGTTACTTCTTCGGGAACCGTGCCACCAAACCATGATATGGCATCCAGAATCTCCTTCAGTTCAAAGTCATTTTGGTCCATATACTCTAAATGAATTCGAATCCTTTCGTAATCCACAAAGAGCAGATCCGATACGTATTCGCAATGCATCTTATCTCTTAAAACTTCAAATATATCTTTCTTTATCATACCTTTCTCCTTATATCTGCGGTAAGAATGTTACCGACAATTCATTAGTATTTTTCTTAGAAACAAATATCTGCAAGGGATTTTCCTCGGCCCATGCGGGATCCGTTTCAGCCCTTGCCTTCCAGCGTTCGTAGTGTGCAGCCGTTCCATCAAACAAAAGGTGTTCTGCTTCCTCTCGTGCCTTTGCCGCATCTTCAATTTCATCGTAGGTGCCGAGATAATACGCCTTCTGTTGAAATACGATTTTGGCCACATACTTTCCCTTGATCAGATACACTCCCTTATATCCTGTGGTATTATCCGAAGGAAGCTTTCTACTCTTTATCATATCCACAGATGTCCCGCCCACATGGGTGAGTAGTCTTGACAAATTACTCTCGTGAGCGATCTTTCGGCAGCCGCAGCTCACCCGATTACTATGAACAAGGTCGTTGTACGGTACATCTACCTCGTTACCGCACTCGCAAACGCAGTGCCAAATCACTTTTCCGCGCTTTCGCTCCACAATATACTTGGCCGTCAGCATATTGAAGGTCTTGTCGGTAATGTCCACAAAGTAATAATTCGGTTCCGACTTGCACCCGCAATGCGTCTTCTTTCCGGTTGCCAGAAGAGACGCCAGCACATCAATTTCATTGCCGCAGGAACATCTGCAGTGCCACCATACACCTCCGCGTGTATCCTTAGGATGGTTATCTGCTACAGCCAATACCTTAAGCTCTCCAAAGGTCATGCCCTGCAACCTCAAGGAGTTTGCTTTCGCGCTATTCTCTCTTGTAAGGCAACCACAGCTTCGTGTATTCCCGTAAAGTAAACTGCGTTCCAGTATGTATTTTTCTGTGCCGCAATCACAGCGACACAACCATTTGCATTCGGTTCGATTGCGTTTGTTTTTAAAGCTGATTTTTTTGTCAAGAACGGTTAGCCTTCCGAACCTTCGTCCACTTAATACTTCCATTTTGACCTACTTCTGTTACCGCTAAATACGATGATGCGGATAACGCTCGTATTTCTTAACAAACTGCTCGGGATCATCCTTCAGAAGAGCTTCAGCATTTCTTCTTACATCAACAGCTTCCTCGATACGATCATAAGATCCGAGCAAATATCTTACTCCTTGATAGCAGATGCGTGCCTCCCACTTACCTTTTTTCGGGGATACACCGGTATACCCACTCCGGTTGTCACTGCGTGTCGCAGCTGAAGTGGGAGCATCATTCACGATCCATTCGGTGCCCGGAAATTCCCTTTTCGGCTCGCTGTGCTTATTGGGAAGCTTAGGAAACGTCTTCTCAAGCTCAGAGTAGAAATCAAGTAGTCCTTGGGCATCGGCAATCACAAGCTCTTTGGCTCTCGCTCTCGCCCTCACGGCGTCATCAAGCTTCGAGTAACATCCGAGCGAATAGTGCACGCCTTTATATCTGATATAGGCCTGCCACTTATCCCGTTTCGGTGTAACACCTACGTATCCGCTAACGGCGTGCTTGCTTTCCACCCGTTCTTTCATACTATGAACAAGACTGGTGCCCTCAAAGTATTTATTGGTCGTCTTGAAATGTGCACCTTTCAGGCAGCCGCAGCTTAACGTGTTTCCGAGAAGCACACGTGTCGCGGGAAGTTTGACCTTCTTTCCGCACTTACATTCAAAAAGCCAGACAATGTCTCCCCTGTTCTTTTCTCCTGTTGGCTCGATAGCCTTCAGATATCCGAATGTCATTCCGGTAATATCCTTAGCCCTACCCTTGTTAAAACGGATCTCGGAACAACCAACGAAATCCAGGTAACGATTGATCCACTTCACGTAATTGAGTATGGTGATGGAGGCATAGTTGTTATCTTCCATACTTTTGCGCCATCCCAAAAGACGTTCTCTTGTAATGCACTTGTCCTCCGGAAGGTATTCGTAAATGACCTTCATCGTTCCCTTATAGCGCATGACCATATTCTTTGACGCGCCTTGATCGATCTCGTGCTGAACAAAACTTTCAATTGTTTCCGGCGTCATACAATGACTGATCTCAGCAACTGATTTTGCAATCATTGAATAACACCCCTTATTTTCCCTGTCCTATTGCCTCAAGGAAACCACCAAAGTATTCTTCCTCTGCCGCTTTTCGAGCCGCTGCTGCTTCCTCGAGTGTTCTATAAGACCCGAAGTTTAACAATTTCCCCTGGAACTTTAGACGTGCGCGATACCGTCCGGAGCGTTTATCAAACTGTACGCCGCGCACACCGGTACTGTTCGCCGAAGTGGGTTTCATATTCGTTATTCTGGAAATCTGAGTACCGCCAACAAAACCTGCGGACCTCCGTGCGATCTCCGCTGCATATATACCTTGGCAATCCTTACACATACTTTCGTCAGGATTGGTTAAGGTGTCAGTAGCCTTATACGTAATATTTCCGCATTCACATCGGCACTCCCACATGGGCGTTGTTCGAGCACCACGCGGATTTCTCTTTTCAGACCTACCAAGTACCGTTAACTTTCCAAACACCCTGCCGGTCAGATCCGGCGATTTTAAGCAGCCACAGCTTCGCGTATGTAAACGAACAAGATTACCTTCCAAAACAACAACCGTGTTCCCACACTCACAGCGGCAAAGCCATCTTCTGTTCCCTTTTGCATCCGATTCCGCTGTATCCACAACGGTAAGCAGTCCGTATTGATTTCCTATCAAGTTTTTCTCTTCGCTCATTTTCACGTCACCCAGAAAGCCCAAAGCAACATAATATTGATTATGTTATAATGAATGTGCGATGCTCGGTCACATAATATTGATTATGTACTCAGGCTAATATGTAAATATCAAGAAATCCCCTTTAAAACGGAGAAACGAACTCTGTTTTGAAGGGGATTTTTCTATTTGCTCTCCGTTATTGGTTAAAAAATAAAGCAATTCATCCACTCTTTGACTACATAATCAATATTATGTAGTCAAGCCGTTGAAACTCATAAGCGCTTACTTTTGTGTGTCTTTTCTGCAACAATTCAGAAGACGTTCCATACTTGCGTCGGTAATCTGTAGTTCAGGATCTTCCCCTGTCCTTCGGTAACAAGTGAAGCATAACTGACCGCATCCGACAACGTAGAAGTCTCTTTCATTTATAGGTGTTTCGCGAAGCACCTCTGTCAGTTCTCCGCAAATGACACAGCGTTCATATATCTCTTCAACGTTTTTATTCTTGCTCGGTTTTCCAAACCATTTCAAATAGTTCCTCCCGTCTCTTCTGTATCGGGTGCGCCTGTAGTCTCTGCAGGCTGGGTTTCTTGTTCTGATGTAGTTCCCGTAGTATCCTCAGGATTGGTCTGCTCCGTCGAATCGGAAGACTCCTGAGTCGATTGTGACTCCGTCGTTCCGTTTGTCTCACTCGGAGTTGTTTCCGGAGGAGTTGTGGTCTCAGGTGTTGTTGTGGTTTCCGGAGTGGTTGTAGTTTCCGGAATCACATAATCGTTAGGTGGAATTCGCAAAACCTGTCCAGGTATAATCGTGTTAGTGGTTAGACCATTGTATGCCTTCAGCGCATCAACTGAAGTGTTATATGCTTTTGCGATTTCCCACAATGTATCTTTGGTAACTACCGTATAAGTAGTTTCAACAGGCTCGGTCCCTGTAGGTTTCGTCTGTTCGCCTGTCTCTTCCTTCTTTTCGGCGTCCGAATTACTTGTACTCTTATCGGGAACACGCAGATCCAACGTATCACCATCACTTATGTACTTCGATACGTTACCAACGTCACCATAGCCATATTTAGACGATGTGCCCCAATGGGAAAGAATCTTAATGTTTGTGTCGGTCGACACCTTCAAAGTAAAGGTAACACTCGCACCGTCAACGCTTCTCGCAACATCCTCACCGATCTGGCCCGTGTGATACACCGTATCTCCGATGGTCACAACACAAAATCCTGTATCGGCTGTGCTCGAACCGCGTTCAAACTTTATACTGTAATCACCTGCAGGCAACAATGCAGTTTGATATTTTCCATCTTTCGTAAGCATAACGTCGTTCGTGCCGTTATTCACTGTGATCTGGGCATCGAAATATGCCGCTTTGATAATATTGGAGCCGGAAGTTACGTTATGAGAAAAGTAGGCATAAGCCGTTAAGCTCATCGCAAACAAGCACACAACCATAATCACAACGGTCAGTGCAGTACGCATCAGCATCACTTTTTCTTTTACTTTCCCGTATTTTGGAACGTAGAAGAACTCGTTATAAAGCTTCTTCACATTATCGGCCTCCTTTCTTGGACTTGCTATGTTTTATTTTTGCTGATCTGCCTTGACGATAATTCCGAGTTCAACCTTCGGAATATCATCCCCTCTGTAATTCGCCTCGTTACCCACTTCTTCGGGCATACGAACAACAAGAGCCATATATGCCGTCTCTCCGGGCTCAAGGGCTGCAACGTCGGTTTCATAGCGACTGAGCTTCATAGTTGCAATTTCATTCGCAAGAGCACGAGTTGCCACCTTCTCATTCATTTCCTTTTCGGTTTGGGCAATTGCAACACCAAATCTCAGGTAATCCTGCAGGAAAAAATGCTGACCGAATACGTTCGTAGCCTTTGTACAGTTGGTAACTGTAACGGCTGTGTGAAAGTCAAAGGCACGCGAGCCCTTGTTTTCAATCTTCAAATAAACCACCTGCACGTAGCCTGGTTCATAGAGCGCATTATCATCAAAAATATTCGTTTTACCGTCAATGGGTTCCCATTTACCATCATCAGTACGGTGAGAAACCGCGACCTCAAAATCAGCAAAATGGAAAATGTTACTCACCTCATTCGAGGTATCTGAAAACCACGCCAGCGAAGCACCTGTGCCGAGAATGCCCCATACGAGAATTGCACACAGGCTGAGGGCTAAAGCGATTCGTTTATACGGTTTTTTCTTTGCGTTATTTGACACGCTTTATTCCTCCTTGCTTAGTATTTTCTGGCGTTTTCTTCAATCTCCCTATCCTTTTTACGCCATACCAAAAGAATAATTAACATAAACAGAGAACAGATCATAAGAGCAAACCATAGGCCCAGATTACTGTTATCACCGGTCTGGGGTGGCTTGGGATCTGTATCTTCAACGGGGTATTCTTCGATTTTGAACTCCCAATCCAAGTAGCCAATTTGGTCCTGGAATTCGTTGCCCATAGAAACAGGAACATTCAACGTCACATCCAGATTGACCTCTCCGCCTGAATATAAGGTACCAAGGCAAACCCAATCGGTGAGCTGTGCCGTTTCACTGGCTGCAGCATCGAACATATACGCCATTTCGTTTTCCGAGCTGGTCTTCACCTTAAGACCGAGCTGAGAAAGGAATGCCTTAGAATCCTCATGAGCTCCGAGAGAGCGAACGTAGATTTTGACCTTAACGTTGTTGTCCGCATCATTCTTCACGGTGATCTGCTGTGTCAACTTATCACCTGGCATCACTCCCTTGAAGTTCGGGAATAGGTCAGTCAGTGAATGGTCGCTGCCGGGCTCAAACACAAAGCTACCGGCATTGCCACTGTAAGTCACCTTCCCGTCTGCCGCAAATACCGTTATGGTAGAGGAAAGGAGAAGAACGAACGTTAATAGTAGTGTAAGTATTCTCTTCATCTATACATCCTCCTCATTCTGCGGGCCAACCGGAGGCGGTATAGGTCTTACCGTCTGTAATGGGGTTGTTTTCACTCTGTACGGCTTGCGCATTGACAGTTAAGGTCAACGTCTTACCGATATAGCTGTTATCCACCTTAGAGCCGACGATCTCGACGTGAGAAAAAACATTAGGGGTAGTCTGTCCCGGTTCTACAATACCTTTGTAGTAATACCAACCATCACGAAGCTCCCAATACTCACTGTTAATATTCAGCTTGAAGCAATCCTCTGCGGAAAGCTCCTGAGAATTGATGCCGTACACGATCTTAACGCGCAGGTAGAAGGGGTGCTCGCAAACACTTTCGATATTAACCTCTTTGCTCACCACGTCGCCCGGAAGAATATATACGCCCTCCTGCGGGAACTCGGTTCCCTGGTCGGTCATCTCGTGAATGATGAACTTGATATTACCGGAGGTCACAACATTGGTGGCTTTTCCGACAGTTGAGTAATAAGCAAGGGTACTATGGCTGAACAAGGTCAGAACGATGGCGATCAGCGCTATCGT
>JAZQFQ010000088.1:0-4288 GCA_045539595.1 Eubacteriales bacterium | reverse complement strand
TCAAAAACGCCGACGTTTTTGAATGCGCATCGGAGATGCGCAGTGGAAAGACCAAATTGTATGATAGACGAAGGTATATCTATCGCCAACTACATCCAACGTACAGTTCCGTTATCTAAAAATAAACCATTTCTCCTACCCCACATAAAATAATGCCGCCCCGGCGGCATCATGAAGTTTAGTTAGGAGTAGTCGTTCCCCCTTCTGCTCACGGATGGGAACGAGGAAATGAGTTTACGGGACGTCTTGGGCGCCGTCCCCTACGATTTTGTCTATCCCTCGCACTCCGCAGGAGTGCGTTCAAAAAACGAACGCGTTTATGCTGGCCCTCCCGTTTCGCTTCCCATTGATCTGGGGGGTCTTGGGGGAACTCCCCCAAGCCATGTGGTGGTTCCCCGAGTTGGAGATCCTCTCCAACTCGCGGGGAGATCTGCGGAGCGGCCTCCCCTTTGATCTTCCTAATACAATCCCCTCACGTCCCAATCCCCTCCGCCTTCACGCACTTACCGTCCCCATCAATCTCGAACAGCACGCCGTGGATGGCGCACTGCCCCTTGGCGGGAGTGAAATACACCGGCGTCTTCAGGCGGAATTTGTGGAGAATATCCTCCGTGGCCACGCCCAGAATCCCCGCGTGGGAGCCGCACATGCCTACATCCGTGATGTAGCCCGTGCCCCCAGGCAGAACTTGCGCGTCCGCGGTGGCCACATGGGTGTGGGTACCGAACACAGCCGATACCCGCCCGTCCAGATACCGGGCCAGAGCCATCTTCTCGCTGGTGGCCTCCGCGTGGATGTCCACGATCACCGCGTCGTACTTGCCCTCGTTCATTTTCAGAATCCGATCCGCCGTGTCAAAGGGGGATGCCAGGCTTTCCATATACACGCACCCCGCCAGATTGAGGATCAGCACCCGCCGCCCCGCGGCGTCGGCCATGCACCAGCCGTGACCGGGCACCGCATCGGGATAGTTGGCGGGACGGATCACGTACTCCTCATCGTCCAGATAGGAGTACACCTCCCGCCGGCGCCAGGTGTGATTGCCGCCGGTGATCACGTCCGCTCCCGCGTCAAAAATTTCCCGGGCGGAATCGGGGGTCATGCCGTTGCCGGGGGCGGAATTCTCCCCGTTCACGATCACCAGATCCGCCCCAAGGGAATCTCTGAGACGGGACAGAGCCCGACCGGCCGCAATAGTGCGCAGGCCTTCCTCGCCTACCACGTCACCCAAACAAAGAATACGCATATTTCCCTCCGAATGTAATATAATGAATGATTTTGCCGCCCCATCACGAGAGAAGGTGGGCAAAGGCTCTGCCTGCCTCCTGTGGAAAAGCCCAAACCGAACGTTGGCGGGAGGGGTAAACCCCTCCCCTACAACAAAATTGTTCGTTCATCTTTGCAGGTGAAGATAGGTGAGAATTTCCGCCCACCTCGTAGGGGCTGGCGCCGCGAGTTCGTAAAACGAACTCGAACAGCCCGTGACATCATCCAACCGCCGATCTGCCTACAAAAATAGGAGTTGCTGCATACAGTATGCGGCAACAATCATAAGCCTTCTCCTGCGGGAGAAGGGGGACCGTTCCGACTTCCGCGCAGCGGAATGTCGCACGGTGGATGAGGAGTAATTATATTTACAGGACACCTCATCCGTCATCCGCTGCGCGGATGCCACCTTCCCCCACTGGGGAAGGCACCGTTCCGACGAATCGGTCACATCTAAAAGATTCTTACAAACTCCCAATTACTTTTCGTGTTCCCGATGTATCAGATAAATTGGAATTAATTGCTGTTGAAAGATCATCTACTGTACTTTAGAGAATCTAATAAATTCATATGGTAATCCAATATCTTCAGAGTATTTACTGATTTCGACCCTTTCGTCATCATTCATTTCGTCATAGAAGGGGCGTTCTGATACTTTCCAGTATGTTTTGATTTCGTCTATTTGCAATATATCACCCCATGGGGCAATATATCGTTTTCCGACTTTATATTTTCCGATTTCTTTATATACCCTCGTGGTATAACAATACCCCAGTTTATTTAAGTAATTTTGAATTGACTCATATTCATGTTTAGGGAATGATATTTCATCCAACATACAATAAATCTCCTAACAATGTAAAATAAAACACAGAATTTCATTATAATGTTCAATACAAAATCAAGTTTCGCTTACTCTTACAGTTTCTGCTATCTGGAAAACAAAGTCAAATTGGGACTTTACAAAAACAGGAGTTGCTGCATACAGTATGCGGCAACTCCCTCAATTCTATGATTATTTTGCGTAGTCGGTTGCCCGATTCTCGCGGATGATGCTGACCTTGATCTGACCCGGGTACTCCAACTCACCCTCGATCTTCTGGGCGATCTGGCGGGCCACAAGCGCCATGTCGTCATCCTTGACCTGCTCCGGCTTGACCATGATGCGGAGTTCACGACCGGCCTGGATGGCAAAGCTCTTCTCCACACCGCCGAAGCTGTTGGCGATCTCCTCAAGACGGGTAAGCCGCTTGATGTAGTTCTCCAGATTCTCACGGCGTGCGCCGGGACGTGCCGCGGAGATAGCATCCGCTGCCTGCACGATCATGGCCACCAGCGTGCGGGGCTCCACATCGCCGTGGTGGGATTCGATGGCGTGGATCACGTCGGCGGATTCCTTGAACTTCTTCGCCAGTTCCACACCCAATTGTACGTGGGATCCTTCCACCTCCTGGGTCAGCGCCTTGCCGATGTCATGGAGCAGACCGGCACGCTTGGCCAGAGTGGAATCACAGCCCAACTCGTCGGCGATGATGCCGGAGAGCAGGGATACCTCAATGGAGTGCATCAGTACGTTCTGACCGTAGCTGGTGCGGTATTTCAGACGGCCCAGCAGCTTGATCATCTCGGGCTGGAATCCGTGGAGACCGGTGTCGTATGTAGCCCGCTCACCGGCGGTCTTGATGGCGGAATCCACCTCACGGCGTGCCTTTTCCACCGTTTCCTCAATGCGGGTCGGATGGATACGGCCGTCGGAAATCAGCTTCTCCAGAGCCAGACGGGCCACCTCACGGCGCACCGGATCGAAGCCGGACACGGTGATGGCCTCGGGAGTATCGTCAATAATCAGATCCACGCCGGTCATCTGCTCGATGGCGCGGATGTTGCGGCCTTCACGGCCGATGATGCGGCCCTTCATGTCGTCGTTGGGCAGAGCCACAACGGACACGGTGGCCTCCGCCACCTGATCGGCGGCCAGACGCTGGATGGCCAGCGCGATGATGTTCTTCGCCTTGGTGTCGGCTTCTTCCTTGAATTCCTCCTCCATCTCGGTCAGGCGGATAGCCTGCTCCCGGCGGATTTCGGTTTCGAGTTCCTGTACCAGCTGGGCCTTGGCTTCCTCAGCGGACAGTCCCGCCATCTTCTGCAAAGTCTCAAACTGCTCTGCCTTGATTTTCTGGATTTCCTCGCCGGCCTCGGTGTTTTCCTTGATTTTGCGGGTCAGCGTCTCGTCCTTTTTCTCCAGAGCCTCGGTTTTCTTGTCCAGATTCTCTTCCTTTTGGGTGAGACGGCGCTCCTGGCGGGTCAATTCCGCCCGGCGCTCTTTCACTTCCCGGTCGAATTCGTTTTTGGTGCGAAGGATTTCTTCGCGTGCTTCCAGAAGCACTTCTTTTTTCTTGGTATCGGCTGCTTTGATTCCGTCTTCGAGTATTTTTCTCGCCTGTTCTTCCGCGGAGCCGATTTGTTTCTCAGCGGAACGGCGTCGAATGGTGTATCCGGTAAAAATACCGATCGGAAGCGTGGCCGCTGCCGCAATGGCGGCAGAAATGATGATCGTAGTCATCATGGCACCTCCGTTATGAAATTGTCCGCGGCACAACGCTGCGGCATATGATTGTGCCGGTAAAACCGGCGGAAACTGTTTATGTAAAAATATAGTAAACCACACAGAAAAGTACCGATTTCCGTGCGGAGGGTACTTTTACACATACTAATATTTTATATCATAAACGTACATACTGTCAAGGGTGATTTTGCAAAGATGCATAATAATTTATGAAATATTCACAAATGTTGGAGGAAAAAAGGAAGGGCAAAGGCAAAAAAGATTGGCGCATATTTTTCTGCGCCAATCTTGCCTTGTCTATGAAAGACAACTACCTGCTATGCAGGTGGCAACAAAAAGCTTTAGCAAAGAAAAGTTGCGGCGAAGGCGTGCCTTCTCCTGTGGGAGAAGGGGGACCGTTCGCACGCGAACGGTGGATGAGGAGTAATGGTTTGTATAGACACCTCATCCGTCATC
>JAZQFQ010000087.1:0-6359 GCA_045539595.1 Eubacteriales bacterium | reverse complement strand
GCCAAGCTTGGTCTGAATCGCCGGGAAGCAAATGAGTTTATTGTTTTCTGGCTGCCATTGATGCAGGAGAACCCGTACAATATCATCTCGTTCCAGACAGATGTTTACACCGAATCGGCAAAACTAACGGTAACACCTACTCCGGATACGGTAATTCGTGTGTTTATGGCATATAAATCTGCAGATAATTATGTGGATATAGAGGCGCAGGAACTGACCGCACCGGCGCGTGAAGGCTTTACCGTCATCGAATGGGGCGGAACGGAAGTGAAGTAATCATTACAAACAGAAACACCGATGGTTCGTATGAACTGTCGGTGTTTTTTCTCTGAGGATATATTAGTCGTTTGCCTAAATATAGCTCAGAATCTGTACAGAGCAGCGAAGATATGGTATAATTATAGTGAAAATAAGGAAATGCATGAAACCAAAAGGAATTTTTTGCGAGATATATTTATGAAGAGGCTTGCGAGATGCAATCGCTGTCGGCAGGCAAAAAAGGAACTATTCCAGCAGCAAAAACGTCTAATACCATATATTGGGGAGGTGTTTATATGAAGAAAGTAATTGCTTTACTCGGTATACTGGCTTTGATTATTTCTCTTACTGCTTGTCAGAAAGACGGGTCTTTGGATAATACAGAAAAGCACTCTATTACGATGAACGATGAGGATTGGCTTTATGGGAAGATGCCGTCAGCAGCCAAGGCCGGAGACACTGTTCAGGTAAAGATAAAATTCGCAACCGATCTTGGGTATCTCTTCCTTGTCAACGGGGATGAGGTCAATATGACCAACAACACGAACGAATACTGGCTGTTCTCCTTCACCATGCCGGATGAAGACGTGGAGATCGATTTCAAAACCTATGATGGATTTCTGCCGGATGTGAATTACGGAACTTTGATCGAAACTTTCTGGCTGCAAAACCTTGATGCGGAGTATGTCAGCATCCGCGAATACTACGGCGAATACGACGGCGCCATTGTTGCTATGATTGATTCCTGCGATTATACAGCAAATATCTGGTGTGAGGAAGTTGCCGGGATGGACTTCATGTACGGTGACGGCAACCGCTTGTTGGTGCTGAAGGACGGAACCTTCCATACGCTCACCGGAGCCTATGACAGGGGCGTGCTATCCAAGGAGAGTATAGAGAATCTGTTCTGGCGCTTTTTCTTCCAGCATTCCGGGCTTTATGCGGATGCAGAAACAACTGTGAAAGTCACGCGCCCCGATCTTACAATCCATACAGGTCCCGGATACGACAACGAAGACATCGGCACTTTACTTGATGTGGGCACCTACACGATCACCGAGCAGATTATCTGTGATGAGGGAATCACCTGGGGTAAGCTGAAATCGGGGCTTGGCTGGATCGATCTGAATAAAGCATCCGATGCAACACAGCATATTCCTATTACGATGGAGCGGATCGATAAGGAACTGCTCGGTGACATGGACTGCCACCTGTATTTGCGGGAGGAAACCGAGTATACACAGTATTTGCTCATTAAACCCTACGAAGCACTCACCGATGTGAAACTGTGCTTTATGAACTTGGCAGAGGACAGTTTACAGCCGGGCGAAACGCTGTACACCCTTGCTAAACTGGATGAGGATAAACCGCTGGTGCTCGGCGTGGTATTCTACGGAGATTTCGCCACCTTTGGTCTTACCTTTACCGATGGAGAGGGCATTGAGCGACAGTATATAATCTACACAAGCGGTAGAAACGGTTCTGTCGTTCTGCAGGAGAAAGAATAAGCAATAGGGAATAGAACGAACGAACAGGAGGATGTTTATGAAACGGTTTTTATCTTTTGTACTGGTAATGGTGTTTGCACTATCTGCATTCACCGCCTGCGGTGTTCCGCAATTTGATGATCTCATGGACGGGATCACCCCCAGAGGAAATGCCGGTGATGCTGCCGAGCTTACCGATGTCAGCGATGCTGCTGTTACCGATTTCGCTGTGCGTCTGTTTAAGGAAAGCATGTCGGACGGAGAAAACACACTGGTCTCTCCTTTATCTGTTCTTGTGGCACTTTCCATGACCGCCAACGGTGCAGATAACGAGACGCTTTCGCAGATGGAAGCGGTGCTCGGTATGCCGATCGATCAGCTCAACACGTGGATAAGCACCTATATGGCGAATCTGCCCGAAGAGGAAAAATACAAGCTCAGCCTTGCCAATTCGATCTGGTTTACCGACGATGAACGATTCACCGTCAACCAGGATTTTCTGCAGACCAACGCGGATTATTACGGTGCAGACATTTACCGTGCGCCTTTTGATGATGACACCTGCAAAGACATCAACAAATGGGTGAAAGACAACACGGATGGCATGATCAAAAACATTCTTGATCAGATTCCCCAAGAAGCGGTGATGTATCTCATCAATGCACTCGCTTTCGATGCCGAATGGCAGGATATCTATTTTGAAAATCAAGTGCGTGAAGGCGAGTTTACCACCGAAAACGGCGAAAAGCGGAATGTGGACATGATGTATTCCGAAGAGAACAAGTATCTTGAAGACAAACACGCCACCGGCTTTATCAAGTATTATAAGGATCGAAAGTATGCTTTTGCTGCTCTCCTGCCGAAAGAAGGCACGACTGTTTCCGAATATATTGCATCGCTGGATGGCGAGCATTTGAACGAGCTTCTCACAAACGCCAAGTCTGTCTTTGTCAACACCTCCATTCCGAAGTTTGAAACGGAATACGATGTGGATATGAGCGCGGTGCTCAGTGGGATGGGTATGCCGGATGCTTTCAGCGGAGCGACAGCCGATTTCTCAAAGCTCGGTCATTCCACGGCAGGCAATATCTTTATCAACCGTGTACTCCATAAGACGTTCATCAGCGTTGATGAGCGCGGAACTAAAGCCGGCGCTGCAACCGTTGTGGAAATGAACGATGAAAGTGCGATGATCATTGAAGATCCCAAGCAGGTATTCCTGGATCGTCCGTTTGTGTATATGCTCATTGACTGTGAAACCAACCTGCCGTTTTTTATCGGAACGATGATGGATGTAGAGTAATCAGTTATAAAATAGAGTTAAAGTTTGATGATAGGAGGTGCTTTCAGTGAAAAGGTTACTAACCATATGCCTTTTTGCGCTACTTATTCTCCTCGCTTTTTCAGGTTGCGAAGAAAGAGAGGTTATATCCTTTGAATACACCTCCGAAATCCTCATCGAAAAGGAGCGTCCTTCTGAAGATTTTGTTTGGGCGGGCAGATTTGAGACACCCAGGAAAAGCGGAGGAATCTTAACCTATTCCGACAGCAGGTTTTTCGGTATTGTAGATGATCAACAGATCGAAGTTTTCAAACTCAGCCAGGAGAAGAACTATTTCAAACCGTTTGCGAATAATGTTAACGCAAATCTCTCCAAGCTTCTGGGTATAAGCAGAGAAAAACTACGGGCAAAATTTGATGTTGCTGTTGATGATATAAGCCTCCACCGCTTTGAAGACGGTATGCTCATTCACTTTTTTGTTCCGGAGGATGATGTCTATAATGAGAAACCGACCGAATATGCTGGGCAGTATGTTTTTATCGAATACAGAAATAAAGAGAAAACCTCGCAAATTGTTGCTGTTGCTCCGAATGAGTATGCTGACGTTAACAATCCCCATAGACTGAGAACTGCATGCGAAGGAAGAATAGGGAATGTCTATTACCTTCGTGATGGGTATTATGATCTTTCCACCCATACCTATAAGCGGTATGAGAAAGAAAGTGAACTTCCAAAATACGAGATGCGGCACTTTATGAGTAACAAAGAGATCCTCGCGATCGCTCGGCAGGATGAAGTATTATCAGGATATTTGAACGATGATAATATATATTACGCAGAAAGATATTACCGCTTTAATGATCGGATTTATGCGGCATTTGTGACCGGCGACAACTGGTATGACGAATACAATGGCTCCGAACTTCTGCTCGTTATGCTTGACGCAGATTCCAACGAACTGCTGTATGCGGAAAAATACCACTCGCCAAACTACTACATGGGTGCCGCTACTTATGTAATAGCTATGTACCGCAGGGGTTCAGATGGATGCCTGTATGATCCATATATAGAAGAATAACTCGCAGAAAAGGAAAAAACAAT
The DNA here is from genome assembly GCA_045539595.1 of Eubacteriales bacterium. Lineage (GTDB taxonomy): Bacteria > Bacillota > Clostridia > Oscillospirales > CAG-272 > SIG701. The sequence goes on along the minus strand of JAZQFQ010000087.1, from coordinate 2,231 downwards.
GAAAAAACATCGCAGACTGATCTCACTTGTTTTGGCTCTCACTGTGCTTATGCTATCGATTGTTTCATGTGGTGATTTGGGTGAAGATCTTCCAGATCAAAACGGGACTGACGATCAGAACATTGAAACCGAGGGGGATTCTCCCGATACTGAGAATAACACAGAGAAGGAAACAGAAAGTCAGCCTCCCGTAACAACTGCTGTACCCGAGACAGAGAAACTGCCTGATGAAACAATTGCACCGGAAGCTCCGAAGGATGATCCGAATCCTGGACAGATACCCGAAATGGCGATTGAGAGCGGGTACACAGTGACCGAAACAGCGAATTTCAATATCCTTGTGACTGAGGATAAGGTGAAAACGTCTCGCACAGCACGGGTGGCAGCGTTGCAAAATGAGAGCGGTGAGAACGCGCTGTACTTGGATGTACTGACAGAGGATGGCAAAGTAATGACATCAATTACCTGGAAAGGGTACTATCAGATGTTTGTACGCGAAGACGGACTCATAGTGTTGATGAGATTGTGGATGGCGCCGGTGACACAGCGTTTCTGGGGAATATATCAATTCTTCGATGTCAGCGACCGTATATATTCCTACGATATAATTGATTTGGAAACTCCTGAGATCAATGCTTTAGGAGAAAAAGGAAAGCAAATCAATTTCGCTGTGGGATCTCCAAGAGAAGACGCAAGATTTGAAATGCTATTTGATGATTTCTTGCAAACCTATCAGGCTGAATTTGACGAGGATACATTGGATGGAAAAAGTATATACCTGATTGCAGACTCGTATCTGAATCCCGATAAGCCTGTTGTATATTCAGATACAGATAAAGTAGAGTTCCCCAATCTGGAAGATAAGGAAATCGCAGATAAGTATACTTGGGAATATGCTTCCGCGCTTTTTGAATAAAGTGGTGGGCTACTGAGGTAATAGTACCAAACAAAAAGGACGGCAGAATCAAGTCTGCCGTCCTATGATTATTCTTGATCGAATCAATAGTTCTCTGCGTGAACTTCAAAGTAGCTCTGCGGATGTGCGCAAGTGGGGCATACTTCGGGAGCATTGGTGCCAACAACGATGTGACCGCAGTTGCGGCATTCCCAAACCTTTACTTCGCTCTTCTTGAAGACTTCTGCAGCTTCAACATTATGAAGAAGTGCGCGATAGCGTTCTTCATGATGCTTTTCGATGGCTGCAACCAGGCGGAACTTTGCAGCAAGTTCGTGGAAGCCTTCCTTTTCAGCGGTGTCGGCAAATCCGGCATACATGTCTGTCCATTCGTAATTTTCGCCATTGGCAGCATCTTCAAGATTCTCTGCGGTATCACCAATACCGTTAAGCTCCTTGAACCACATTTTTGCATGCTCTTTTTCGTTGTCTGCTGTCTTGAGGAAGAGAGCTGCAATCTGTTCGTAGCCTTCCTTCTTTGCTTTAGAGGCATAGTAGGTGTACTTGTTTCTTGCCATAGACTCGCCAGCAAAGGCAGCTTCGAGATTCTTTTCCGTCTGAGTACCGGCGTACTTGTTAGCAGGTGCTTCTGCAACTACTTCAAGCTTGTCTCCGGTTGCTTTACAAAGAGGACATACGGCTACCTCGCCCTCAACAACCTCAAATTCTTTGCCGCACAGTTTGCATTTGTACTTGATCATTTTTCGTTCTCCTAATTCAAAATATATTTATTACAGTTGAATCTAATACGGGGGAAGTCTTTTGCAGAAAACTTTCAAAAAGTGAACTGCTTATATTTCAGTATAGCATATCTCACGAAGGACTTCAATATGAAATTGTAAATTATGGTGTTTCATATTGGCAAAAAAACTTGGATCGATGGCCATGAATTATTTATTAGAATGAGCGGTTTGTAAAAGAAATATGATAAGTTTGCAAATAAATAAATTTTTCTTTTTTGTAAACAAATTCAACTCCCCATTGATTTTATACAGATGATCGTGTATACTAATATAGAGACGGGAGCTCGTGTTACGGGCTGAGAGGAAGGTAAGACCTTCGACCGGTAACCTGATTTGGATAATGCCAACGTAGGGATGCCTGATAGCGACATCACAATTGACATACTGTTTAAGACATACTGTTTACGGAAGCATCCAGATCGGTTGCTTCCGTTTTGTTTTTTCAGACAATTGAATAACGGGAGCTCGTAAACGGGCTGAGAGGAAGGTGTGACCTTCGACCGAGAACCTGATTTGGATAATGCCAACGTAGG
>JAZQFQ010000086.1:0-14777 GCA_045539595.1 Eubacteriales bacterium | reverse complement strand
GGGAGAAGGGGGACCGTTCGCATGCGAACGGTGGATGAGGAGTAATAATAGTTTGTATAGACACCTCATCCGTCATCCGCTGCGCGGATGCCACCTTCCCCCACTGGGGAAGGCTATGATGTCATACCGCATTTGCGGAGGCGGGGCAAGTGATGCGAGTGATAGAATATCGTGCGTCTTTAGATGCTTGCCGGTAATAGCCCCTTATAGGGGCTGTGCAAACCACCGGCTTTGCCGGAGGTCCTGACTGGGTTTATTCTTCTATCAATGCGTCCACGAAGATGTAGTCCATGGTGCCCTTGTAGCAAACCAGGGTGGAGGTGCTGTTGAAGCGGCCGAACATATTGGTGATGTAGAAGGCGAAGTCCTTGCTCCATCTGAAAGAACCGACTTTCTCAAATTCACCCGTTTCCATGTTCTTGTAGTACAGGGTCATGGTTTTCTTTTCGGTCTTGTATTCCAAGCGCCAGGTGCTCATTTCGGTCACCTTGCTCAGATATTTGCGGAAGGGTATCTGGGCAGCGTTGCCTTGGTCGTCCACCATACGGAGGGAATTGCCGAAGGAAGACACATTGTATGCCAGGTAGATGAAGTTGTTGGCACTGTATTCCGCACCGAAGAGGCAGGAGTTATCCTTGACCTGACCGCGCCACTCGATGTTCCAGTCCTGTGTGCTGCTGAGCACGAAGGGCTGAGCCAGCTTGAAATCGGTGTTGTCATCGGTGATCTCGATGCAGCCGTCCTTGAAGGAGTAGGCATCCTTGGAGGAGCGGTCGGACAGGGACAGATCGCTGTACTCGTTGACTTCCTTCAGATCGTCGAAGTTCCAGTGGTAGGTAACGGTCTTACCCTTGATGATATCCTCGTCCTCTACCTCGCCCAGAACGGCGTTGATGGTTACGCTCAGGCCGGATTCATTTTTGATGGTAACCTTGGCCTGGTCGCCCAGCTGAGCACCCTCATTGAAGGTGATCTTACCATACATATCCACGGAGCACTTGTCTGCGTTTTCCGTTACTTCAAAGCTCAGCTTGGCATCGGTTGCGTACAGCGGCATTACGATGGCGGCCAGCTGATAGCCCTTTTTCACGTCCACGGTGATCGTGTCGCCGTCGTTGAGACGATCGCGTCCGTTGCTGGAGAGCACATCGATCTTCTCGGGGGTGCGGTCAGCGGTTGCGCTGAGGGTGGAGAAGGTGTTTTCTGCCAGATCCACACCGGCGGCATTATAACCCTTCTGGGAATAGTGGAGGTTGGCCGGGCCCATGTAACCGTGGCCGGGATTCTCCGTATCCGGAGCGGCGGTAGGACGGGCGATTTCACCGATACGGGATGCGATGATGAGGGAGGAATCGGTGGTATTATGGATGGTGTACTGGGCTACGCGGGGAGCCACCAGATCGGTCAGATACTGGCACTTCAGGCTGGCGCGGCTGGCCACCTGACGGATGGCACGTACCAGCAGAATGGAACCGAATTCCGCATTCATATCCTTCACGAAGTTCTCGTGGATTTTCATGAAGCGTGCGTAGTAATCGTCGGCGGTCATGATGTAGCTGCCTGTCTGATCCCAGGAGCCGTTTTTCCAGGTCCAATACTGCGCGGTTTCACCCTGGCACCAGAAGTAACCGGTGCGGATGATCTCGTATTTGGAATCTTCCTTCGTGTAATTGGTGATGAGACGGTTGTACGCGCTCAGGGTATTTCCGTAGAGATCGCCCTTTTCTTCCCAGCGCTCAATGGCAGATCCGCCCACGGCAGTTTGGACCACGAAGGATTTCTCACCGGTCAACTCATACCAGCGCTGGCCGAGAGCGCCTGCATAGCCGGCACGTCCGCGATTCATATCGTAGGGCTTGCCCATGCCTTCCACACAGTATACGGTTCCTTTGGCGGGGCGTGCTCTGACCTGCAGTCCCTCGGCATCCGGCAAACCGGAGTCGTATGTACCGGCAGAGTTGGACTGTCCTACGATGAGGAAGATGTTGATCTGGGCACGGATTGTTTTGTCGATAGTGAAGGTTCCCTTGACCTCGTCGTTCACCTTGGCGGTGATGGTTACGGGATCGTCGCTCATGGTGACGATCTTGATCAGACCGTTTTCATCCACCGATGCCACTTCCGCATTGGAGCTTTCAAAGGTGAAGGCTTCGCCCTCCTGCAGGGTATAGTCGGGGGTGAAGGTGTAGCGGTCATCGTACTGGAGATGGAATCCGTTTGCCGCATCCTTTTTGAAGTGGATGGTGTACGAATTGCTCAACTCACCCAACTTTACATCCACGCGGGCGATGGCCTCAGCGGCATCGTCCGGGAACATGGGCTGATAGATAGTTACCTTAGCCTCCGCATCCTCTGCAGCAGCCGCAACGCGGGGAATGCGGGGGCGCCCGGCGGGCAGGGCAACGTTGTATGTAGTGTTTTCGGGATCAAAATTCAATTCGGTTCCGTCATCCAGCGTCAGCGTAGCCAGCTTGGGCAGCGGAACAGCGGGAACCTCGGGAACTTCCGGGGTGGTGTCCGAATCGCTAACGGGGGTGTCGGGTACGTCGGGTGTTTCCTCCTTCTGGCAGCCGATCAGACTGATCGATGCGCCAAGCAGCATAGAGCCTGCCAAAAGAATAGAGATCCATCTGCGATAATTCATGGTATGCCTCCAAAGAATAATAAGAGTATCGTTTTTTGTGTGCGGGGGAGATGGTTTATTAAGAAGGAATTATTCCTCAATAATTGCGTTGACTACGATGTAGTCCATGGTTCCCTTGTGACAGAAGAACGCGGAATCGCTGCCGTACCGGCCGAAGAGATTGGTGATGTACAGCACATAATCCTTGGTCCACTTGTGGGAACCGACGGTGACGAATTCGTTCGTTTCCGTGTCGAGATAGAAGAGCGTCATGGTCTTGGTGTCTGCCTTGTACTCAACTCGCCATGTGTTCATCTCGGCTACTTTCCGCACATATTTTCCGTAGGAAATCATGCCGGCGGTACCGGCGTTATCCACAAGGCGGAAGGAGTTGTTGAACTGGGGCACTTTGTATGCCAGATAGACAAAGTTGTTCTTGTCGAATTCCGCGCCGAAGAGGCAGGAGTTGTCCAAGGTCTTGCCGCGCCACTCGATGTCCCAATCCTGTGCACTGCTGAGAACGAAGGGCTGATCCATCTTGAAATCGGTCTGGTTGCCGGTGGTTACAATGCATCCATCCTCAAAGTAGTAGCCATCCTCAGGAGATTTCTCGGACAGGGACAGATCGCTGTAGGAGTTGAACTCCTTCAGATCGTTAAAATCCCAGCGGTAGGTGACGGCCTTGCTCTTGAGTGCTTCCTCGGCTGACACATCGCCCAGCACGGCGGTAAGGGTTACGCGCAGGCCGGATTCGTTCGTGATCACAACGGTGGCTTTGTCGCCGTCGGCCGCGTCGTCGGCGAAGGTGATCTTTCCGTACATATCCACGGAGCATTTCTCCGCGTTTTCGGTTACTTCAAAAGTGAGTTTGGTATCCTTGGCGTACAGCGGCAGCACGATGGCGGCCAACTGATAGCCGTTCTTGCGATCCACCGTGATGGTGTCCCCATCCTGCAGGCGGGCATAGCCGTCCGATGCCAGTACATCGATCTTCTGCGGGGTGCGATCGGTGGTGGCACAGATGGAGGCGAAAGTGGTTTCCGCCATTTCCTTACCGGCCAGATTGTATCCGTCCTGATTGTAATGGACGTTGTCACCAAACATCAGGTTATAGCCCGGGGCGGTTTTGTCGGGGGCTTTCCCGGAACGTGCGATCTCACCCAGACGGGAACTGATCAGCAACGAGGAGTCGGTGGTGTTGTGAATGGTGTACTGGGCTACGCGGGGGGCTACCAGATCGGTGAAATACTCACTTTTCAGACTCTGTCGGCTGGCGATCTGAGGGATGGAGCGAACCAGCAGAATCGAGCCGATCTCCACGTTCATGTCCTTTACGAATGCCTCATGCATTCCCATGTACTTTTCGTAGTACACGTCGCCCGTCATGATATCCTTGCCGGACTGATCCCACTTGCCGTTTTTCCAGGTCCACATCTGGCCGGTTTCACCCTGGCACCAGAAGTAAGCGGTGCGGAGAATTTCGAACTTGGACGTATCGGCGGTGTACAGCTTGACCACACGGTTGTAGACGCGCAGGGTGGCCTTGTACAGATCTCCGTCCGGCTCCCAGCGTTCGATGGGCGTGCCGCTGACGGCAGTCTGGATCATCAGGGATTTCTCGCCGGTCAATTCATACCAGCGGGCGGCCAGGGGAGACGCAAATCCCTTGCGGCCCATGGACAGATCGTAAGCCTTGCCCATGCCTTCCATGCAGTATGTAGTGCCCTCCGACGCCCGGGTGCTGGATTCGCGCACCTGCTGCATGGGGATGGAGGTGCTGTAGGCACCGTCTGCATTGGACTGGCCCACAACCAGGAAGATATTGAGGGGTGCGCGCACGGTCTTGTCGATGATCAAGGTATCCTTGACTTCGCCATTCACCTTAGCGGTGACGGTGACGGGATCGGCACTGACGGCGCCGACTTTGATCCGACCGTTCACGTCTACCTCGACTACATCTGCATGGGAGCTTTCAAAGGTGAACGTCTCACCGTCCTGCAAGGTGTAGGCGGGGGTGAAGGTGTACCGGTCATCATACTGAAGATGGAAGCCGCGGGCGGCGTCCTTCTTGAAATGGACAATATACGAGTTAAGCAGGCCGTCGAATTCTACTTCCACTTTGGCGATGGCTTCGGTGACGCCCTCCGGGAACACCGCCTGATACAGCGTGACTTCCGCACCCTCGTCCGCAGCGGTTGCCGCGATGCGGGGCACACGGGGTCTGCCGGCGGGAATGGTGACTTCATAGGAAGTGGTTTCGGGATCGAATGTCAATTCATATCCGTCATCCAGCGTCAGCGTGGCCAATTCAGGAAGGGGAATGACCGGCTCAGGGGCTTCCGTTGTGTCCGCCTCCGTTCCGGAATCCATCGGTGTATCCGGCGTATCCGGCGTGTCGGGGGTACAGCCAGCCAAAGTGATCAGATTGACAGACAGCATGGCACCGGACAACAGCAGGGAGAGCCATTTGCGGTGTTTCATGGAATACCTCCATAATTGAATACTGCTTAAGCGCATTGTAGCAGAGGATGCAGGCAATGTCAATGGAAAAAGTCCGTTTTTTCCTTGAATAATGTAACATTTGCACAATCCCCGGCATAAAAATAGGGACACACGTGCGGTGTGTCCCCTGGAAAGGTATTACTGAATCAGCATCGCGTCCCCAAACGAGAAGAAACGGTATTTTTCCGCCACCGCGGTGCGGTAGGCGCTCAGCATCCGCTCCCGTCCGCCGAGGGCGGAGACCAGCATGAGCAGCGTGCTTTTGGGCAGATGGAAGTTGGTGAGCAGGGCATCCACGATCTTGAAGCGGTAGCCGGGATAGATGAAAATGCCTGTGTCCGCAGAAACGGGATGAAGAATGCCGTTTTCATCTGCGGCGCTTTCCAATACCCGGCAGGATGTGGTGCCGATGGCGATGATCCGCCCGCCGGCGGCGCGGCGCTCATTGATGATCCGGGCGGATTCTTCCGTCACGCAGATGTATTCGGAGTGCATTTCGTGATCCGCCAGCTTTTCCTCCTTCACCGGGCGGAAGGTGCCCAGACCCACGTGCAGAAGCACGGGTACGATGACGCATCCCATATCGCGGATCCGATCCATCAGCTCGGGGGTGAAGTGCAGTCCCGCGGTGGGGGCGGCGGCGGATCCTTCATGCCGTGCGTACACGGTCTGATACCGTTCGGGATTCTCCAGATGTTCTGTGATATAAGGCGGCAGGGGCATGGAGCCCAGTTTATGCAGCGCCTCGTATACGGTCTCACAAACGGCGCGGTCTACGCGGAAACGCACCACCCGGCATCCGCCTTCGATGATGTCCTCCACCTCGGCTGTCAGAAACCCGTCGCCAAAGGCCAGGATGTCTCCCACCTTGGCCCGTTTGCCGGGGCCGGCCAGGGCTTCCCACACATCGTTCTCCCGCTGCTTCAACAGAAGCAGTTCCACCGGCGCGGTGGATTCGGTATCTGCCAGGGTGCCGTCCGGCATCATTTTTTTGGCACGGTGGCCGATGATGCGCGCGGGGATCACGCGGGTATCGTTGATGACCAGCGTATCGCCGGGGCGGAGGTAGTCCACGATATCCCGGAAGATGCGGTGCTCCACATGATCTGAGGAGCGGTCGATGATCATCAGACGGGAGGAATCTCTCGGTTCCAGCGGGGTCTGGGCGATCTGGGATTCGGGCAGATCGTAATCGAAATCGGACAGGGTGAGATCGGTTTCCGGGAGTGTATTTTTAATCATAAATGAGAAGTCCTTTCCGGGAGCAAATCGCTCTTGACATGGATAATAAAATATGTTATGATATGCGTGTGCAGGAGCGATTTTCCTGCATAAAATGAAGATAGAGGCGCATTTCCGATGAGTATCCGCTCTCAGGCAGTCCGATGCCGATCACGGGTGGGGAAAGGCGAGGGATGCCGAAGTTTGCGCGGCTCGGACGTCGCGGGGCTGGTGCAGAGGCGCGAAAGCACCTGCACTGTCACTTCAGTCTGATCTGTTGTGGAGAGCTATCTGTGTATCGGTACTCATGCGCTTTGCGTCATGTCTATATTATAGTACACAGAAAGCCGGTTTTCAAGCCGGTTTTTGTTATATCCATGGGGATGCCGGACAAAAATACAAATTTTTGTTTCATTTCGGGAGGTCAATGATGGGTACTTTTCAGAAGAAGGTTATTTTTGAGGGCGTAGCAACTGCCCTGATTACGCCGTTCCATGCAGGCGGTGTGGATTACGATACATTCGGTCGTCTGATCGATTGGCAGATCGCCGGCGGCGCCGATGCTCTGGTTATCTGCGGCACCACCGGTGAGGCGTCCACTTTGACGGATGAGGAGCACCGGGAGTGCATCCGCTATTCCGTGGAGCGGGCCGCAGGCCGTGTGCCGATCATCGCGGGCACCGGCTCCAACGATACGGATTATGCCATCTCTTTGTCCCGCTATGCCTGCGAGGTGGGCTGCGACGGACTTTTGCTGGTTACGCCGTATTATAACAAAGCCACCCCCAAGGGATTGATCCGTTCCTTTACCGCTGTGGCGGATGCAACGGATAAGCCGATCATTCTGTATAACGTCCCCTCCAGAACGGGTGTGAATATTCCCATGAGCGTGTATACGGAGCTGGCAAAGCACGAGCGCATCGTGGCGGTGAAAGAGGCATCGGGTAATCTGAGTGCCATCGCTACCATTGCGGCGGAGTTGTCTGACACGCTGGCTATCTACAGCGGCAACGACGATCAGATCGTGCCGATCATGTCCCTGGGCGGCCGCGGCGTTATCTCCGTTCTGTCCAACGTCATGCCGAAGGAAACCCACGATATGTGCCGCTTCATGCTGGAGGGTGACGTGAAATCCGCCGCTGCACTGCAGCTGAAGATGCTGTCCCTCATCAATGCGCTCTTCATCGAGGTGAACCCTGTTCCCGTCAAGACCGCCTGCGCCATGATGGGGCTGACCTCCGAGGAGATGCGTCTGCCGCTGTGCGAGATGGAGGAAGCTAACCGGGCCAAACTGGCCGAGGCCATGCGCCGGAACGGTCTGCTGTAATCCTGTAATCAAAAAGTAAGGAAATCTGCCAAGGCAGATACATATATAAGAATGAAAAGAATTGTTGTTTCCGGATGCGGCGGCCGTTTGGGCACCGCCATCCTTCAGAGAATCGCCGCGCGGGAGGACTGCACGGTGGTGGCCGGTGTGGATATCGCCGCCGACACGGTGCAGGCCCGCTGTGATTTCCCTGTGTATCCGTCTATCGATTCGGTGACGGAGGCAGCGGATGCCATCATCGACTGCTCCCACCATACTGTGGTGATCCCCCTGCTTGCCTATTGTACAGCAAAGCATATCCCCGTGGTGGTGGCTACCACCGGCCATACGGAGGAGGAGATCTGCGCCATCCGCGAAGCGTCTGCCCGGATTCCTGTTTTGTATTCCCGGAATATGTCCCTGGGCATCAATCTCCTTTTGGAACTGGTGCAGCGGGCGGCCGCCGTGCTGGGGGAGGAATACGATGTGGAAATCGTGGAAGCCCATCACAATAAGAAACTGGATGCGCCCAGCGGCACCGCTTTGATGCTGGCGGATGCCATACGGGAAGTGCGCGAGGAGAGCGAGTACGTATACGATCGCCACAGCGTGCGCCGGGAGCGCGCGCCGGAGGAGATCGGTATCCACAGCGTCCGCGGCGGAACCATCGTCGGGGAGCACGAGGTGATCTTTGCGGGAACGGATGAAGTCATCCGTATTTCCCACAGCGCCTATTCCCGGGATGTGTTTGCCACCGGTGCGGTTCGTGCCGCCTTGTTTGCCGCCGGGGCAAAGCCGGGATTGTATTCCATGAAAGAAATGCTTGCCGAGGAAAAGGCAGAATAATTTATACGGAGGGCCCTATGCTGAGTACTGGTGTGGTTTCGGTTACCTTTCGTCCCCTTTCGCCGGACTTGATCCTCTCGCTGGCGCGGGAGGCTGGTCTCGGTGGCGTGGAGTGGGGAAGCGATGTCCACGTTCCCGTAGGGGATTTGGGCCATGCGTCCCGGGTGGGGCAGATGAGTTGCGCCGCCCATCTGCGCTCGGTATCCTACGGATCCTATTTTAAGGCGGGGTATTCCGATCCCGGGTCCTTTGCCGATGTCATCGCTACGGCAAAAGCACTCAGCGCACCGAACATCCGCATCTGGGCAGGTGAGCGGGGCAGCGAAGCGGAGGAAAACCGCACCGCTGTGGCCGATTCCATCCGCGCCTGTGCGAATGCTTGCGCCGATGCGGGCATGACGGTTTCCCTGGAGTTCCATCCGGGCACGCTGACGGATCATTATGAATCCGCCCGGCGGCTGGTGGATGAGGTGGCCCACTACAACCTGCGCTTGTATTGGCAGCCCAATCAGTTCAAGGATGAAGCGTACAATCTGGCGGCACTGCGTGCGGTGCTTCCGTATCTTTCCCACGTGCATGTGTTTGCGTGGGAGGGGGCGGGGAAATATCCCCTGGCGCAGCATGAGCGGATCTGGCGGGAGTATATTGATATTCTCCGCGGAAGCCCAAATGATCATGCTATGCTGATGGAGTTCGTCTGCGACGGATCACAGCGGCAGTTCCGGGAGGATGCCGCCACACTCCTGCGTTTTCTGGATAAATAATATGGAAAAGAACCGCCCCTCGGGGGCGGTTCTTTTTGCTGCTTTTCAGTGTACCTTTTTGTCAAAGGAAGGATTCCATCCGTAGAAGTTTTTCTCGTCCATTTTATCCTGGGAAATGCGGAGCGCATCACCGAATCTCTGATAATGCACGATCTCCCGCTCCCGCAGGAATCGGATGGGATCGCACACGTCGGGATCGTCGATCAGGCGGAGCAGATTGTCGTATGTGACACGTGCTTTCTGCTCGGCCGCCAGATCCTCGTTCAGATCGGCGAATACGTCGCCCTTCACGCCGATATATTTGGCATCGAAGGGAACGCCTGCGGCGGCAACGGGGTAAATGCCGGTGGTGTGATCCACAAAATAGGTGTCAAATCCCGATTTTTTGATTTCCTCCGGCGTCAGATTCCGCGTCAGCTGATACAGGATCGTGGAGATCATCTCCACATGGGCCAGCTCCTCTGTACCAACATCCGTCAATATGCCGGCCACTTCCCGGTAGGGCATGCTGAAGCGCTGGGACAGATAACGGGTGGAAGCGGCGAGTTCCCCGTCCGGTCCGCCTAATTGGGAAATAATGATCTTCGCCAAAGCGGCGTTGGGATTTTTGATTTTAATGGGGTATTGTAATTTCTTTTCGTATATCCACATGGATTTCAGAACCTCCGATTTTTTCAGTTAGCATCGATTTCCCAGGGCCACGGCTCCAGAACCCATGCCCAACCGCGGGATGTGTCCGTACCGTCCGCCGTAATGGGACCGTAGTGCTCTTCGTAAGTGCGCGTTGCTTCCCGCAGCAGTTTGCGGTACTTGTCAAAGTAGGCAAGAGCGGTTTTGTCTTCCGGATGGGTGTCCAGATACAGCACCGCTTCTTTGACGGCAAACGCATACGTCTGGATCTGTTTCATGTGACGTTTTCTCATATCGTTCATGTTATTTGCACCACCTTTCGTTACAGGGGGTGGGCATAAACGGTTTATCCAGTTCTTTGAATATGGTGCCTCGATCGATGCCGATTTCCGGATCGTGCAGATTGTCAAAGCTCTGGCAGGGGGAGTACACCATGGCCAACGATACGCCCGGGTAAACGGGGGATTGGCAGACATAGTCTTTCTTGCATTCCGACTGTTTGTTGTCCATGGAATAATCGCATCTGTATTCCCGGGAATCCTTGCACTTGGGGCAGCATTCGCCACTCTGGCGGCGATACGTTTTCTGATCACGGCACGGGCACGCGCCGGTGGTCATGCTGGGGTACGTTGTGGCGGAGAAATGGGGAAGGGGACGCTGCTCGTAGGCTTCCTCGCGGGCATTTTCCGCCAGCATACGATCGAGCATTTCCCGATTCACCCGCTCACGCGGTGTATAGTTTTCGCTTTTCACTTTCATACTTGTGTCCCCGCACAGGCGGGATCTCCTTATTTATTCTTGCCGTTGGCGGCAAAATACGTCGGTCGTTTTCGACCTCATTGCAGTATATGCGACGAAATGCGAGGGGACACAAAAAGCGTCTGCTTCCTTGGGCGGTTGCAAACGCTTTTCTGATATGGTATAATGTACACAGCATAATGTTGTCCCGTAATCGTGCGGCAGTTGGCTGTGTACGCGAGCCTGCCGCGATGACGTGACCGTCATCGTTTCGCATAGCGAAATGCCGGCAGTCTCCGATGTGCGGCTGCGGTAAACAGCAAAGAATAAAATCCCGTTATTTACGGAGGAATGTATTTGAAACACGTTGATATTTATACGGACGGTTCCTGCCGCCGCAATCCCGGGCCGGGCGGCTGGGGCGCGATACTTGTGTATAACGGCCATGAGCTGGCATTGAGCGGCGGTGAGGCGTCCACCACCAACAATCGGATGGAATTGCTTTCCGTCATTTCCGCTCTGGAGCGTCTGAAGGAATCCTGCCAGATCACTCTCACATCCGACTCCAAATACGTTTTGGACGGCTTATCCAAAGGATGGGCCAGATCCTGGCGCAGCAAAGGATGGAAGAAAAGCGATGGATCTCCGGCGCTGAATCCCGATCTGTGGGAGCGTCTTCTGAATCTGTGCGACAAGCACGAGATTGAATATGTGTGGGTGAAGGGCCACGCCGGCCATCCCTACAACGAGCGATGCGACAGCATGGCGCAGGCGGAGTCGGGCAAATATGTGGAATGAGTTTCTGTACGAATACGGCACGGTTCTGTATCTGGTGGTTCTCGGGTATTTCTGTCTGATCTCGCTGATAGCGGCGACCGTGACCGTTGCGGACAAGCTGCGTGCGCCGAATCCTGCCAAGCGGCGGGTGCCGGAGAACACATTGCTCCTTCTGGCGGCGCTGGGTGGATCGGTGGCTATGTACATCACCATGCTGATGATTCGCCACAAAACCCGCCACAGCAAGTTCATGATTGGCATACCGATCATTGTCGTGTTTCAGGCAATTGTTCTGTTGTATCTGTCAGGGCTCTTGGGCTGATGTAGGCCTCAGGTACAGGCGGATGGCATCGTTCGTCTGCACTACGGTGTGTCCTGCCAATGAGCGGCGCAAGGATTCGGCGGCAAATTCGTAGGAATCACCGCGGAAGATGACGCGTGCCGTCGTGCTGCTCAGTTTCATATCGTATTCCGTTTTGTATATGGGGCCGTGGAGGCCGAAAATTACCGTAGAGAATCGGCTGAGGTCGTCGATGGGTATCCCTTGGGCGGCGGACGCGCCGATGTAGACGGTGTCGTGGTCGTAGGCCGTAAGGGACAAAACGATCACCGGATGAGTGGAACGGCTCAGCGTGTCGGTGTCTATGCGAAGCGCAGTGTCCTCAAAAATAATACCGGTATCTCCCCGTGTGTATTCCCGCACGGGGATGTTTTTGTCCTCGGCGATCTGGCGCAGGGAGTGGATGATCTCTTCGTCGGCCGCCGATTCGGCCGCAGGCAGAATCAGCATGCGCACATAGGCGGTGTCGCTGATTCGATCAAAGGATTGTATGTGTCGCTTGTGGAGGTGGGTGAGAACGAGGGCGGTTAACTCCGTCGCACCGTCTTTCCGCGCCTGGTTGTAAGCGCTGTTGATGGCGGTATAGGATCCGTTTGAGATGTCGCACAGCAAGGTCTTTCCGTTCTCCGTTACAAGAATGACCTCGTTCTTTCCCTGAACCGTGGCAGTGATGGCGATGTGATCGCGGGTGATGGTCTGTTTTACGGCGAGAATGCCGACGAGGGTGCCGCACAAAAACAGAATCCCGGCAAAGGCGCAGACAATTTGCTTCCGCTTTCGCAAAAGCGGAATGGAGAAAAAGAGGATCATGACGGCGACGGTGAAACAGGGTGCCGCCCTGTGGTGCAATGACAGCACGGTGTGGGGGATCTCCGCCATGGCACCCGCCAGATTGGTGGTGATCTGACAGAGTTTGCTCACCGCAAAGGCCAATGGCTGGGCGATAAAGGGCACATAGCGGAACAGAAGAAGGGGCGGTGTCAGCATAAGGATCGCGGCGATCAGCGGGGTGAACAGCAAAGTGGTGATGGGGGTCAGCAGCGATACTTCCCCGAAATATTGCCACAGGAAAGGGAGAAGGGCAAACTGCACGCAGGCCGTCAGCAGAAGCGGTGCAAGGACGCGGGACAGCACACGAGACCGGCGCAGCGGTGCTTCTTTCTTCCAGATGCGTGTAACATGGGAATAACAGGCGATGGCCAGCACCGCGGTGACGGACAGATGCAGCGCCGCGGAATAAAACTGAGCCGGATCGGTGAGGCAGATCAGAAATACCGATATGCCCAGCGCGGTAGGCATGTCTGCCGATCGGTTGAGAGCGACGGCGGCGTAGGAAAACAGCATCATAATGCCCGCGCGCAGCACCGATGGGGACAGCGCACACAGCATCATATAGAAAACGGCCGCGGCCGAAAGGGAAATCAGACGGAGTTTTCGGTTCGAAATAAAGATGGCCAGCAGGCGTTCCAGCATACCGAGCAGAACAGCAAAGTGGAATCCGCTGATGGCAAGCAGGTGGGATATGCCCAGACGCTGGAAATCCCGTGTGAGGAATTCGGGCAGGTGGGAACGATCTCCTAACAAAAGGGCGGCCGGTAAAGCGTGATCCGCCCGCCCGAGGGAAATCCGCAAAGCAGCGGAGAGATATTCGGATAAATCCGAAAAGAAGCGGCGGATGGGCGCAGCGTTCGCGGCGAGGATGTCCACATTCCCAGCTTCCGCGCACAAAGAAATTCCCTGAGACAGATAGTATCGACGCTGAGGAAACGTACCGTTTGATTCCTCGGGTTCCGTGAAGGCGGCGCGGCAGGTGATCCGATGCCCCACCTGCAAGGCGGTGTTCGGCGTTTCCAGAAGTACCGTAAAGCGCACATCCTCGCCGTCCGCTTCGGTGATTTCCGCCATGTATCCGGCTGAATAGGAGTTGTCGTACATCTTTTTGATTACGGTGGCAGTTACGGTTTGTTCCGTGTCGGAGAATTGGTGTACACGGCGGCTCACATGAACATCGGTGTACAGCGAAAGAAACAAGGATCCGGTGAGAGCAGCGCACAAAAGGATGCGGCACAATGTGCAGAATTCGCCGGGAAGCTTCTTTTGCCAAGGAAGAAAACTGAGGGCAGTCAGAACCGCCAATCCGAAAAGAAGGCATATGCGAAGCGAATCGGAAAGAAAAGCAGCACCAAATCCGGCATAAACAGAAACTAAAGTGAATAAAGCCGCTTTTCTGTGCAATAATGTATGCATGAGAACCTCCTTTTGACGAAATCTTCATATTTATATATTATATTGTCGCGAGCGTGTGTTGTCAATAAATTGCTGGGACGAAAATGTGAAGAAAATCGAAAAAAGGAGTTGACAAAGAGAGGAGGAATGTGGTATACTCATAAGGCCCTCAAGCGAGGGACACCTGCGAGGCGTGTCGGTACAGAAAAAACTCGAAAAAAGTTTCAAAAAGGTATTGACAATGCGAGGCAGTGGTGATATAATATACAGGCTGTCGGCAAGACAGCGAAGCTCCTTGAAAATTGAACAACAAGACAACGCTATTTCCTTAACAGGAAATAGACAAGACTCCAAAAAATTCTTTTGAATTTATTTGAACTCTAACAAATAGTAAAGAGCCAAAACAGCTCTGAGAGAGATGTTATCCGGGGAAACCCGGTTAATATACAATTTTTCAGAGAGTTTGATCCTGGCTCAGGATGAACGCTGGCGGCGTGCATAACACATTCAAGTCGAACGGTGACGAGGACTTCGGTCCTCTGATCAGTGGCGGACGGGTGAGTAACGCGTGAGCAACCTGCCCTATATTGCGGGATAACAACCGGAAACAGTTGCTAATACCGCATGACGTATTCGGATCGCATGGTTTGAATACCAAAGAATTTTGATATAGGATGGGCTCGCGTCCGATTAGGCAGTTGGTGGGGTAACGGCCCACCAAACCGACGATCGGTAGCCGAACTGAGAGGTTGAACGGCCACATTGGAACTGAGATACGGTCCAGACTCCTACGGGAGGCAGCAG
>JAZQFQ010000085.1:0-31091 GCA_045539595.1 Eubacteriales bacterium | reverse complement strand
CGGAAATGCTCCTGCGGCCGCCGCGGCTGCTGGGAAGCCTATTCTTCCGCCACCGGCCTGATCGCCATGACCAAGGATAAGATTCTGGAATACCGCGAAAAGGGCGCCCACACGCTGATGGAGAAGCTGATCTGCGGCGATCTGAATCGGATTTCGGGCAAGACCGCCTTCACCGCGGCGAAGCAGAACGACACCGCCGGCCGGGAAGTGGTGGATATGTACATCGATTATCTGGCCTGCGGCATTGCCAATATGATCAACATCTTTCAGCCGCAGGTTCTGTCCATCGGCGGCGGCATTTGCCACGAGGGCGACTACCTGCTGATTCCGCTGACGGAGCGGGTGTTCAAGGAAGTATACACCAAGGACCGGACTCCCTCCACACAGATCAAAATCGCGGAATTGGGCAACGATGCGGGCATCATCGGTGCCGCGTCCCTGGGGCGGTAAGGTATCCTAAAAAAAGAGGTGCAAATGCACCTCTTTTTATTATACCAGAATCGGCTCGCCGCTGCACACAGCGTGGGCATCGGCGATTCCGTTCCGCTCGCAAAGTGTGCGCAGGCACGCACGATATCGCTTGCCTATCTCCCAGATGGGCTCGCCCGCGTCGGGATAGCAGATGCGCACCGTGCTGTCCTCTGCCGGCGTGCCGGCGGATGTCTCCAGCACGATCGCCTGTACGTATCGTATCTTCTCCCGGGAGAGCACCGTCATGCTGAGGGACAGATCCAGATTGACCGCGATTTTATCGCCCTCCGTCCGCGCCGTCCCATCGATTACATCGGCGGAGCACCGCCACAGAAGATCGGCGGATGTTGGGATTGCCGCGGCATCCGTTTCGTAGCGGAGCGGCAGGGAGAACTCCTCCACGATCACGTCCCCCTCCGCGGCGATCAGCACCCGCACGGCGGCGACGCCATGCAGGGTCAGCCTGCCCTTCCCCGTCTCACATTCCACGTGATCGGGATGCACCGTCGCATCCACGCGGAGGATTTTCTCCCCGGGAACGCTCTTGCTCTGCCGGCCGCTCTCCCCGCTGAAGGACAGCGCCCCGATGCCGCATTTCAGCAGCCGCAGGCTGTCCCGCTCCGCCATCTCCACGCCCGACGCGCAGGATGTGGCATAAGCATCCGCCGTATAGGAGGTTTCCGCCGCCCGGGCGGATTCCGCCTCCAGATCGAATTCAATCTCCCACGTCCCGGCCGATTCATCGGCGGTGTTGATGGTCACCGCGGCACTGCGCCCCCAGGCGCGGGCCGCATCTCCACCGGCGGCACCGGACACGCTCACCGTTTCGCCGAAGCGGCCTTTAGCCGATGTGGTGAAAAAGGCACCGTCGGGAGACAGGCACAACAGATGCACCACCCCATCCCCCTGCACGGATACGGTATCCTGGCCGGGCCGAACCTCCTCCACCCGGATCGCGCCGTCACAAGCCAAAATCTTCGTACCGGGAGCCAGATTCAGCGTGCCGCCGACGGTGGCGGTCAGCTCGCCGCGGGCAATCTGCACATCCGGAGAGGAGCCAATCAGGCGTTCCAGATTCCATTCACCCGCGTTTACCGGCCGCCCGGCGGAATCCTTCACCGTTTCCGTAAGCGGCACGGGCGCGAAGGCGGCGATTTTCGTTTTCATGCGGCATTTGAGCGTGAGTTTGCGGGGAGCTATGACGCGGCAAGTCACGTTCTCCGATGAAGTATCGATGCCCACGGCCGATGCGTCGGAGATCACGCTGTCCCCCAGTGCCACGGATGCAGAATACTCGCTGGTCAGTGGAGCGCAATAGATCTCGTCCCCCTCCCCCAGATAGAGGACGGAATAGGCGATGGTACCGCCGAACTCCATGGCCGCACCGGTGAGGAACCGGGATTCGGGCAGAGGGGATGCGGTGACGGAGATCACGCGGCGGATGGCCGGCATGTAATCCGGCAGGGTAAAATCCTCGGCGGATTCGTGGGTCAGCGATGTAAGGCAGGACACCGCCGTCAGAGAGCGTTCGTTATTCATATCCATAGATTATCCTTTCGGGCATGATTTTTACTATAAGATATGATGCCGCGGACGAGAATATGCAAAAGAAAAAGGCACCCGAAGGTGCCTTTTTTTGCGGGGTTAATTATTTGTAGAGCTCAACTTCAGCGATGAAGGTGTAACCACGCTGACCAGCAGCGGGCTCAGTCTGAGTAGAAGTAGCGCAAACAGCTACGTACTTAACACCAGTTGCGTTCTGCAGAACGATGTCTACATAAGCACCTGCGATGGTGCCAGCATCGGTGTCAGCATCATACTCAGTGTACTCACCTGCAGCGATCAGGTTACCGGTGGTAGCAGCAACAGTCCAGTTCACGCCGTCAGCACTTACGAGAATCTCGTAGCTGGGGAATACGTGAGCGGTCTTGCTGGTACGGTAGTAACCGTAGTCGATACGCATGGTGGACAGATCGGTAGCCTCAGCGATATCGATGATGTAACCACACCAGTACTTAGCATCATCGGAGCCAGCAGCTACGGGCTGGAAGTCAGCAGTGTAGTGGGTAGCGAAGCCGGTCCATGCGAAAGCAGTGGAGTTGTTGTACAGACCGGAGATGCGGTTTACGCCGTCGAACATACCCTGCTTATCCTTGGTGGAACCATGCACCTTAACGCCGAACAGCTTGCTCTCATCGATGGACAGGCCGGAAACCTTGTTCTCAGCGCTGGTGTCGAGAGCCTTAGTGGTGATCTCAACATCTGCATCGAAGTTAGCGGTGGGAACGGAGAAGATTGCGTACTTGGTACCAAGCTCAACGATCTCAACGTCATAGTCACCAGCAGCAACATCGGTTACCACAACCTTGTCAGAGAACTGAACGGTAATGGTGGTCTTGTCAGCCAGCAAGTTGGAAACCAGCTTAGCGTTAGCGGTAACGCCGGTCACGCCGGAAACTACAGGGGTAGCTGTGGTCTCAACAACTGCGTCAGCGGGCTCGATTGCGTTGTAGGAGTCGATGAATACCTTAGCAGACATGTCTGCGTAGTCATACATTACATATGCCTTTACGTAGGTCTTGTCAGTGCCCAGGGTCTTAGAAGTGAATGCATAGTTTTCATAGCCCTTCCAAGATTCACGTACGCCAGCAGCGGTGTAGTTTACGAAAGTAACATTGGTCATCAGCTCAACCTTGATAGCGGCGTAAACGTCGAGATCCAGAGGAGAGTTGGTGAAGTCCTTATCGTAGATAACTTCGTACATGTGGAGAGCCATTGCATCAACGAGATCCTCATAGGAGTTGTATGCAGCGTTGATGTCAGAGGTAAGGATACCGTTCTGGATAGCAACAGCCAGATCCAGGCCTGCAGGCAGGATAGCACCTACAGCAACGGTGTCATACTTCTTGCCATTGTATTCGCCAGTAGCGAACTCGGTATCAGCAACATCCTTAACGGTGTAGAGAGCCTGAGACTTCAGAACCTTCTTAACTGCCTTGTAGATGCCGCCCTCAACCATGGGAACCTTCAGACCATTGAACTGGTCGTATGCGAGAGTAGGATCGTAGGTGATGAACTCAATAGCACCAGTTCTCATGTTGGTCATGAAGTGACCGTAAGTGAAGGTGCCGAAGAAGTCCTTGTTGTAGTACTTGTCAACGAGTTCGTTGTATACCCAGTAATCAACGCCTTCGTTTACATTGCCCAGGATCGGGCCGAGGTTGGTGTTCAGGTCAGCAACTGCAACGAACTGGTTAGCCTTAGCCTTGTAGAAGTCCAGACCGATCAGCTCAACAGTGGACAGCTTGCCCTGGAACATATGAATCTTGTCACCCTGGAGGATGATCCACAGATCCTTGTCGCTGGTAGGAACGCGGTTAGCGCCGTCGAATTCGCCATCCTTGTCAACGCCGAGGATGTAGCCGAAGTTGTTTACGTATACGTTCTTATCCTTTGCATAGGGCTCGCCAGCTGCAACCAGGTTGTAGCTGCCGTCTTCTGCAACGTAACGAACTTTGTAAACAGTCTTCAGAGAAACAGGCAGCGGGTAATCCTTAACGGTCAGACCGAGGTCAGCCATCTGCTTCAGCAGAGTGAAGAGCTCGTAGTCGAAGCCGCCCAGGTTCCAGCCGTTAAGCTCGCTGATGGTGATCTCAGCATAGCCGCCTGCAACGGTGGAGTAAGCCATAGCCTTCAGACCGTCCTCAGTGAAGTCGGTGAAGGAATCGAGAATTACGTACTGATCGTCCTCGAGAACGGGCTCAACGAAGATAACGCGGCCGTTCAGAACGTACAGAGTTACGTAGGTGTTCCAGTACTGACGCAGGTAGTTTGCGGTGGTGGAGTACCAGCCAGCAGCAAACTTAGCCAGAACTTCGGTAGGAGCGTAAGCGGTGCTGTTAACAACGCCGAAGTAACCGAAGGGCAGGGTCTCGTAGGTAGAACCGAAGATTACGCTGTTGGTGGTGGAGTCATAGCCGCGGAGATATGCGTTGATGGTGTAAGCGGTGTCGTCCTCTTTGGACTTAGCGCCGCCGATAACTTCAACGATCTCAATTTCCTTAGCCTGATTTACACCGTTGTTGATGTAAGCAACAACGAATGCGCCGTTGGGAACGGAGCTCAGCTGAGTGCCGGTTACACGGAAGCCGTCAGCACCGGTGTAATTAGCGATACCGCTGATCGTGCTGCCAGATGCAGTGTAGTCCGAGCCAGAATTTACAGGAGACGTGTAGGTAACTGCATCGAAGGTGATGTATTCCTGGCTGTTGATCTTAGTGGTGCCCTTGGAGATGCGGTACAGAGCATACTGACGAACGGTTACGCGATCGAAGTCGCCGTCGCCGTCGATATCAGAAGCGATTGCCTTGTAGTAGTCATAAGGAACACCGTAGTCGGAAGCGATTCTGGTGTTGATGTAGGAGTTAGCACCAATGTTGGTGAAGCCTTCTACTTCGTTTACAACCAGCTTCAGCAGATCAGCTACTTCTTCATCGGTCATAACAACGTAGGTCTTGTTCTGAACGGTAGTGGTAACACCGTTAGCATCAGGAGTAGAAACGATCTCGTCGGTAACAACCTTGAACCACTTGTCAACCAGTGCGCTGTAGATAGCGTAGGGCTCGAAGGGGTTATTTACGGAGTAGATGTTGCCGTTAGCTGCCAGAACGTACTCGCTGAAGTTAAGGCCGGCCTGGGTTGCACCAAATGCCTTGAATACCTTGATCTCATTGTTGCCGGAGAGGGTACCCTGGTTGTTGGTGATGTTGGAGTAGTCAGCATTTGCTGCCAGGATGGTGTAAGAATCCTTGTTGAAGGTGATCTTGCCGCTGGCAACAGTAACTTCCTTCTTCTCGGGGGTGTTCTCGAATTCCTGAGACAGCTTCTCATATGCGAGGAACTCGGAGAAGTTGTTCTTGTGGGTCAGCTTCAGGGTAGTACCAACGAGCTTGTTAGCCTGTACAATGTTCTTCGCACCAACTGCTGCGAGAGGAGCATAGTACTCGGTGCCCATGGGCTCGCCGTCAACGTCGAGGGCTGCAACGCGAACCATGCCAGACTTGATGGACTTGGAAGCGCCTGCGCCGTAAACGATCTGCTCGGTAGCGGTAACCATAACGATGGTCTCAGCTACGCCGAACGCGGTCTCAGCAAGGGTTGCGCCTGCGATCTCTGCGTTCAGAGCATTGTACAGAAGCTGTGCGATAACTTCGCGCTTAACTTCAACAGTGTAGGTAACACCGGTGATGCCGTCAAGAACGCCAAGCTCGCGAGCCTTGTTGATGTAGCTCCAGGGATATCCGCTTGCGGGATAGTTGAAGCCCAGTGCACGTACGATCATAACGATCGCATCGCGGTAGGTTACGTTATCGTAGGGAGCGAATTCGCCGCCGCCGATACCGTTAACGATTCCCTGCTGTGCTGCGTAGGTAACGCCGCCCAGACCTTCAGCATCGAGAGCATCGATGTCGGTGAAGCCGGAATCGTTCACATCGGTCTCCCAGTATGCCTTGTCGACACGACCGGTAGACATACGAGCAGTGAACAGCGCCATCTGATA
Source organism: Eubacteriales bacterium (assembly GCA_045539595.1). Lineage (GTDB taxonomy): Bacteria > Bacillota > Clostridia > Oscillospirales > CAG-272 > SIG701. Next base: position 25,060 of record JAZQFQ010000085.1, on the reverse strand, counting down.
GCGCAGAACCTGATCGTCGGAGCCATCTTCGCCGTCACCATAGCCCTTCCACAGGCCGATGGCTGCCAGATAATCGATGGCTGCCTGGTAGTCAGACTCGCTTTCGGTCTCTGCTGCGAATACAGCAGGAACCATGCTGAAGATCATCAGCATAGCGAGCACCAGAGAAAGAATCTTTTTCATCTTTTTCTGATCTCCTTATAAAAAATATTTTTTATACAGGAAATGCCGAGAGGTATTCCCTGCGGATACTATCATACCCTATGGAAGAAATTTTTGCAAGTAGGTTGGCCGAGATGTAATGTGTTTGTAATATTAAAGTGCGTTTAATATTACAAACGGGTAATTTTCGCCGGTTTTATTGCAAAACCGCACTTAGACGTATGCCGAAAGAAATATCCGCCGGCAAAGCGGCGGATATCCGGTATTATACATTATCGGAAGGTAATCTTTGCGCGGTCGCTGGCGGCCACCGTATTCGATGCCCGATCGATCACAAACGCGCTTTCCACCACAAACGTGCCTTTCGTATAGGCGCGGATCACATAGGTGTAGGTTCCGGTGAAGGATTTCTCCCGCCGCCCGGCGGTGGTGGGGGTTCCGTAGTTGCCCACGTACAGATATCCCTCCATCTGGCCGGCGTTTTCGTACATCCAGCCGTAGGTATACTTATCGCTTCCCGTGAAGGAGCTGTTCTCCAGCCGCACAAAGGATGCGCCGCTGGGGATCGGATCCGTGATGGATGCGTAGTAGGCATCCCTGTCGGTTGTGCCGCGGACGGTAACCGTCACCCGGTAGAAATCCGGTTTTCCGGAAACAGGTGTGATGGTTTTCTCCACCGTCACATTCTCCGCCATCCGGGCCGATGCCTCCGCGGGGGATCCCCAATACATGGCGCGGACCGCCACGCCCTCCGTCACTTCCGTGATGCGGAAATCGGCGTAATTGTCCCGGTGCAGCGTGACCGATGCCGCCCGGCGGCCACTCAGCTCCACGGTGTGGGATTCGCCGTCCAGCACATATGTAACCGTCTGAGGAACATAGGAATCCGGCGCGTAGGCGCAGGCAAAGACAGCGGATTCCAGCGCATACATCTCATACGCAGAGGTGCGGCGGCTCAGGTATTCCATGAGAATCTCCGCCTCCGCGGGCTGGGTCAGGGATGCGCACAGCAGGGCCGCGTAGGTGATTTCCAGTGTATCCTCCAGGGTGTCGCCGGCGAAGTACACTTCCCCATCCGCCTCGGTGCGCAGGGAGGCGGCCACATCCGCGTACAGCGACAGGGCGTTTTCCCGATCGCCGATGGCAGCAAAGGCAGTTGCCAAATATAGCTGCGCCACCGCATCCGCGTCCTTCATCTCGTCCAGGTGATCCCGTGCGTAGTACAGATCGCCCAGCACCGGCTGATCCAGCGCAGAAAGTCCCATAAGGGATGCGGCCAGGCTCCGGGCATCCTGGGCGGCCAGCACCGTCTGTGTCAGATAGGCCACCAGGTTTTCCTTGGCGGAATGGGACAGCTGGTGGGACAGAAGCAGGCAGATCTTCGCCGTCATGACGGGATCTTCCTCCGCGTAGGAATACAGGCGATAGCCGCCATGCACCCCATTCATCTCCGCCAGAAGGGTGTCGATCTCATCCTCGTACAACTGGGATGCGCCGTACAGCTTCTCACACACCAGCAGCGCCGCCAGATAAGCCGCCTTGGAATCGGTGCGGCCGTTGCGGCCGGAGAGAATCCGATCCACCGCACCGCCCACCAGGGTATGGGAGGTGTCCACAAAGGTGAGAGTCAGAGGATACAGGGAGGGGTTCAGCGTCATGGCTTCCGCCGGCGGGATCAGCTTATTGACCTGGAGAAGCACAGCGGAATCCACCACGGTGAATGTCTGCCGGAGGGCATCCGCATACTCGCCCGCCCGGGCGGTGACGGTTACGGCATATTCGCCTGCGGGAACGGAACCGAAATTGAAGGGAACGGAGGCGAATTTAACGCCCTTGCCCCGCTCGGTGCCGATGACCCGTCCGGCGGCATCTGTCAGTTCCGCGGTAAATTCGGCATTTGCAAAATCACCTACGCCGCTGACCTTGGCGTTCATGGCGATATCATCGCCAGCGATATATACCTTTTCCGCCGTGGTGTTGATGAAGAACGGCAGGGTAACCACCACCGCGTCCCGGGACGCGCCCATCATCACATCCACGGGGGAGATGTTGTCCCCCTCCCTCTCGGAGGCGATGGCGCTGAGGCGCCAGGTGGTGATGTTATCCGGCAGTTTGGCGGCGATAACGGCACGGCCGTTTTCGTCGGTGTGCACCGTATCGAACAAGGGATTATCCGCGAAGACGGAACGGACATAGGTGTCTGATCCGACCGATTCGTTTTCCGCCGGGGCTTCCGCGGAGGGTGCCTCCGTGGCAGCCATGTCCTTGGATTCCAAAGAGAGATACGTGAAGCGGGTGGCTCCGTCAAACACGGAATACCGCTTATTGATTCCATGACGGATCGTGCGGAAGCGGATCAGGCTGTGGAGGGGCGTGCTTGCCTCCAGCGTCTGATTCTGCATGGCGAAGCAGGCCTCATCCACCACGCTGAGGAGCACCTCCGCCCCCGGCACGGGATGGCCGTCGGGATCGGTGACCGTCACGGTCACATCTACCGTCTCGCCGGGCAGGGCTTTATGGACGGCGGCATCCACCGTCACGGTGAGCTGATTCAGCCGCGCAAAGTCGTACGTCATATCGCCCGTCAGGGCAGCCACATCCGTCCGCCCATCGCTGACCACCGCGGCAATCCGCGTATAGGGGATCCGATCGCCCGCAAAGGAAACGGAGGTGGCATTGTCCTCCGCCACGCGGACGTCGGCAATGCCGTCGGGGGTCATGACCACAAACAGCGTGCGGTATTTGTCGGACAAATCCTTTCCATTGTTATATACCGCGAACCGGGCAGTTTCATTGGGAACATATGCGCCCGATGGGTCCGTGGTCACGGTGCCATCCTCGCGGATGGTGTACAGCTCGTACCGATCGCCGTCAACCGGGGAATTTTCGTATTCATAATAGGTGGCGGTGGCGTACCGCTCAAAGGTGCGCACGCCGTCGTTGTAGGTGATCTCGTACTGGTAATGGGATCCCGCGATGGGATTCTCCACATAAGGCAGGACGATCACCCCATCCGCAAAGGCTTTCGTGAAGGTGCGGAGCACTTCTTCCCGGGATTCGTAGCGGTAGGTGGTCTGATTCTGCTTGGTGATGGGATCGTAATAGGTCCGTCCCGGCACCTGCACCGACCAGCGGCGGCGAAGGGTTACGGAAACACGGCCCTCGGCGAAATCGCCCTTCAGCTGTTCCCGCACGGTATAGTAGGACGCCATATCCGTCAGGGCCGTGGTGTCCAGATGGTGGAGCGTCAGATGGACCCCGTCCTTCTCCCGGGCGGAATCCCACACATAATCGCTGTGGAAATAGAGGAAGCTGCCCTGGGTATACAGGCTGCTCCACTCGTCCCCGATCAATTCAAAATAGATATTGCCGTAGGTGGGATCGGTGGAGTGGGCGCGCAATCCGCTCTCCCGCAGGGTGACGGTGGCCGTGCCGTTTTCGTCGGTCACCACTTCCCCTTTTCCGCCGAATCCGTAGGAATTGTAGAGGAACCGGAGACCGCCCGCCGGTGTGCCGTCAAAGAACGTGACGTGCAGAGTGGCGCGGATCGCCTCGCTCCGGGTGTAAAAGGGCTGATCGAAGGAAACCGTGGCGGTATACACCGGCTTCTCTTCCCGGGTGATGGATTTATAGGCCGAGGCAACGGAGTTGCCCGCCGGATCCGTAAAGGACAGGCTGACGCCGTATCCGGCAAAATCCGCATAGGGGAGACTGCCGCGGAAGGTGCCGTCGGGGGACACCGTCACCGTACCACCGGCAGCGGCATTGGAGGTGTATGTCAGCGTATCGATTCCTTCGGCGGGAGTGATCACTCCCCAAAAGTTGACGGTATCGCTGGGAAAATATTCTTCTCTGTCCGTATAGATGTACACGCGGTGCCGGGATGCATCCGCCATCGTGGCACCAATGCACACGTAGCGGGATGCGTCGCCCGACGTGATCACCGCCAGGACGGAGGTGCGCCCCGCGGTATCGATGCGGCACAGGCCGTTTTCATCGGTTGTACCCGATCGGATGGCAACGGTATCCGATCCATCCTCCCGCGCCCGCAGACTCCATCCGGAAACCCGGTCGTACAGGTACGCGTTCACATCGGCACCGGCCACGGCGCCCGCGCCGTTCTGCAGCCAAAGCACCAGATTCTCCCCGGAGGAAACGGTGGTCACGGACAGATCCGTCACCTGCAGGATCACCTGTCCGTCAAAGGAATAGGAGGACAACCCCGCTTTTCCCGATGCGGTGAAGCCGATCAGATAGCATCCCGGCTCCAGCACCGGCAGAGACACGGTGAACTTTTTCTGATAGGCGGCACCGTCCGCCTGGCTGGCCAGGGTGTAGGTGCCTACTTTTTTCAAATCATCCGTGGGAAATATGTACTCCTTGCCGGGCAGAACGAACTTGCCCGCCTGCTCCTCGTATTCCACCAGTGCGGCGGCCGCCGCCGCGGCATCCCGATAGCGGTACACGGTGCAAACCGTATCGTCCGGCGTAATGGATGCGTCGCCGTTCTTCGGATATATATAATAGGAAAGATTTGCGCTCTCCCCGGGATACACCGTGATCTCACGGGCATGGTATCCCATGGTGGTTTTGGATTCGGATGCGTTATATACCGTGCGGAAGGTGGTGGTGGCGGGAGCCGCCGTTGCCCGGCCCGATGCCAGCGGCACGCCGGCCGCCAGAGTCACGGTGTAGGCCTCACCCTCCGCCAATTTCTTATCGGGGATCACCACCAGCGTCCGACCGTGCTGGTATACTTCCACCCGGAAGTCCACCGCCGGCGCGACGGTGATGTACTGCGACAGATCCGCCGTGTCGTTCAAAACCTCATTGAGAGTGAACTCAATGCCCGTATTGGTGGGCACGTTCGTAGCCCGATCCGCGGGAAACATACCCGTCACCCGGGGCGCATCCTCCGTCTGGAACACAAAGGAGGCGGCACTCAGCAAGGCAGGGCTTTCCGCCATAGTATCGGTAACGCTGAAGCGGTAGAGGGTATTGGCCTCCAGCGCGGTGCGGGGACGCATGGTGAACTCCGTCCCCTCCCCCGTAATCTCCATATCCGCCAAAGGCGAGATGCGCAGATAGCGGGACAATTCCTCAGCCGTAGTCTCCCCGCCCGTGCGGATGGTGAAGGTGCTGTCCGATGCGATCACGCCTCGCTTGGCCGTATCATTGGATACGGTGATCTGGCGCAAAGCTTCGGGGATATCCGCCGAAGCGCTGTCTACACGAATCGCGTCATCCAGGGGGATAATGGTCATTTCTTTCTCCTTTTCGGATGGTGATGAGGGTGCACAGGATGTCAGCGGCGACACCATCAGGATCGCGCACAGGACACCCGCCAATATGCGTTTACCGATTGTATTCATTCTGCCTGCTCCTTTTGGGAAGTTTATGCTTATTAGACGAAGGAAATCCGTGAATGTTTCGGAAAAATAACAAAAAATGGTCTCCGGCAAAGCCGAAGGCCGTTTTGGGGAGGTTTTTTCATCCATGCGGTGCGCACCGGATGGGACATGCGCCGCTTTCCCGCCTTGACAACGCCGTCCCGGCGTGCTATACTTACCCCATCGCAGGATGGAGAAAAAGGAAGGCGGTGCGAATCCGCCGCGAACCCGTCGCCGTGTTTGGGAGCTGCAAGCCCTGTATCCGCCGCGGATACCGACTGCCACTGCACTTTGTGTGGGAAGGCGGCTTGCAGCGATCCCCATCAGCCGAAAGACTTTGCTCCCAAGCGTGCAGCTACCGCGGATCGTCGGACGACTCAGTCGTTGCTGTGCCTCCTGTGATAAAATAACTATATTTTATTAAAAGAAAGGAAAACAAAGAATGAAACAAACAAAACTTTTTCGCAGAATTTCTCTTGTTTTCGCAGTGCTGATCGCGGCTATGGTACTGTGCACGGCCTGCACGCAGGCAGAGCCCCAGGCGGGGACAAAAACCATCACCGTGGCGATCATCGTGGATGGCACCGACACCGTGAGTAAATCCATCACCACCGACGCGGAATATCTGCGCGGGGCGCTGGAGGAGGAAGATCTGATCGCGGGGGATGAAAGCCAATACGGGCTGTTCGTGAAAACGGTAAATGGGATCACTGTGGATGATTCCAAGCAGCAGTGGTGGTGCTTCACCAAGGGCGGCGAGGATCTCTTCACCGGTGTGGACACCACGCCCATCGCCGACGGCGACAAATTTGAGATCACGCTGAAAACGGGATACTAATGAAATCCCGCACCTACGCCCGCACGCTGGGCATCGTTCTGGGAGCGTTGTTCGGTGCGCTGCTGTTTGTCTCCCAGATCATCGCCGCATCCTTGCCCAATATTGAGATAGTATCCCTTTTAATCCTCGTATGGACACGGGTGTACCGCTATGGCGCTTTGCCGGGGATCGGGGTATTCATTCTTCTCGTGGGGCTGTTGTACGGATTCGGCATCTGGTGGGAATCCTATTTGTACATATGGTTCATTCTGTGGGGACTGGTCATGCTGGTTCCCCGCCCCAAAACCGAGCCATCTCCCCTTTTGTCCGCTTTGGGCTGGGGATGTCTCAGCGGCCTGTACGGTCTGGCTTTCGGATCCCTCACGTCCCTTTCGTGGCTGATCCGCGGCGGTCCGTCCACCGCTTTTGCCTATATTGTGTCGGGGATTCCCTTCGATATCACCCACGGCATCGCCAATTTTGTTCTGGCGTTTCTGCTGGCCGTGCCGCTGATCCGACTGCTGACCCGCCTGAAAAGCAAAACCCGACTGAACTGACATCGGAGGTGCCGTTTTTGCGGCACCTCTTTTTAGTTTGTAAAATATCGTAATTATTTTCTTCCCGTTCCGCTTGACAGCGGGATGTTTTTGGGTTATTATACAAATAGAATCTTTGAATTTATGCGCTGAGCGCTTTTTGTGGAGGTACATTATGGCAATCGCAATTTCGGACAAAGTACGGGTAGGCATCATCGGATGCGGCGGCATCGCAAATCAGAAGCATATGCCCTCGCTGAAAAAACTTCCCAATGTGGAGATGGTGGCGTTCTGCGACATCGTGCGTGCGCGGGCCGAGCGGGCCAAGGACACCTTTGGCACATCCGACGCGGCGGTATACGAGGATTATCGCAAGCTGCTGGAGGACAAAACCATCGACGTGGTGCACGTCTGCACCCCCAACCGCTCCCACAGCTTCATCACCGTGGATGCGCTGAATGCGGGCAAGCACGTGATGTGCGAAAAGCCCATGGCCATCAACTCCGTGGAAGCGAAGAAGATGCTGGACGCGGCCGCCCTCTCCGGAAAGATGCTGACCATCGGCTACCAGACCCGCCAGCGGAATGACTCCATCTTTATGAAGCAGGAAGCGGAGGCAGGCACGTTTGGCGATATCTACTACGCCAAGGCCACCGCCATCCGCCGCCGCGCCGTTCCCACCTGGGGCGTCTTCCTCAACGAATACGAGCAGGGCGGCGGTCCGCTGATCGACATCGGCACCCACGCCCTGGATCTGACCTTGTGGATCATGGACAACTACAAGCCGAAATACTGCCTGGGCACCACCTTCCACAAGCTGAACGACCAGACCCAGACGGGCAACGCCTGGGGCGACTGGGATCCGGATAAGTTCACCGTAGAGGACAGCGCATTCGGATTTGTGGTGATGGAAAACGGCGCCACCATCAATCTGGAATCCGCCTGGGCACTGAACACCCTGGATGTGCGGGAGGCAGTTACCTCCATCTGCGGCACGAAGGCCGGTGCGGACATGGTGGACGGCGTGCGGATCAACCACATCAAAAACGGCCGTCAGTGCGTGACCACCGCCAACATGAAGGCGGGCGGCGTGGCCTTCTATGAAGGATCCGGCGGGGATGATATGTCTACCCGCGAGGCCCGCCAGTGGATCAACGCCATAGTGAACCACAAACAGCCCACCGTTCTGCCGGAGCAGGCCTACACCGTAACCCGGATTCTGGAGGGCATCTACGAAAGCGCCAAGACAGGCACGGTATACAATTTCTGAGAGGATACGAGTGGGGCTTTTTGAAAAAAGCCCCACACCCCAAAAACTTTGCAGCATGGGAAAGGAGTCTGACATGACGAAAACTATGCGCTGGATGCTGATGGGCATTGCTCTTCTGATACTGGGAACATGGGGCGCGGCACTGAATGAATACGGTAATTTTTATGGCCTTGTGGCTATCTTTTCCCCCATCGCCGGCATCATCAGCATTGTAATCTCTTTTTTGGAAACGGAATAATAAGCGGAGGATACCGATATGAAACTGAGCGTATTATCCAACCTGTACGGCGACCGGCCGCTGGCCGATGTGCTCTCGCATTTCCGCGATCTGGGGGTGGAGATGGTCGAGATCGGCTGCGGCGGCTATCCGGGCAAGGCCCACTGCGATCCCGATGTACTGCTGAATGACGAGGGCAAGCTGGAAGAATTCCGCGCGCTGTTCGCCGCATACGGCATCGGCATCTGTGCCCTGTCCTGCCACGGCAACGCAGTGCATCCCAACAAGGAAATTGCCGCCGCCTTTGACCGGGATTTCCGCAACTGCGTCCTGCTGGCGGAAAAACTGGGCGTGGACACCATCGTCACCTTCTCCGGCTGTCCCGGCGATTCCCCCGAGGCAAAATATCCCAACTGGGTGACTTGCCCGTGGCCCGATGATTTTCTGAAGATCCTGGACTATCAGTGGAACGAGGTGCTGATCCCCTACTGGAAGGAAGCCGCCGCTTTTGCTGAGGCTCATAATGTCCGCCGAATCGCCTTTGAGATGCATCCCGGCTTCTGCGTATACAATCCCGAAACCTGCCTGAAGCTGCGGAAGGCGGTCAGCCCCATTCTGGGCGCCAATCTGGATCCGTCCCATCTGCTCTGGCAGGGAATCAAGCCGGCCAACGCCATCCGCTATCTGGGCGATGCCATCTATCACGTCCACGCCAAGGACACCAAGATCGATGAAATCAACACCGCGGCAAACGGTGTGCTGGACACAAAGCATTACAGCGACGAGATCCACCGCGCATGGGTATTCCGCACCGTGGGCTACGGCCACGGCGAGGAATTCTGGCGGGATTTTGTGGACAATCTCCGTCTGGTGGGATACGATCGGGTGCTGTCCATCGAGCACGAGGACAGTCTGATGTCCATCGACGAGGGTCTGGAAAAGGCCGTCCACTTCCTGAAACCCATTCTCATGCGGGATCCCAAACCGGGCACCATGGGCTGGGCATAAAAATTAACACAAACGCCTCTGCTGCAAAACAGCAGAGGCGTTTGTCTGTCATGTCAAAAATGCTCCCGTCGGCGGATGTCCCGGTATTCTCGACGGCGGATCGCTTCCTCGTATTCCCGTTTTTCCTCCTCGGTTTCGGGAATCACCGCCGGCACCGGCGTGGGCTTTCCGTTTTCGTCCAGGGCCACCATCACCAGATAGGCCCGATTGATCTCCCGACGGGATCCGTCCAGATTTTCCACAAAGGTGCGGACGCAGATCTCCATGGATGTGCGGCCCGCGTGGGTGATGTATCCCTGCAGAATCACCGTATCATCCACAAAAGCGGGGGCGGTAAAGGTCAGGGTATCCACCGACGCGGTGGTAACGGCGCGGCCGGAATGGCGTCGGGCGACCACGGCAGCCACCACGTCGATCCATTCCATCAGCCGCCCGCCGAACAGTCTTTTGTATCCGTTCAGCGTATCGTACATCAAAATCTGTGCCTGCTCCGTGCGGGAGGCCGACACCGGTTTTCCCGGGCGTTGTGTATCCATAAATTCTCCTCCGGATGTGTGAATAAAAAATGCCGCATGTTGGAAAGCAAACCGCCCCGCAAGCATAACAGCAAAAAATTTTTACTATTTTTCTCTTTTTACACTCATAGTATACCACAAATCGGCGAAAAAGTCAAGTCTTGTAATTCTGCGGCGGCCATGGTACACTACAGTACCACACACGATTGGAGGATGCCTATGAACCAAATGTCCCTGTTTTTTCCCACAGACCAATCCGCCACCGTACAGATGATTCTGTCCCGCAATGAACTGTGTGCCCGCCACTCTCTGCACCTGACAGCAGAGGATGCCAAATCCATTGCGGAAACCCATGCCGTCTCCCTCAGGGAGAACGAACTGGTGGAGATCGGCGCCGGATCCGTGGACAAGATCATCACGGAATTTGCTGCGTCCCCGTATGCGGATCGGGGAAATTTCGCGCAGATCGTGGAAACCATGACCGAGGTATTCTGTTATCTGAAGCGGGAGGCCAACCGGGAACTGAGCGATACCGCCGTCATCGCCGCCATGCGGGAGATGTTTGACAATGTAAGTTGTGGCTGCGAGGAGTTGTTTCTCGGACGAGATCTGGATTTTCTTCTGAAATATCTGCGCCAGAATCGGCTGGGGCGGGACGGCCGCCCAGACTACAAAATCCGAGAGGAGGACAATTATGGAGCACAGCCTGACATCCCCCGGGACTGATCTGTTTCCGGATCGCACGCCCTGCCGGGAAGACTATTTTACGGAATTGCTGGCCGAAGCCCTTCGGTGCGGCCGCATCCCGGAGAAGACGGAGATGCATGCGCGCAAGCAAGTGATGGATCTGCTGGCTGAGCGGATTCTGTTTTTCACCAAAGGGGAATCCACCTCCGTGCGGGCGGAGACCGCCCAGACGATTCTTGCATCCATCCTGTATTCCGTCAGTGCGGAACTCTTGCGCACCGGCAGTCACGATGCCGCGCTGGCGATGCTGATGGAGCAATCCGTTTCCGCCATTCACGAAAACGGCATGGCCCATCTGATGCAAACCAAAACGCGGGCGGAGCTTCTGTCCCTCCTTCTTCTCCGCACCCAAAAATCGGGCATGAGCCGGGGGTATGATCAGTTTGTGGGGCGGGATGCCTATCGCTATGTGCGCTCCTACAATGCGCTGTACGGCGCGGCGGAGGAGTTGTATGTACTAATCCCGGAATTGGGCATACGGGAAATCTGCCGCGGTATTCTGCGCGTGACGGAAATTATGACGCAAGTGCTGAAATTCAATCGATGCTGACAAAAAGGAGTTGCCCGCCGGGCAACTCCTTTTTGTCGATTATTCTTCCGTTTTCCCATCCGTAAACCGCTTCGTGGGATATGCGCACAAAATCGGCGATCCGGCGGCTTTGGACACCACAAAATAGGCATCGCCGATCTCCGCCGCACGGCACACCGCTTCTCTGTCGGCACCGCCCACGGGATCCGCCCGCCACTTTCTCTCACCGAAGCAAAGGTGGGGCACGGACCGTTTCACCACGGAATGGCGGCTTTTGGACTCTATCACCGTCCGCTCTTCCACGCCGGTGAGGGTGGCGGTTTCAATTATGTATTTTCCGTCCCGGACGGATTTTTTATACACCGCATAGCGGATCATCTCAAAAAAGTACCACAAAGAGATCACCAGCGCCACGTAAAACAGGATCCGTCCCACAATGGATTCAAACACCCAAATGATAAACAAGGCGATCAGGTGCAGCGGCACAAACGTCAGCAAAAACACGGTGCGAATCACCGCAAAGCGGGATTTTCGGATAGCCAGCAGATCCCCCGTGACGGTTTCCTTCGTCAGCATTTCTTTTGTCATCGCAATCTCCCCTCAATACAGCGGCAAGCCGCCGGTCAATGTATCCGCCACCTCGGCGGGCAAAGGCTCCAGCGCCAGGCAGGTGCGGGTGGGCACGCCGTGGAATTCCGTAGCGCCGGCGTCGGTGATCACCGCCGCGATGATGCCCATCTCTTCCGCCTTGGCCGCGATGGCCAGCAGTTCCTCCTCGGAATCCACATAGACGCAGATCTTGGCCACTCCGCCGCCAAACCATTCCGTCAGGGGGGATTCTTCCCTTCCCTCCATTTGGAGCATCATCCCTGCCGGAGTATCCAGAAGATCGCCCAGCCGGTTCTCTTTATGCATTGCCATCAGCAGGGCCTCGGTGCAGGCGTGGCCCGCCTGGGCTGCGATCTTTCCCTTGCGCATTTTCAGGTCCCGCCGCATGACGATCATCATTTTTGTATTGTACATATTTCTGTTTCTTTATCTCCGTATCCTTCGCTGCCGTGCCGTTTCACGAATCTGTGTACATTATACCACAGGAGCACCCCGTTGAAAAGCACCTGTGTGAAATCAAAGGGAAGAAAAGCGTCGCCTTTTTTTCAGTCAGCCTTTACAAAGCCATTTCTTTGCCGTATCATATAGGTATGGTTCCTTTACTATATTCAAAGGAAGAATCGAAATGATACAAAAAATACGCCTGTGCCTGTTTGCGGCACTCCTTCTGTGCCTGGCGGTGCTGACTGCCTGCGCGAAAGATGTCCCGCCTGCACCCGCTGACCCGATCCCCCCGGCCGTTTCCTCCGCCGAGGCGGAAACATCCGCCCCACCCCACACCCACCGGTGGGGAGAATGGACCGTGCTGACGCCGCCCGACTGCACAAAACCGGGTGAAAAAGCGCGGCAGTGTCCCTGCGGTCAGGCGGAGCGGGAATCGATCCCGATGACGGAACACACTCCGGGCGAGTGGACGGTAATCCGTGCCGCATCCTGCACCGCGGAAGGGGAGCGGCAGAAAAAGTGCGCGGTTTGTGAGAAGGTCCTCGCCACGGCGGCCATCCCCCCGGCGGAGCATATTCCCGGCGAGTGGATAGTGATCCGTGACGCATCCTGTACTGAGGCGGGGGAGCAGCAGAAGAAATGCACCGTTTGTGAGAAGATCCTCGCCATGGCGGCCCTTCCCATGACCAGGCACACCCCCGGTGAATGGGAGGAAATCCATGCCCCCACCTGCACCGCGGAGGGCGAGTACCAGAAAAAATGCACGGTCTGCCGCACATTTCTGAGTCTGTCCACCAAGCCCAAAACGGATCACATCCCCGGTGAGTGGGTGGAAATCCGCCCATCGTCCTGCGGCGGCGCAGGTGTAAAGCAGCAGTATTGCACAGTCTGCGGCGTGGTGGTGAACACATCCTCCATCCCCACAGATGCCCACACCCCCGGCGAATGGGTGACGGCGCAAGCCCCCACCGCGCTCCGGGATGGCACAAAGCAGCAGTATTGCACAGTCTGCGGGGCGCTGATCCGCGCGGACACCATCCCCTCCTATGCCCAAACGGAAGCGGAGCGGGTATCCGCCGTCCTGAACGGAATCCAAAACGACACCACCCTCTCCTTTGCCGCCCTGGCGGATATGCACATTGCGTCCAACAGCAACTGGTCGCAAAGCAAACACACCCAGCTCTCCTCTCGGATGGCAAGCCAATCCGTATCGTATATAAGCAAAGCGGCGCGGATCGATGCCGCCATCCTGCTGGGGGACTACACCGCCTCCACCGGGGCGTACACGATTGCGGACATAAAGGCGGATTTTGCTTTGGCCAAGGAATATTTTTCCGCCATGGGTGACTTTCCCACAGCATGGCTGCGGGGCAATCACGAAATCAACTACTCCGCCGAGCGGGAAAGAACCACCACAGACGAGGAACTGTACGAATACATCGACAAAAACAGCACCGGTCTGATCCGGGATCCGGATAACCCGTACCGCGGGTACGGGTATATGGACTTTCCGGCCCAGAAAATCCGCATCATCTGCCTGAACACCGCCGATGCCCTGGAGGAGGATCCCGCCACCCCGGGAACAACCGCCCCCGCCACAGGCATCAGCGCCGTCCAGCTTCGGTGGCTGGCCCATACGGCGCTGGACTTCTCATACAAGGACGATCCGGGTGCCTGGGCCATCGTGGTCTGCTCCCATCACGCGCTGAATTACACCCCGCTCACCCGGAATGCTCTGCAGATTCTGGAAGCGTATCGGGACCGCGAGGCGGGCACGGTGTCCTATTCCCTGCGGGGAGTTCAATACGCGGTATCCTACAACTTTACCGGCGTTTTCCCGGCCGAGATTCTCTGCAACATCCACGGCCACAATCACAACTTTGTGTATGAGAAGATCGGCACGGAATCCCCCTGGCTCTGGCGGCTGTGTACGCCGTGCATCAACTCCGGCCGGGAAAACGAATGCGCCACCTACGACAATCCCAAATTGTCACAGGAGTGGGGGGAATTCGATGAAAACGGCGATCCCGTCTATTATCGGAAAGCGTACTGGAGCGACGAGATCCGGGATCACGTATACGACGACGCTCACGGCACCAGTTACTGCATCATCACCATTGATCGTGATAACAAAACCATCTACGCCCATTATGTGGGCGTGGGGCGGGATCGGGTGATCTGCTATACGGATGAGACGTGAAAAATCCCCGACGCCTAAACGTCGGGGATTTTTGTTTATAACGCATCACACGCCGCCGGTAGAGGATACAAACATTACCGCCGCGGCCAGAAAAGACACCACACAGAGGATCGCCGACACAACCGTCCAGAGGATCCACCGTCCCCGATGCCCCCTGTTCCTTACCGCAATGCAGATATTTAAAATCAGCAACGCCGGCAGTACCGGGAGCAGGGCCAGATCGCAAGTCAAATACATGGCGGCATCCGCCAGTATTCTGCCGGATGGAGTATCCCAACACATGCGATACATCAGGCACATCACGATGTCCGCCGCACAGGCAAGCATGTACACACCTTGGGTGATGAAGGACGCTATTTTCAGACGTTTGTCCGTCATATCATCCCTCCTTATACACAAACATTTTTTTGTTGTAAATATACCCGATATCCCCGTCGGATTGCAGGCGGATATAGTAGAAGGTATCCCCCGCCACGGAGGTATTCTCCAATCCCTGCGGGGTCAGATCGTACACCTTGCTCCACGCATAGTGCTTTTTCACCGGATAATGCCGCCAGCTGGCGCCCGATTGAAAATAAAATACGTATGCCAGATTTGCCATGTGCGAACGGCGATGCCCCCTGTGAGGCTCGTACACCGTTTCCTCCGCGATATGGCTCAAAATCTCCTCGGATACGGTAAGATCCCCCCGCTCAATCTGAGTTTGGATTTCCTTTTTGCGGGCGCGGCTTCGGCGAAGTTCCCAAATCAGCCGCACAACGTGATACACCGCCGGAAGAAACGCCACCAGCCCCAGCCACACATTGGGCAAAAGAAAGCAGATCATCAGCGCGAGGGAAGCAAAAGGGACAATGTAGCACAGCCGCCACTCCCACTGGATATCGTTCCGTTCTTCAATCACTTTGAGAAGATCTTCACGGATATTTTCATTTCTCACAATTTCTTTGGTCATAGCATCCACCCCTTATCTTCTGTATTCAAGCATAAATCGGGAAAAGAAAGGCATAGGGCGCCGTGGCCACGGCAAACAAGAGTGCCATTTTGAGACGCTGTCCCCTGTCCTCCCACCGAAAGGTAAAAAAGTAATGGAGCAGGAAAATGGAGACAGCCGCAATCACCACCCCGGGGACAGTGACGAACCACTCCACCCCGTCAAGGTGACACTCCCCCGTCACAACCGCCATATACATGACACCGAAACAATCGGCCAGGCGGCCGAAGCCGAAGGCACGCCAGATGCCATACCGGAAGCACTCTTTTTTGTCCGCGATTTTGAAGAGCGCCATCCCGGCCAGCAGCACCAGGCAGTCGATCAAAAAATGAATCGGCAGGGACAAAAGAATGTGCTCCGGTGCCAGCAGAATGAACCACAAAGGATAGATGTTATAGAGCGTAACAGATTTTTTCATCGGCAGTCCTTTCTCAAAATGATGGATCCGTCCCAGTATACCATACGGCGGCGCGTGAGATCACCACACCCGGGCGGGCTGTTCCCCGGCAAAGATCGCATCCGCGTTCTTTCGGAAATCGTCAAAAGTCAGATCCCGGCTGCGCTCCATCGTTTTCGTGGGCGTCAATCCCATCTCGTACAGCCACACACCGGAATAACCTCTTTCCTTCAATGCAGAATACAAAGCGGGCCAATCGATCTTTCCCTCGCCGGGAAGCCAGTGCTTTTCGTCCACAAAATCGTAGTCGGACACGTGCAGCGTCACGATCTTATCGCCCAGTTTCTGAATAAAATCCGCATGGCTGCCCTGCAGAAGATGATTGGTATCAAAGCAAACCCGCAATTTCTCGTTGGCGCTGAGCAAACGGAGCATTTCGTCCGCCGTATTGCCAAGACACGTCCTCGGCAGATTCTCCACGGCAATGACGGCCCCGTGCTGGTGGGCAAATTCCGCCAGACTGTCCAGCGTCTGCATGGAATACCGGATGCGGTCTTCCCTCTCCTCCACGCCGATCGGCTCTCCGCTGGGATGGATAATGAAGGTGCGGATACCGATATTCGCGGCCTTCTCGATCAGCTCCTTATACAGCCGGACCGCATTATCACGAAGCTCTTTCCGGCAGGAGGAAATATCGATCTCCCTGAAGGGCATAAAGGGCAAATGGAAGGACCACAACTCTGTCGAATACTGCTTTGCATACGCCTGCACTTCCCCGTAACGGATATCCTTATATTGATACGGGGCCATGGAAATTTCGATGGCAGATATGCCGCTTTGCTGCAGCTTGCGGAAGTTCTCGTCATTCAGGGCAAAGCCGCAGCAGGACAAACCGACTTTATTCATTTTTAATCTGCCGCCTTTCCGGTTTTATTCTATCACACCCCGTCTGCGCTGTCAATCGGCGGTAAAAGGAAAAAGCACCCGCCCGGGTGCTTTTATGATTGCAAAGCGGCGGTCAATCCAGATCATAGGCGGCAGGATCGATAAGATCCGCCGGAACACCGTACAGCTTTTGATCCTGCTCACTTGCATGATTATGCGCTTCAATATACGACTTTTTCGTTGGATACTTCCCCCACACACGCCACGAGCATTGTCCTTGCACAGGGTTGGCAAGGGGGATAAACGCAACGGTAATATCCAAAAACTTACGCTCATTTCCTCGCGGCGTAAAACGGACACCAAAACTTCGTGCAAACATCTTTTTCTGCTGCGCCATGGGCGGGAGATCGGGAGCAGGAGCCGACGAAATTTTGAAATCAGGATCACTGGCACAAAGTGCCGGAGTTCCTCCCGCAAGCACGATCTTTTTCAACTCCAACGGTTTATCGATTCGCTGACCTCGCTCATTCTGATAGCAAAGAGTAACGTTTTCCAAGGTTATCTCATCGTTTTCCGGATGGAAGCCAAAAAACACGATACGAACTCCCAGCGAAGCACCTCCCTCATTGATGACGGACCAATACTCCGGCTTTCCCGGCTTACAGGGAAGCAGGGAGGATGTGAACATGCGCAGGCGGGGCGGGGTTGGCTTCTTCTCTTGCGGCGCTCGGAAATACAACTGGGCGGAACACCCCTCAGGCGTGCAAGACATTTCGGGAAGCACCAATTGCTCCTGCACACACAATAAAAAATCTTCTGCGCAAACGTAAGACTGTTTCACTGCATTCTTGAAGGCATCGAAATCCTTAACACGGGTCTTCCAGGCAGCGAGGGTAGTGCGGCGCGGAGGCTTTATCTCATCCGATTTTCCGATATTAACGAAAGCATCCACTCCCTCGCTTTCGTTAAGCAGATGCAAAAACATATAATCGCTGTCAAAACAGGCGCAGGACAGTACATCAGTATGGTATCGACCGGAAAGCAGCGGTGCCGTCTCAAGTATTTCCTCATATCCCCAACCGTCACAGTACACTGCAATCCAAGGCCGGTCTTGCGCATATTGCAGTAAAACCGAAAAGTCGGCCTCTTCCGCAGCACAAGGAACCATGCCGCGCTCGACAAAACACTCCGTCAAAGCCGTTGTCACCGCTTCGTTTGTGGCTTGATCACTCCGTCTCACGTATACATTCGAAAAGTAGTTTCCCATACCATATCTCCTTTTGTAACGAATGTGTTTTTTAACTACATTGGTGTTTTACTCATTATCTCCCGCAACAATGGGGATTCGTACCATTCCGCAAAAGCCACTCAATTCTTTGTTTTCTGTATGGCTGGCGCAAATCGGTGTATCCGAGCCGATATACAGCACGAAGCCGTGGTCGGAGGGATGGGCGATTTTTGCCTTCCACACGCCGCTTCCGTTTTGTATCGTGATGATGCCGTCCTCATTCTTTTTCGCGGAAAAAGAGCGGTGGGGCGTCATATCCCCGAACGTGATCAGAATCCGATACGTTCCCAGATCGCCGTTGTACTCCACCATGCCATCGCCGATGTATTCTCCCTTATCCGCAGGCACGGTGCGCACGGAATATCCGCCCATCGGGAGAAAATACGTCAGGTTCAATTCCCACTCTCCCTCGCCTGTTTCCACGGCGGAAATACCGGTCACGACGCCTGTATTGTACGAGAAGATATCGACACAAAAGGCGGCAAGCAGCACGACAGCCAGCACGATGCAGCCAAGGACGATACAGTTTCGGATTGCTTTTATCTTCATGGATCCACCGCCTTTCTTACGCCATTATATCATACTTGCCGCACCGTTTCAATCCGAAAATAGTAACTCAATCCCGCTCCCGCTGTATTTCCCCGCAAATGATACATTTTTCGTTATAAAATTGGTGGGATGGCATCCCTTTACTCACCCGCATCCGAAAGACTTCTTTGCCGCACACCGTGCAATATAGGACACTCTCACTAAAACCCTCCGTGGTGCAGGTGGGAGCCACCTCGTTCTCAATGACACACCGCAAACCGTGGTGCCTATGGGCTTCGTTCTTGCTTTTCACAACCGCCGCGATGGCACAGCCCGACAGCAGGACAACAAAACAAACGGCCAGGATCCGCACCCAACGCGAGTGCTTCTTTTGGGGAGGTGCGGGCTGTGCTTCTCCTGCCTCCGTTTCGGGCGCGGAAATTTCCGTTTCTCCCTCATAATCCTCATTCAGCAAATAATCCGCCGTCACGCCGCACAGTTTGCTGATCCGGAAAATGTTCTGTGCATCCGGCAGTGCGGTTCCGTTTTCCCAACGGCTGATCGCCTGGCGGGACACATCCAGTTTTTCCGCAAAATCCTCCTGCGACCATCCGTATTCTTTTCTGAGCGCGATCAGTTTGTCTGACAATTTCATAAATAATACCTCCTTGATTTGGTGAAGTCATTATAGCAAAAAGGGCCCCAAATTCCACCGCATCCGCCTTACAATTCCGCAACAAGACTTTACAAAACGGCAAATTCGCCGGTTTTTTCGAAAAGATGGCTTTGACACCGCCCCTCTGCGTGCATTATATCACACATCGGGGATGTTGGGAGTCAGGACCTCCGGCAAAGCCGGAGGCTTGCTCTGCCCCTATAAGGGGCTATTGCCGGCAAGCATCTAAAGACGCACGATATTCTATCACTCGCATCACTTGCCCTGCCGCCGCAAATGCGGTATGACATCATAGCCTTCCCCAAGTCAGATCGATGCCATCTCGGTCTGTGAGCCAAGGAGTCGCCTTACCAGTTTGTCTTCCTAAGCCCGCTTGGCCTCCGACTTGCGCGGATGCCACCTTCCCCCACTGGGGAAGGCTATGATGTCATACCGCATTTGCGGCGGCGGGGCAAGTGATGCGAGTGATAGAATATCGTGCGTCTTTAGATGCTTGCCGGCACTAGCCCCTTATAGGGGCAGAGCAAGCCTCCGGCCTTGCCGGAGGTCCTGACTACCACGGAAAGATGGCGCGGAGGATGCTCTGGCCGGTCACCGTGCACGCCACATAGATGACGGCATTGACGGCCCAATAGGGTACTTTTCGCCATCCGTCCCAGTAGTCCGATACGGATTTGAGGGGGAAGGCGCTGACCATGGTGATGGGGAATCCCGTGATGTACCACGCATCCACAGACATGATGGGCACAAAGGAAAACAGCAGCCAGCACCAGTAGATAGGACAGGCGATGCGGAAGGACAGACGGACGATTTTCCGAAAAGTAAGGCAGCCGTCCTTTTCGTATTTTTCCAGCTTTTTCATCGCCTTGAAGCTGATCGTCATGGAAAAAGCGTAGGCACTCAGCAGGATGGCCAGAAACAGCGTCACATATCCGCCGACCACCCGGCTGTAGAACAGGAGGATGGCGCCGAACAAGATTCCGTACAACAGCAGGGTGGCGGTGTTTCGTGAAATATAATCCAGAAAAGGCTGCACCGACGCGCGCCATTTTGCATTGGGGGTCATCTTCGTTTCCTCCCTCAACGTACTTTCTAAATATATTGTATCATAATCACCAAAATATGTCAAGCCACCGTGGGTTGCACAATAAACAGCCCAATGACGGATAAATCTGGAAAAAATCACTTGAAAATCTGGAAAACGTTATGCTACAATGGGGGTGTACCGACGAGTCGTCGGATTCGGGTCCGCCCTCATGCGGATCCATATACTAAAGGAGTACGGATTATGAGAAATCAAACCGTAGAGAAGATCGGTGTTACCGGACACCGCGGCTGTAAGGCGTATATGGCGGAGAACACCCTGGAGTCCTTCCGCGAGGCGTTCCGCCTGGACGTGGACGTTCTGGAGTTTGACATTCACCTGACCCGGGATAAGGTGCTGGTGGTTATGCACGACGATCTGGTGGATCGCACCACCGACGGCACGGGCTGCATCCATTTCAAGACCTTGGAAGAAGTGAAGAAGCTGGACGCGGGCGTAAAATTCGGCCAGCCCGGCCTTCGCATCCCCACGCTCCGCGAGGCACTGGAGTGCATCGTGAACGAGGGCGCGCCCGATATGATTCTGAATGTGGAAATCAAGGATCAGCGTCCCGACTGCATCGATGCTACCATCGCTATGCTGGATGAGTTCGGCGTGCTGGACCGCTCCGTGATTGCCAGCTTCGACGCACAGTCCCTTCTGTATGTGCAGGATAATTATCCCCACGTAAAGACCCAGGGTCATGTGCCGGTATTCATGGTACAGTACGATCCCCGCGTTCTGGATCGTATGTACGGCATGGGTGTGCCGCTGGGATCCAAGCGCCTGCCCACCGATGAGGATATTTTTGAGGCAGTGAAGTTCGCCAACGATCACGGCATCCAGGCATGGGGCTACCACGCGGACAACCGTGAGCAGGCCATCAACGCCGTCAAGTTCGGATTCACCAACATCACGGGCAACGATCCCCGGGATCTGATCGCGTATCTGGACGAGATCGACCGCCGCTGCGGCAAGTGAGCGGGATAATTGCATAAAACAATGCGGGGAAAACTTTTTGCAAAAAAGTTTTCCCCGCACCCTTTTCAAAAAACTTTATGAAAACGATTTGGTGATGATTCGCTCCCCCAGCCAGAACAGCGCGCATCCTGCGGCGTAGCAGATCAGATCCGCAAACGAAAAAGTGGAGCCGAGCAGGATCCGGAAGAAGGCGATGTTCCCCAGCCCCAGGAGGGTGACGAAATCAAAATACTGGCCGATCTCCACCCCGGCGGCGAAGAGGAACACCCACACGGGAAGCAGCCGCACGCCCGTGGGAAAGACGATCCGCACGGCGGCGCAGATCAGCACCGTGACCAGAATATCCCCGCCGTAGGGGCGGATGAAATCATCCCGCACGAACAGGGCGATGAGAATTTCCGTGATCAGGAGAACGATAAAGGCGATGAGGTATCCGATTCGTTTTTTCATATATCCTCCGGGAGTGAAGGAATGTGGGGACACCCCACACCCCGCCACCTCCCCAAAAAGGTGGACCAAAATTTTTATACTGTATAAACTATCCTTTCTTCGGCGAGAGCCAAAGCGGTGGGCCGCTGTGTTGCAACTTCAGCTATAGAATATGCCCAGTGGTTAGCCTAAACCTTGGAGAATTTCCACTGTGTGGAAATTCTCGGGAGGTGGGCCGCTGTGGTGCAAATCCAGTTAAACTATATGCCCACCTCAGTGGTACCACGACGCATCCAACGTGTCCGGCGTGGCGAAGGTGCATCCCATCTCCCGTAGGTATTCGATCATCCACGGAAGCATGTCCACCGTCTGCTGATAGGTCTCATGCACCAGCACGATGTGCGGGCTGGTCTTCATGCGGAAGCTGTATGCCACCGTGGAGAGGAAACTGTCTTTCATGTATTCCTCCGCCGTCATGTCCTTCGGGCGGAGATGGCTCTGGCTGTCGTTGTTCAGCGCGTTCCAGTCGTATCCTTTGTATCCCCGATAGGCCAGGGCCTGCTTGTAGGCGTTTCGGTTGTCCCCCGCGGTCATGGATCCGCCGGGGAAGCGGAACAGCCGCTCCGGGGGGATCTCGCCCAGGATCGCCCGGGCCGACGCTTCCCACTTGTCCAGATCCGCCATGAGATTCTCCTCCGTGGCGTAGATGTGGCCGTAGTTGTGGGTGTAGGAGTGGCATCCGATGCGGTGCCCCTCCTCCTGCACGCGGCGCACGATATCGGGATACTTGTCCATGTACTCGCCCACCAGGAAGAAGGTGGCCTTGACATCGTATTCCTTCAGCACATCCAGGATTTGCTCCGTGTTTTTCGGATTGGGACCGTCGTCAAAGGTGAGATAGATGGTCTTGTCCCCCTCCGGCACGCGCACGTTTTCCCAGGTGGCACCGTCGCTGATCCGCAAGGTGATCCCGCCCAGGGCATACACATAGTAGGCGTCCTCCGCCTTTTCCCCCACAAATTCCGCGTCGTGGATCAGCCCGGCGGGGGTGGAGTGGGCCCCGTGCTCTACCCGGATCTCCAACACACCCTCCGGCAGGGACGTGCCCGCCCGGGCGGAATCGATGATCTGCCGCGCTTCCGCCTCACTCATGCCGGACAGCGGGGGCAGAACCAGGATCACGTCCTCGAGGGCGATGGTTTCCGGCTCGGCGGGGGTGGTATCCTCGGGGATGTCCGTCTCCGTCACGTGCGGCTCTTCCGTGGTGATCATCGGCTCGGCGGTGGTTTCCTCGGGAATCGGATCGGTGGCGGGAGCGTCGGTGCCTGTGGTATCCTCCGTCTGCGGATCGGCCGACACGGGCAAAGAACCTCCCGGCGTACAGCAGGCCAGGGAGGGGATCAGCAGAAGAAGGGCGAGAATCAGACACAGGCGTTTCATGGCATCTCCGGAAATTGTATTTGTTTTCTTGACGAATCGGGGGTGAAAATGTTCCCATGCGGGAGGAAAAATTTCCCTCGCGGGGGCTCTTTTTTTATTCAAAAATATGTGATACAATATAAGGCAGAAAGTATGTGGGAGGCGGGAAAATGATTCAGATCTTTATGGCGGTGGCAGTCATCCTTGTGACGGCGCTGCGCTTCGTCCCCCGACGGGGAAAATGGGCGATCAGCACGGCAGTACTGGGCGTACTGCTTTGCCTGAGCGGTGTCTTGTGCATCGTTTTGGCTTTTGGGGATGCGGCTGCGCTGAGAGCCGATGCTTTGCCCGATGCGGAAACGGCGGCATGGGCCTACGATATGACGCGGGGCTGGTTTTCCTTTGCCGGTACGGCTTCGCTGGTGATGGGCATCCCGCTGCTTCTGGCTGCGCTGATCCGGCACAAAATGGTGTGGATGCGGACGCTGTGCGCGCCCTGTGCGGCTATATTGATCCAGTTGGCGGCGGCGGCTTATGTGGTGATCTGCCGGAACGACGCCGTGGATTTTACGCCGATCATCCGACTGTTTTCCACGGGATGCGGGGCACTGATGCTGTGCGGCACGGCCGTGGATGCCATCCGTTTTGCGGTGAAGGGAGAGGGAAGTCTTGCCCGCAAGACCGCGGTGAAAACGGCATCTCACGGGAGAAAAAAACGCTGAAAACGAGTCCGTTCCCCACTTTGGGTGGGTTTTTCGGCCTTTTTTGACACTTTCACCACGAAAAATGCCGATAAGTATCCGGTTTTTGGAAATATTTTTTGCAGTCGCCTATTGCAAAACACCCGTTCGTGTGTTAGAATGATATCAATCTATTTTAACCCCCTCAGAAAGGAAACGAACGTGCTGTTTTTGATTACCGGATTCGACCCCTTCGGCAATAGTGATCGGAATGCTTCCGCTGAGGCGGTGCGGTGCCTGCCTGCCATGCTGGGGGATCATACAATCGTCACGGCCACTTTGCCCGTGGTGTATGACAAGTGCGCCGACGCGCTGTACGCCCTCTTGGACGAGCATCAGCCGGACTGCGTCCTTTGTCTCGGACAGGCCGCGGGCCGCGAGGGCATCTCCATTGAGCATGCCGCGGTGAACGTGAAGGCATCCAGCACCCCGGATAACGCGGGCGTCACCTTCAGCGGCGAGAAGATCGCGGAGAACGGTGCGGAGTCCCTTCCGTCCAATCTTCCCCTGAAGGAACTGACCGGCGCTTTGCGCGAGGTGGGAATCCCCGCCAAGATTTCCTATTCGGCGGGTACATATGTGTGCAACAATCTGTTCTATCATCTGATGCAGTACGCGTCGGAGCACGCACGGCGGATGCTGTGCGGCTTTATCCACATCCCGCCCAGCGAATCCCAGAAGACGGACTTCGCCGAGGGCACGCCCCTCATGGCATCGGCGGAAGTGGCGCGGGCCATCAAGGCGATCATTGCGTATCTTTGTGCGTGAATGGTAGAAGAACTCCTTGCCGGGACACGGCAAGGAGTTTTGTATTGGTGCTGAAATACAACCACCTGCTGTGCAGGTGGCAACAAAAAGCTTTAGCAAAGAAAAGTTGCGGCGAAGGCGTGCCTTCTCCTGTGGGAGAAGGGGGACCGTTCGCACGCGAACGGTGGATGAGGAGTAATGGTTTGTATAGACACCTCATCCGTCATCCGCTGCGCGGATCCCACCTTCCCCCACTGGGGAAGGCTATGATGTCATACCGCATTTGCGGCGGCAGGGCAAGTGATGCGAGTGATAGAATATCGTGCGTCCTTAGATGCTTGCCGGCAATAGCCCCTTATAGGGGCAGAGCAAGCCTCCGGCTTTGCCGGAGGTCCTGACTCCCAACATCTCCGATGTGTGATATAATGCACGCAGAGGGGCGGTGTCAAAG
>JAZQFQ010000084.1:0-90441 GCA_045539595.1 Eubacteriales bacterium | reverse complement strand
GCCGCATCAACGACAGTGTGGCACAGGAAATATCCATGATTCTCCGGGATGTGAAGGATCCCCGGGTTTCGGATGCGATGATCACCATCACCGGGGCGGACGTGACTCCGGATCTGAAGTATGCAAAAATCTTCTTTTCTCTCTACAGCGGAGAGGTGAAGGAAACTCTGCAGGGCCTGCGCTCCGCCGCCGGATTTATCCGCGGTCAGCTGGCGCGCCGGCTGAATCTCCGCGTGACGCCGGAATTGACCTTCGCCCACGATACCTCCGTCAGCCACGGCGCCCATATCGCCGAGATTTTGTCTCAGCTGGACATCCCCCAGGATGATCCCGACGAGGCGGAGGATGACGATGCCGAATAATCTCACGCTATCCGCTGTGTCGGACATTCTGTACCGGGCACAGCGGGTACTGATCTGTATTCATCACAATCCCGACGGGGACGCCGCCGGCAGTGCTTTTGCCCTCGCACAAATGCTGCGGGCCATGGGCAAATACACCCGGGTGATCTGTGCCGATCCCATCCCGAAGCGGCTCCGCTTCACTCTGCGGGAGCAGGAGGAGTGGCTGTACACCGAGGGCATGGAGACGGAATACGATCTTCTGTGCGCCGTGGACACGGCGTCGGTGGGGCAGTTGGGTGCGCTCGGTCATCTGGCGGACAAAATCGGCGTAAGCATCGATCATCACGGTATGGGTGAGGTGTTCTGCCCCGCTTTTGTTGCCCCTGAGGCATCGGCCGCCGGGGAGATTTTGTTTGATCTGTACCGGATGTGGTGCGAGGCCGGTCAGATGCAGCCCGACGCGGATATTGCCCGGCTGCTCTACACCGCCATCGTGTCGGACACGGGCAGTTTTAAGTATTCCAACACCACGAAAAAGACCATGCTGGCCGCGGCGGAGTTGATGGGCGAGATCCAGACGGCGACGGATGGGGGCGACGATATTCCCATGCTGTGCCACCGTTTGTTTGAATGCCGAACCATGACGGAACTCCGGGCCCAGCGGGCGGGCATCGACGCTTTGCGGTTGGAGCACGGCGGGGAGTTGGGCATCGTTCTGTTCACTCAGCAAATGCTCACGGACAACGGACTCACTATGGAGGATATCGCCAACGTGATCGGCCTTCCCCGCACGGTGGACGGCGTGAAGATCGCCCTGGCCATCAAGCAATCCCCCGACGATCCCACCGCCTGGCGCATCAGCTCCCGTGCAAATGTGGATGTGGATGTTTCCGCCGTTTGCGCCACGTTCGGCGGCGGCGGACACAAGCGGGCTGCCGGATGCAGTATCTCCGCGCCGGACGCGGATGCGGCATTGGCCATCGCCTGTGAGGCCTTCGGGCATGCTCTGGAAGAAGCGGAGGAAACGGCGTAATGGACGTATCGGGTATTGTGATCGTCAATAAGCACGAGGGCGTCACCTCAAACGACATCGTGATCAAACTGCGCCGTCTGTTCGGCACACGACAGGTGGGCCACACCGGCACGCTGGATCCCATGGCCACGGGCGTTCTGCCCGTGCTGATCGGCCGTGCTGTCAAAGCGTCGGAGAACATCACAGCCGAGAACAAGCGGTACACCGCTCATCTGAAGCTGGGCATCACCACCGACACCGAGGACACCACCGGCACCACTCTGACCGCGTCGGAGACGATTCCCCCGGAGGAAGATGTGCTGGCGGTTTGCGCCTCGTTTATCGGAGAAATTTTGCAGACCCCTCCCATGTACAGCGCGCTGAAGGTGAACGGCCGCAAACTGGTGGATCTGGCCAGAGAGGGCATCACGGTAGAGCGGCAAGCCCGCCCCATCACCATTCACGATCTGCAAACCAGACGTCTGGCGGAGGATCTGTACGAATTGGACGTATGCTGCTCCAAGGGTACATACATCCGCACTCTGTGCGCCGATATAGGTGCGAAACTGGGATGCGGCGGTGTGATGGCCCGTCTGACACGGACGGAAAGCGGTCCCTTTACTCTGGCGGAATCCGTTACCATCGAACAGCTGGAAGCCATGACGGATGAGGAGCGGACCGCATGCGTGATCCCCTTGGAGAAATTCTTTCTCCATTGTCCCGCGGTGGATCTGCCTGCGTTTTATGCCCGTCTGGCACGAAACGGATGCGAGATCTATCAAAAGAAAATCCGCACCGACCTCCCTGTGGGGACGGTGGTCCGTATGATCCACGACGGCGTATTTTTCGCCTTGGGTGAGGTGCGGGACTATCCCGACGGCAGTGCCGTCAAGGCCATCAAGATTTTTGTTCTGTAATACTATAGGTTTGCACGCAGATTCGTGTGCAAACCTATTTTTATGCATATGCCTAATTTTGATCGATTATAGACATTTGTGAAAATATCCGCCTTTTTTCGTGAAATGCTGTTGCTGTCCGTGTCGCAAAATGGTATAATGTATACATTAAGGTATACATCACACCGAAAACAAAGGATAATGCTATGCTGAAGATTCTTCATACCGGCGATATCCATCTCGACTCCCCCTTCGCGCGGCTGGATGCCCGCAGGGCAGAAATCCGTCGGGAGGAGCTGCGCTCGTCATTTTCCGCCATGTTTGCCTTCGCGCGAAAGTCCTCCGTGGATCTGATTCTGATGGCGGGCGACGTGTTCGATCGGGAATTTGTGACGCGGGAAACGCTCTCGTTGATTCTGCGGGAATTTGAGCAGACGGAGTGCCCCATCGTCATCGCCCCCGGCAATCATGACTGCGCCTCTCCGGACAGCATCTGGGCCAAGCCCCTGTTTCCGAAAAACGTGCACATTTTCCGCTCCCCGAAGGTGGAAAAATTCTCCTTCGATGATTTGGGTGTGGACGTGTACGGCTACGCCTTTGTATCCCCCGAAATGACAGAATGTCCTTTGCATGGCCTGCACGCAGACGATCCGCAGCGGATCAATCTGCTCCTGGCCCATGGCGAAATCGGTGTGCCTCTGTCCCGTTATTGTCCCATTTCCCGTGCCGCGCTGGGCGAGTTCGGCGCGGATTACGCGGCCCTGGGCCACATCCACAATGCCCCGCCCGTGGAAAAAATCGGCGGTACCGTGGCGGCCTACTGCGGATGCCCCGAAGGACGGGCATTCGATGAGACCGGTATCAAAGGCGCCATCTTGTGCGAGATCGAAAAGAACGGTACGCAGGCCGATGTCCGTCCCAAACGGATCCGCATCTCCCGCCGGCGGTACGAAAACGAGATTCTGGACTGCACCGGGGCAGAAACCCTGGCTGACATAGAAGCACGCATCGGTGCGTGCATGGAGGAAAAAGGATACGGCGAGGACACGCTTCTCCGCGTCACTCTGCAAGGCAGAGTGGCCCCTGCGCTGATTGTGGATACCCATGCGCTGGCATCCCGCTTCCCGCAGTTGTTCTCTCTGGACGTGCGGGACGAAACGCTGCCCGCCATCCACCCCCGGGATTACGAAAACGATCGCACGGTGCGGGGCGAATTTTACCGCGCCCTCGCCGCGCAAATGGAACGCGGCACCCCCGAAGAGAGAAAAATCGCCGCTATGGCACTCCGCTACGGTCTGGCGGCCATAGCCGGCGAGAACATCAGCGAAACCTGAGGTGAATCATGTACATAAAACATCTGAAAATTGAATCCTTCGGCGTGCTTCGCGACCGTGAGGTAGAATTGTCGGACGGATTGAATATCATCGAAGGTGCCAACGAATCCGGCAAAAGCGCCCTGGCCATGTTCATCAAATTCATGCTCTACGGTCTGTCGGGAAAATCCACCGGCGGGGATTTATCGGAGCGGCGCCGCTATGTGAACTGGGACACGGGCTGTGCCGCCGGCACCATGATCGTCTCCGGGGAGGAGGGCGAATTCCGCATTGAGCGGCATCTGGCCGCCTCCGTGTCCGATGATGGCACCAGACAGCGGGAAACCGTACGGGAAACCGTGCGCATCATCGACACCGCCCTGGGTACTCCCGTCCATCGGGGTGAGGTGCCGGGCGAGGTGATCTTCCACGTACCCGAGGCCATCTTCATGAACACCGTGTTCGTGCGCCAGATCGACGGCGCGCGCCCCAGCGGAGAAAGCATTCTCACCTCCATCGAAAATCTGCTTTTCACCGCCAATGAAAATATCAGTACCAAAAAAGCCATGGATCGGCTGGATACCGCCCGCAAGCAGATTCTGCACAAAAACGGCGGCGGCGGTGAACTCCACGCCTGCAAAGAGGAGCGCAGTGCGGTTGCCGCCCGGCTGCGGTCGGCCCAGGAACAGCTTGGTTCCCTGTTGGGAGAGGAGAACTCCCTCACGGACGCCCAGGCGAAATGCGATGCACTCAAAGAAAAAATCCGCCGCCAGACGCTGATCTGCTCCTACGGAGAAATCAATCTGGTGCGGCGTCGGTTTGACACCGTTATTGCCGGTACGCAAAAGCTGAAAGCCATGCAGCAGGAGCTGGCCAATCGGAACCGGGACGGGGTGGATCGCGCCTTTGTGGCCCGTGCCAAGGAATCCGCGGCGCGGATCGCCGAGCAGTCCTCCATGCTGGCCCAAATGCAGAACGCGGAGAGCGTTTTGCGGGGCAAGCACACCTCCGCCAGCGAAAAGCATGAGCGGGCGCAAACCGAAATCCGTGCCGCCACCACCCTGGCGGATTCTCTGGTAGGACGTATGCGTCTGACGCTGGCCATGGGCATCACCATTCTGGTGCTGGCCATTCTGGCCGGTCTGGGCGGATGGATGCTGTACTCCTACGAGGTTTCACTGTATCCCGTGCCCATTGCCGCGGCCGCTCTTCTGGCTGTGCTGTCCGTGTTGTGCTTCGTCATCCGCGGACGGGCGTCCGCCGTGCTGGGCGATCTTCTGCAGGAATGGGATGCACCGGATGTGCCTTCCCTGCCCGATGCCATCACCGACGTGATCGGCGTCAAGGGGGATCTGGACTCCCTCGCAAATGAATCCAAACAGATGCAAAAAGCCCTGTCCGATCTGATCCTTGCCCGCCACAACGAAGCCAAGGAGGCATATGCGCTGGCCGGGCGTGTGCTCACCGACATCCGTGTGCCGGATGAGGAAAAGGAGGACGAGTATGCCGATGGTGCCAAGGAGGCACTGGCTTTGACCGTCAAGCAGGCGGAGGACATCTGCGCCGAGCGGGAAGAAATGCAGCGCGCCATCGATAAGCTGGCGGGGCGCATCTCCGTACTGCAGGAGCAGCTGGCAGGCGAAAATGAAGAGGAAGTCCGCCGCATCTTTGCGGAGAATCTCCGCACACCGGAGGGCAAGATCGCATCCGGGCTGGATGGAGATAAGCTGGAGGAGGCAAAGAGATTCCTGAAGGAGTTGCAGTCCGCACTCCGCGAGGCGGAGGAGCAATGCCACTCCCTGGAAACCCGTGTGGCCGCATCCCGTGCGGTAAGCACATCTCCCACGGAATTGGCCAGCCGTCTGGCGGAATTGGATGAACAGATCGATACGTTGACCATGCGCCACGAAGCCTATTGCCTGGCCATGGAAACGCTGCAGAGAGCCTCGGATACCATGCGGGCCGGCGTTCTGCCCAAGGTAGTCGCCCAGGCCTGTGCATCGGCCAACCGCATCAGCGGCGGTGCCTTTGACGCCATCGGCGTGGATCACGGTCTGGCCATGACCTTCACCCGAAACGGCATGACCCGCGGGGTGGAATACCTCTCCGAGGGGACAAAAGATATCGCATACATCAGCCTGCGGCGGGCGTTGAGCGGTGCTTTATTCGGCGACACCCAGCCGCCGCTGATCTACGACGAGAGTTTCGCCCGAGTGGATGAAACCCGTCTGGCGCGGGTTCTCCGGATGCTGAACGCATCGGGAGACGAGGGTGCCCAGAGCATTCTGCTCACCTGCCGCCGGGTGGAAGCGGAATTGGCCGAAAACAACGGCGGCGCCAACGTGATTCGGCTGTAAGAACGAAAGGAGACTTCCATGGGACGCAAAGCAGACACCCGTGACTACAACAGCAATATGGACCACCCGGATTTGAACAAGTGCCCGGACTGCGAATGCTTCTTCGCCGGTGAGCGGTGTCCCTTGTGCGGAAAGCTCTGCCCGGAGGAAATGCGGGCAGGCCGACGGAAGCCGCCGGAGATACCCAAAAAGAAACAAACCTCCTCCACAAACGGCCGGGTGATCTTCATCGATTGGTTTCACCGCTGGTGGTTTATCGTTCTGATGCTGTTTCTGTTCCCCCTGGTGGGCATCATTCTGCTGGTCACCAGTCCCCACAAAAAAGGCATCAAGATCGCCGTAGGAGTAGCAGCCGGTGTGTATCTGTTCTTATCCAGCTTCGGCATCAGTAATGTGGTGTCCTTCCTGGCGGCCCAGTGGGAAAAGCCGGTGAACACCTCCCTTTCCCGGGAGGAATATATGGACACCTGCGGGGCGATCTCCCCCGAGGAGTTGTACCGCGGTGCGGATGTATATACGGATACGTATGTTTCCTTTACAGTGGAAGTAGTCCAGAAGATCACGGACGTCTATGCCCACTACAATGGCGGAAAATACACCGTCTATTATGTCTGTCAGGATCCGAACAACACCCAGATCCGTTTTCTCATCCGGGACTGCCGGCGGGAAAACAGCCGGAATTTCCTCCCCGGTGATGTGATCACCGTGTACGGTGAGGCCGCAGGCAACCTTTCCATCAATGATATGGAATACAACACCCACACCGCCCCGGGCGTAAACGGAGCGTATATGGAATTGGTACAATAACGAAAGCAGTGCGAAGGACAAGCCTTCGCACTGCTTTTTTGTCAGATGCGGCACTTCCCGCGGATCCACTTCACCAGCGGCACGGTGATCAGCCGCAGCACACGGGATGCGGCATAGGCCGCGATCAAGGATCCCATCACCAGAAGGACAAGACGTGCACTATGGCGGGCTATGCCCAGATGATCCAGCACGCGGAGCATGCCCTGATCGGTGATGTAGGAAAACAAATACATCTCAAAGGAGCAAACAGAGATTTCCTTCGCGACGCCCCGCAAAAATCCCGTGCGCACCGGCCAATCGTACAGCAGAAGGAAATAGGCAACGCCCGTCATGGCGGCGGTCACGGACGCAAATCCGTTCATCATGTACCAGGCATACGCCCCGTCCCGGACGGTGTATATATAGCACAGCAAGCACGGCAGGACGGTGGCCAAAACTGCAAGTCCGATACGCACAAGGCGGGACAATTTCGGCGGATGCTTGCGCAGATAGGCTCCGATGAAGTAGTACGTCAAAGGATAGACGGCACGCCAGTAATCGGCGGTGATATCCAGACTCACACCGCCCACGCGGAAGCTCTCCAGGGTAGGCGGCAGCAGGGTAAGGATGGCCAGCGTGATGATCAGAATCAACCGATTGCGCCCCGTTTGCAGTCCCTCAAATATCAGATTCAGAAAGGGGATCAAAAGAAACAGCCCCAGATACATCTCCACATACCAGGCGTAGCCGTGGGCGGTGAAGTTCAGAATCCCGCTGATGCCGTCCCACACGGTGTACTTCTGCAAACCCGACACGGTGCAGAGGATAACCACCGCGGCGGCAATCAGCACATAGGACAAAACCACGGAGATTCCGCCGCCGTAATAGGTGTGGCTGAGCCGCTTTTCACAGCACAGATACCCGCTCAGAAGAAGGAACAGCGGCACACCCGCCATGGCGGCAAACCGCAGCACCAGATATACACACCACACAGGCGAGGCGGGGGAGACATCCATTACGCCCGTATAGGCGATGGCATGGGTGACCAGCACGCACAATACCGCCAGCGTCCGTACCAGATCCAAACCGGGAGAACGTTCTTTCATACAATCCCTCTATTATGTTGATTTCGATATGTATATTGTACCGAACAATGGGAAATCTGTCAACCGCCGGAGGCAAATCCGTGCCGCCCCCTTGCTTGACAAGACAGAGCCCCCATGATATAATGACCGTAGATATCTCTCCCGGGATCATAAAACAGAAATGAGAAACGGATATGAAACTGAATTACAAGCGCACCTTTTTTATTGGTCTGGCCTTTATGTCCATCTGCGGATTCTGGCAGTTGTATGATTATGTAGTCCCCCTCATTCTGAAATACACCTTTCATTTTCCGGAAAGCCTGTCGGGCGTAGTTCTGGCCGCGGATAACGTGCTGGCCCTGTTTCTTTTGCCCCTGTTCGGCTCTTTATCCGACCGGATCAACACACGCCTTGGCCGCCGCACCCCCTTCATTCTGGTGGGCACCGCGCTGGCGGCTGTGCTGATGCTGGTCATTCCCGTAGCCGATAACACCGTCAATCTTCCCCTGTTCGTTATTGCCTTGGGGCTTCTGCTCATCGCCATGTCCACCTACCGTTCCCCGGCCGTGGCACTGATGCCCGATCTGACGCCGAAGCCGCTGCGTTCCTCTGCCAATGCGGTCATCAATCTGATGGGCACGGTGGGCGGTATTTTTGCTTTACTGATCATAAAACTCCTTCCCAAGGTGAATGTGGAAACAGGCACCAAGGACGGCAGTTATTTTACCGTATTCGCCATCATGGCCGCCTTTATGGCCGTCTCCGCCCTGGTTCTTGTTCTCACCGTCCGGGAGCGGAAGCTGGCCGATGCCATGCCCAAAGAGGATGAGAAAAACGGCACCGCCGGCGCAAAGCTGGCACCCGATGTGCGCCGCAGTCTGATCTTTATTCTGATCTCCGTGGCCCTGTGGTACATCGCTTACAACGCCCTGTCCAGCGCCTACTCCCGCTACGTCCTGGAAATCTGGAACATATCCGAATCCACCGGTGCGAACATGATGCTGGTAGCCACGGTGGTGGCCACCGCCAGCTACATCCCCGTGGGCATCATTTCCTCCAAACTGGGACGGAAGAAAGTGATTCTCTTCGGCGTAGCCATCATGACCGCCGCCTATCTGGCCGGATTCTTCCTCACCTCCTACTCCCCCGTGATCTACGCGGTCATGGCGGTGATCGGTATCGGCTGGGCATCCATCAACGTAAATTCCTATCCTATGGTGGTAGAAATGTCCACCGGAGCCGACGTAGGCCGTTACACCGGCATTTATTACACCTTCTCCATGGCGGCACAGATCGCGACCCCCATCCTCTCCGGCGTGCTGATCGATCTGTTCGGCTACCGTATCCTCTTCCCCTATGCGGTGATCTTCTCCGGACTCGCCCTGTTCACCATGTGGCAGGTGCGCCACGGTGACGCAAAGCCCCTGGCAAAGAAATCCGCCATCGAATATCTGGACAGTGACGATTGATGGAAATTCTTTGGATCATCGGCGGTATACTGGCCGCCCTCATTCTGCTGTATTTGTTTATGATCTTCCCCCGTGTGGGCGCGAAAAAGAAATACCGCGCCTTTCTCGGGCAGATTTATGCCCATCGGGGCGTGTTTGACAACGAACGCATCCCCGAGAACTCCCTGCCCGCTTTTCAGGGCGCGATCCGCCTGGGTGTGGGAATCGAATTGGACATCCACCGTACCGCCGACGGCGAAGTGGTGGTCTTCCACGATGCCACCCTGCAGCGCATGTGCGGCGATCCCCGTCGGATCACCGATCTGACCCTGGCGGAAGTGCGGGAGTTGTCCCTGCTTGACACGGGTGAAACCATCCCCACCTTAAAAGAAGTGCTGGATCTGGTGGCCGATCGGGTTCCCCTTGTGGTGGAACTGAAAGGTGAGAACACCGACACCTCGCTGTGCGGTGCGGCCATGCCGATTCTGGAGAATTACGGCGGACGCTACTGCGTGGAATCCTTCAATCCCCTGCTGGTAGCCCGGTACGGAAAGCTGGCGCCCCACGTCATGCGGGGCGTACTGGTCACGAAATTCAAGCGGGACGGCGAGAATCGGGGGGCGTTGGGACTCATTCTGCAGAATCTCCTCTTGAACTTCCTCGCCCGGCCGGATTTCATCGCCGCACGGCATGTGTACGGCCGATCCTTCCCCGTTTGGCTGTGCCGCAAGTTGGGTGCCGCCACCGTGGCATGGACGATCCGCGCGCGGCAGGAATACGACGCCTGCCGAGGCGATTTTGACGCATACATCGCGGAGAATGTGAAAGAAATGCTGAAGTAAAAGCACAACTAAAAAACTCCCCTCTCGGGGAGTTTTTTGATTTCATTACCTTACCTGGCCGTTGCCGTTTATGAGGTATTTTTCCGTAGTCAATGCCGTCAGGCCCATGGGGCCCCGGGCGTGAAGCTTCTGGGTGGAGATGCCCAATTCCGCACCGAATCCGAACTCACCGCCGTCGGTAAAGCGAGTGGAGGCGTTGACGTACACCGCCGCCGCGTCTACGGCAGACTGGAAATATTCTGCGGCAGAGAGATCGTTCGTCACGATGGTTTCGCTGTGTCCCGTGCCGTAGCGGTTGATGTGAATCCGTGCCTCATCCAGCGTATCGACAACTCTCACCGCCAGGATGAGATCGTTGTACTCCGTATCCCAATCCTCCTCGGTGGCGGGGGTGACATCGGGCAGGATCTCTCTTGTGCGCTCACATCCGCGAATCTCGCAATGATGGGCGTCCATGGCTTCCTTCAGCATGGGAAGGAATTTTTCCGCAACCGCCGCGTTTACCAAAATCGTCTCGCAGGCGTTGCACACGGAGGGACGGGAGATTTTCGCGTTGACGGCGATCTCCAACGCCATACTCAGATCCGCATCCGCATGGATATACAGATGACAGTTGCCGGCGCCGGTTTCGATCACGGGCACCCGGGCATTATCCACCACGGCGCGGATCAATCCCTTGCCGCCGCGGGGCACGAGGACGTCGATCAGTCCCCGCATCTGCATCAGCGCCTCGGAGGAGGCGCGGGTGGTGTTTTCAATCAACTGGACGGCTTCCGCCGCCAATCTGGATTCTGCCAAGGCACGGCGTGCCAATGCCACAATGGCGCGGTTGGACTGTATGGCTTCCTTGCCGCCGCGGAGCACCACGGCGTTGCCGCTCTTGATGCACAAAGCGGCCACATCGGCGGCCACATTGGGGCGAGCTTCAAAAATCACGCCCACCACACCCATTGGCACACGCACACGGCGGATAGTCAATCCGTTGGGGCGTGTCCAGCAGTCGCCCTTGCCCACGGGATCGTCCAGACGGGCGATATCCTCCGCTCCTTTGGCCATGCCCTCGATGCGGGCTTCGGTCAGGCGAAGGCGGTCCAGCATGGTATCCTTCACACCGTTTTCCTTGGCGTTCGCCAGATCATTTTCGTTGGCGGCGAGGATTTCATCGACATTCTCCCGCAAAAGACGCGCAAAAGTGCAGAGTGCTTGATTCTTCACCTCGGTACGCGCTCTCGCCAGAGTGGCGGAATGGGCTTTCGCCCGCATGCACAGATCGTAGACTTCATTAAATACAGCATTTTCCATTATGCGTTCTCCCCCTTTGCGGCAAAATAGGTGCCCACATGCTCGCCCTCGATCACCCGATGCAGAACCCGGGGATCCCGTCCGTTGAGGATCTGCATGGGAATGCCTGCAGCGGTGGCGATCTGCGCCGCTTTCAGTTTGGTCAGCATACCGCCCGTACCCCGATCGGAGCCCACGCCGCCGGCGCAGGCCAGAATGGAGTCGTCGATCTCCGCCACGTGCTCAATGAGGCGGGCATTTTTGTTTTTGCGGGGATCGCTGTCGTACAGACCGTCGATATCGCTGAGGTTGATGAGCAGATCCGCCTCGCAAATGATGGCAACATAGGCGGACAGCGTATCGTTTCCGCCGAATTTGATTCCCTCAAAGGAAACGGAGTCGTTTTCGTTGACGATCGGGATACATCCGAAATCGATGAGGCGGGCGAAGGTGGATTTGGCCAGAGCGAAGCGGTTTTCGTTATCCACCACGTCCTTGGTGATGAGAATCTGGCCCACGGTGTGGCCATATGTAGCAAACAAACGCTCGTACAGACGCATGATCTCGCACTGTCCCACCGCGGCCAGGGCCTGCTTCTCCTCGATGGTCCGCTTGGTGATCTCCAGCCCCAGACGGCTGGTGCCTGCCGACACCGCACCGGAGGACACCAGCACCACCTCCAGACCGGCGTTCCGCATATCGGACAAGACCCGCACCAGCGTTTCGATCCGGCGGATATTCAGCTTGCCCGTGGCATAGGTCAGAGTGGATGTGCCGATTTTCACGACGATCCGTTTATGTTTCACCGAATATTCCATATTTGTCATCAAAAAGCACCCGATTTCACAAAAAATTTCGAAAAATGTATTTCTTTCTCCGCCGCAATCGATTATAATTATACTGTATACTTTTATGCGAAGTGTAGAATACACATAATTATACATATCTTTTGTCAATAAATCAAGTGCATGCGGAAAATTGACTGAGTACAGAATGGGAGAAAACGTTATGAAAGAACGTTACAACATTGAAATCGCCGATATTCAACTCACAATCCTGTCGGATGAGCCGGAGGATTTTGTTGCGTCCACAGTCGCACAGCTGGATTCTCTGATCCGGGATATGACGGTGAAAAACAAGCGCTGCTCCAAGCTGGATGCCGCCATTCTGTGCGCGCTGGATTTCTACTCTGAGAAAACCAAGGCCGACAAAAAAATCAAGAATCTGGAAGCTCAGATTTCCCTCTACGAAGCCAATATCCGCCGCCTGAAAGAGGAGGCGGAACAGCTGCGTGCCGCCGCTCCCGCGGAAAAGGCAGAGGAGCCAAAGGCCGAGGAGGAAACACCTGCCCCGACGACAAAAGCGGCCAAATCCCCCCGCCGTACGGAACAGCTTTCCATTTCCGATGTGCAGAGCGCATCTGCGGACAAGGTCCGCGAGATTGAGAATCTGCTTCGCCCCGGCACGGAAAAGACCGCTCCCGCCGATGGGACTTCCCCCGCCACCCGCGAGGGCAAATTGAAAGAAATCGAAAGCCTGCTCCGCCGCGGCGGAAGTGATGCACAATAAAGGAAATCGCACATGACGCAAGCAAGAAAATTCCCCCCCGAACTGCTCGCCCCCGCCGGCTCACCGGAGGCACTGGCCGCCGCCATTGAGGGCGGCGCCGACGCGGTTTATTTCGGCTCCGTCAAATTCAGCGCGCGGATGCGTGCCAAAAACTTTGACGAAAACGAAATCGCGGATGCCATCGCGCTGTGCCGCGCCTACGGCGTTCGTTCCTATATTACCGTCAACATCCGCGTGCGGGATACGGAAATGGCGGAGGTCATGGATACCATATCCCATCTGTACACAGCGGGGGCGGATGCCCTCATCGTAGCCGATCTGGGCGTGGCCTCGCTGGTGCGGGAGCACTTTCCCGATATGGAACTGCACGCCAGCACACAGCTTTCCGGCTGTTCCTCCGCCGATGCGGCTCAGTTGGCCCGGTTGGGATTCACCCGCATGGTGTGCCCGCGGGAATTGTCCCTCCGGCAGATTTCCCTGCTCTGCTCCCACTCTCCCCTGGAGATTGAAATGTTCATCCACGGGGCACACTGCGTATCCTACTCGGGACAGTGCATGCTCAGCTACGCTATGGGCGGCCGCAGCGGCAACCGGGGCGAATGTGCCCAGCCCTGCCGTCTGCCATACAAGATCTGCGGTACGGCGGATAACCCCGCCGAGTATCCGCTCAGTCTGAAGGACATGTGTCTGGCATCCCATATACGAGAGATCATGCTCTCCGGCGTTACTTCCCTGAAAATTGAGGGACGGCAGAAATCCTCAGATTATGTATACGGCGTAACAAAAATGTATCGCACCCTGCTGGACGAACGGCGGGATGCCACAGGGGACGACATCGCCTCGCTGGCCGCTCTGTTCAGCCGGGATGGTTTCAGCGACGGCTATTTCAGCGAGAAATACCGCTCCATGCTGGGCGTACGTAGGGAGGACGATACGGCCATGAGCCGCCAGGCTCCCCCATTCCCGGGACTGGCAAAGAAAATCCCTCTTCACGCCGCTCTGACCGTGAAAGAGGGCGCACCCGCTTCCCTCACCGTTTCTGCCGGTGAGCGGGCCGTGACCGTCACGGGACCCGTTCCCGATGCGGCGCGCACCGCCGCACTGGATGAAGCTTCCGCCAAAAAGAACATCGGTAAATTGGGCGGCACGCCCTATGCGCTGGCATCCTTTACGGCGGATATCGACGACGGGCTGTTCTTTACCCCCGCCGCTCTGAACGATCTGCGCCGCCGCGCCCTGGCGGAGTGGAACGCACCGCCCGTCCGTACAGCGACGCCGGTGGTACTTCCCGAAAAGACGCCCCCGGTGATGCCGGCAAAGGTGCGATATACAGCCCAGTTCCTCACCGCCGATCAGATCCCCGCCGAGGCGGAGGAATTCTTTGAGGAAATCTATCTGCCGCCGGAGTGCTATGCCCGGGATTACTCGTTGGACATGGTTCCCTATGCGCCGGATATTACCACCACTCAGTTGGCGGCCACCTTGTCTGTCACATCGCCGAAATCGGTGCTGGCTCACACCCCCTCCCAGATCGCCATGGCCAAAGAATTGGGCATCCCCGTCTTTGCCTCCATGCGCATGAATGTGTGGAACACCCCCTGTGCGGAAGCGGTATGCGCCATGGGCGCGGATACCGTTACCATCACGCCGGAGATTCCCCTGGGTGCCGTGCGGGCCATCCGTGCCAGTAAAGCCGTGATCGCTTACGGACGGCTGCCCCTGATGCTGATGATGCGCTGCGCCATCTCCGATGGCGGGGAGCACTGCCGCACCCGCGGCAACGGTGGCTTCACCGATTTTATTGAGAAAAACTTTATCTGCCGCTCGGCCTTGACCGATCGCACCGGCGCGTCCTTCCCCCTGCTCGGTATGTACGACTGCTCCAATGTTTTGTACAACAGCGTGCCTTTGTATATGGCCGATCGGATGGACACACTGCTGTCCTGCGGCGTGTCGACCCTCCATTTCATCTTCTCCGTGGAAACCAAAGCGGAAGTGAAGCAAGTGATCCACGCCTACAAAAACGGCCTGCCGCCCGAGGGTCCCTCGGCGGTACGGCGATTGAAATAATACTCTTGACACCGGAGGAACCCTTATGTCTGAAACATTGGGCGTACAAATTCGCCTCACCCGTCCCGGCGCATCCGTGCCCCGGTATGCCACCGACGGCTCCGCCGCCTGCGATCTGACGGCCGCCATCGATGCCCCTGTTACCATTCCCCGGGGCGGCAGCGCGTCCATCCCTACCGGCATCGCCATCGCCATGGAGCGTAAGGACGTGGTAGCCATCGTCTGCGCCCGCTCGGGACTGGCCTTCAAGCACGGGCTTTCTCTGGTCAACGGCATCGGTGTCATCGACTCCGACTACCGCGGCGAGATTTGCGTGGGCCTGCGCAACGACGGTCCCTCCGACTATACCGTGCAGCCCGGCGAGCGGATCGCCCAGCTGATGTTTATGCCCTGCCTGGCCGCCGCTTTCACCGTGACCGACACACTGGATGACACGGAGCGGGGCGCGGGCGGATTCGGCTCCACAGGAAAAATGTGAGGTGCAATATTATGAGACGTAATTTCTGGTTGAACCTGTTCCTTGTTTGCGTGGGCATCGTGGTGGGAACACTGGCCGCCGATATGTGCGCCAAGATCCCCATGCTGTCCTGGTTGGCCTACGGTATGTCCTTCGGCATCCCCACCTCCGCCCTTAATCTGCACGTGATCGATATCACCTTCGGCCTGTCGCTGAATCTGAATATCGCCGTCATTGTGTGCATTGTGCTGTCCGTATGGCTCGGAGGGCTGATCGCGAAAAAATGAATCATACACCATTCACACATCCGACGCTGATTCTTGCCTCGGGATCCCCCCGCCGGCATGAACTGCTCACGGTGGCAGGCATTCCTCACATCGTCCGCGTACCGCAGGCAGACGAATCCCTGCCGCCCCGCATCGATCCCCGCCGTGCGGTAGCCATTTTATCCATGCGGAAAGCGACCGCGGCGCTGGCCGCGGCACCGGAAACAGATGCGCTCGTCCTGGCCGCCGACACGGTGGTGGCTGTGGACGGAGAAATTCTGGGCAAACCCCACTCGACGGAAGAAGCCCGGCAAATGCTGTCCCGTCTTTCCGGGCGAAGCCACACCGTCTGTACCGGCATCACGATTGCCAACCGGACGAAATCCGTGACCGCGGTGGAGGAAGCCGCCGTGCATATGCGTCCCATTCTCCCCGAGGAGATCGATGCCTACATCGCCACAGGCGATCCTATGGATAAAGCCGGGGCGTACGGCATCCAGGGCAAAGCCGGCCTCTTTGTCACCGGTATCGAAGGCGATTACTTTACCATTGTAGGACTTCCTGTCTGCCGCGTAGGCAGCATTCTGAAGAAACATTTCGCATTCACACTTATATAATCCGTACGAAAGGAATTCCGCTCCACAAGCGGATGGGAAATACATATGGGAAAAAGCATTGGTATTGATCTGGGTACGGCAAATACCCTCGTCTATGTGAAAGGCCGCGGCATTGTGCTTCGTGAGCCCTCTGTTGTTGCGGTGGAGGCACGCACCCGTCGGGTTATGGCCGTGGGCAACGAAGCCAAGTTGATGCTGGGCAAAACCCCCGGTTCCATCGTCGCCATGCGTCCTTTGAAGGACGGCGTTATCGCGGAATTCGATATCACCGCCGCCATGCTCCATCATTACTACAACAAGGTGGCGGGCCCTTCCATCTTCAGCCGTCCCCGCGTCATCATCTGCATCCCCTACGGGGTAACGGAGGTGGAAAAGCGCGCGGTGCAGGACGTGGCGCTGGAAGCCGGTGCCCAGTCTGTGGCGCTGATTGAAGAGCCTATTGCTGCCGCCATCGGCGCCGGTTTGAAAGTAGCGGATGCCCGCGGCAGTATGATTGTAGATATCGGCGGCGGTACCACCGAGGTGGCTGTCACCAGCCTGGGCGGCATCGTTCTGTCCTCTTCCCTTCGCTCCGCCGGTGATGAATTGGACAACGCCATCATTGCGTATATGAAGCGCAAACACAATGTGTTGATTGGCGAAATGACGGCCGAGATGCTGAAGAAGAACATCGGCAGTGTCATTTCCGTGGCAGATCGGGGCAACATGGTCATCCGCGGACGGAATCTGCTGAACGGTCTGCCCGCCACGTTGGCGGTCACCTCCGGGGAGATCCGGGAGGCTATGTCCGAGCAGGTATCCCGTATTATTGACTGCATCCGCACCACGTTGGAAAACACACCGCCGGAGCTATCCTCCGACATTTATGACAACGGCATTATGCTGGCCGGCGGCGGTGCGCTTCTGGCCGGCTTGGACATGCTGATCCAGCAGTTGACCGGTATCCGCACCACCATTGCCAAAAACCCCTTGGACTGTGTGGCTATGGGTATCGGCAAAGTCATCGACAGCGTAGGCGAATTGAACGGTATCGTCACCTTCCGCACCAGATAAGGCCGCCGTATGAAACGATTCATCAAAAACAAATTCTTTATTCTGGCCGTTGTCCTGATGCTGATTCTGACGGTGGTACCCACCGTTCTCAATCTGGCCGGAAAGGGCGGATACGTCCGCAGTGCCGTAAACATCCTGATGACGCCGGCGCAGAAGGCATTCAATTATGTGACGGATGCCATCGATGGATTCACGTCGTATTTCACCAAATTTGACGATGTGGTAAAGGAAAACGCCCATCTGAAAGAAGAAATCGCCGCCTTGAACAACCGCCTGTATCAGGCGGAAAAGACGGAGGAGCTGAACCAGTGGCTCACCGCCTTTCTGGAGATGAAGCGATCCCACACGGACTTCACCTTTGCGGAAGCCGTCATCACCGGTCGGGAAAGCGCCAACCATATGACGGTCTGCACC
This sequence comes from Eubacteriales bacterium, assembly GCA_045539595.1. Lineage (GTDB taxonomy): Bacteria > Bacillota > Clostridia > Oscillospirales > CAG-272 > SIG701. The sequence continues at coordinate 72,631 of JAZQFQ010000084.1, read as the reverse complement.
ATTGACCGCGGTACCGCTCACGGCATTGCCGAAGGCATGCCTGTTGTCACCCCGGACGGCGTGCTGGGATACATCTACGAGGCAGGACTCACCTGGGCCAAGGTGCGCACGCTGATCGAATCCTCTACCTCCATTGGCGCCTGCATTGAAAGAACCGGTGAGTTGGGATTGGTGGAGGGGAACTTCTCCCTGGCCGCGGAGGGCATTTGCCGCATCACTTATCTGGCGGCCGATTCCGATGTCCGCGTAGGGGATCGGGTCATCACCAGCGGTACCGGCGGCATCTATCCCCGGGATCTGGTCATCGGATACGTCACCGAAGTGATCCCCGACGAGTACAGCCGTACGCTGACTGCCACCATCCGCCCTGCTGCCACACTGACCGATCTGGATCGGGTTATGATCATTACGTCCTATGAAACAGTTACAGAATAATCCTGCACCGGCGGCAGCGCAGAACGCCACTAAAAACCGGAGACGACGGCGCCGCCATCCCGTCATCCGGTTTCTTCGCCGCACCTACCGTTTTCTGATTCGGGCACTCCGTATCCCCCAGATTCACCTGGACGGATTTCTCATTGGAAAAGGCATGGTGTGCGTGGCTTTGCTTCTTTTGCTGGCCCTTCTCCAGACCACACTTCTTGCCCGTTTTCGTCCGTTTGGTGCCATACCGGATCTGATGTTATCCGCCGTCATCGCCATCGCTATGCTGGAAGGCGAAAAATGGGGATGTCTTATCGGTCTGTGCGCCGCTTTTATCATTGATGCCTTGGGCGGGGGAGCTATCCATCTTCTGCCCCTTCTCTATATGCCCGTGGGATACTTTGCTCCCGTGGCTACGGAGTTGTATTTCACCGACTCCGCCCCGGTGCGCTTCCTGTATTCCGCCATAGCAGGCATCGGACGGGCCATTCTGACGCTGATGCTTCTGGCCATGACGGTAACGGATTTCAGCCTTCCCGGGCTGTTTCTCTCCGTGGTCCTGCCGGAATATGCATCCACCTTGCTTTTGTCCATTCCCGTGCAGATTCTGGTCCGCACGGTACTGCATCCCTTCCATAAATCCCGTTCCGAGCGCGTCGGAACCATTTGAGAAAGGAGACCGGTTTGAACAAAAAACGCGGTTATTTCATTCGCTACCTGTCCCTGGCGGCGTTCTTTGTCATCATTTGTTTAATCTACACCGGCCGCCTCATCCGCTATCAAATCGCGGGACAGGATGCATATGCGGACAAATCCGATTCCGAATATTCGTACCGCTATGAGACTATCCACGCCCAGCGGGGCGAAATCTACGACCGCAACGGCGTGCCGCTGGTAGTCAATGCGTATACCTACAATATCCGTCTGGACGGCGGCAGTATGCCTTACGCCCAGAGGGACAAAAACGAAGTCATCCTCTCCGTACTTTCCGATGCCTCCGCAGCCGGCGAGGCGGATACGTTCACCCTGCCCGCCTCCCCATTCACATACTTTCCCATGCCGGATGGCTCCAGTCTGCATTTTGAATACGACTCCACCTATTTTGAGAGCACCAGCCGCAAGAATAAATTCTACCGTCTGGTGACACAATTGGGATGCGATGAAGCCTCCTCCGCGGAGGATACCGCCGCAGTGCTTCTCGCCCGTTACGGCATCACGCAGAAAGACGACGACGGCTATCCCATTCTGAATTACGACATAAATACGGCACAGCTTCTTCTGACACTTCGCCTGGATATGGAGCTGTCCGATTTCTCCGCCTATACCCCCTACACCTTGCTCACCGATGTTTCCCTGCCTCTGCTCACCCGTGTGAAGGAATCCGGCGTGCGCGGCATTGCCCCCTACACCAACGCCTCCCGAGCGTACACCTATCCCGGCTACGCCTCCCACATTCTCGGCCGGCTGGGCAAGATCCAGAAGGGATACGAGGACTATTTCACGGAGTTGGGCTATCCGCTGGATGCCATCGTGGGCATCGGCGGTGCCGAGGAAGCCTTTGAATCCTATCTCCACGGCGAGGACGGCGTATTGACCATCGTGGAGGATAAGGATGGCAATATCGTGGATCAGTATGTGAGCAAGGAACCGAAGGCCGGCTCCAACGTATACTTGACCATTGATATCGAAATGCAGATCACCGCCGAGGATGCTCTGCGGGACAACATCCAATACATCGTGGATAAAGCAGTAGCCTCCGGCAAGCCCCTCTCCGGCGAGGATGCCAAAACCGGTGCGCTGACCGCCCTGGACAGCCGCACGGGTGAGGTGCTGGCCATGGCCTCCTATCCCACCTACAACCTGGCCACCTTCCAGCAGGATTACAGCATGCTGAACAGCGATGAAAATGCCCCGATGTACAACCGGGCACTGAGCGGACTGTACGCCCCCGGATCCACATTCAAGATCGGCGTAGCCGCCGCTGCCCTGACCGAGGGAATCATCACTCCCAAAACCATCATCCACGATAAGGGCGAGTACACCTACTACTCCACCTACACCCCTGCCTGCTGGATCTACAACCAATCCGGCGCCACCCATGGCCCCATCAATGTGACAACGGCCATTCAGGTATCCTGCAACTACTTCTTTTACGAGGTAGGCCGTCTTCTGACCATCGAGACCATGAACAAATACGACCGGGCCTTCGGCCTGGGCGTTCCCACCGGCATCGAGCTGACGGAGAAGACCGGCATTCTTGCCGGGCCGGATTACCGCAGCGAAAAGGGATTGGGCGCATGGAATCCCGGCGACACGCTGGCCGCCGCCATCGGACAGGCGGAGAACTCGTTCACTCCCCTGCAGATCAGCGTGTATATGTCATCCATCCTCAACAATGGCATCCGCATGAAGACCCATCTTCTTCACAAGGTGGAAGCCTTCCATACGGGGGAAGTTCTGGAAACCTTCACCCCCCAGCAGATGGACGGCATCACCCTGGGCGAGGGCGTACGGGATGTACTGCTGAACGCCATGAAGAGCGTTACGGAAAACGGCTCCGCGGCCCGCGTATTCCGTGGTTACCCCATCGAAATGGGCGGTAAAACCGGTACCGCACAGGTTCTGGAAACCAAGAGTGATAACGCCATCTTCACCGCCTTCGCGCCCTTTAACAATCCGGAAATCGTAGTCACCTGCGTCATTGAGCAGGGGGCCAACGGCACGGACGCAGGATTTGCGGTGCGCGATGTGTTCGATTACTACTTTGATGTAAACTCCGACTAAACCCAATTTCCCGCTGAGATGCCTTGCGTTTCGGCGGGTCATTCTTATACGAGGACGTACTATGAAAAAACCGATTCTCAACGATCTGTACACCACCGCCGGGGAATCCGCCGTGGGCGGCGAGTGGGATATCTATCCCCGTCCCGGACTGGTGCGGGATTCCTTTTTCTCCCTGAACGGCCGGTGGGAATTCTCCTGCGGTGACGGCATGGCCGAAACCATCACCGTTCCCTTCCCGCCGGAGTCTCTTTTGTCCGGCATCCATCGCTCCATGGGAAAGCGCCCGCGGCTGGTCTATCGAAAAACCTTCACTCTGCCCGAGGGATTCGTGCGGGATCGGGTTCTGCTCCATTTCGGCGCGGTGGATCAGTGCACCTCCGTTACGCTGAACGGCACCCCGCTGGGAGAGCATCGGGGCGGATATGCCCCCTTCTCCTTTGACATCACCGATCATCTGCGGAATACCAACACCCTGGTCCTAACGGTAACGGACGATCTGCCAGACAAGACTCTCCCCTACGGAAAGCAGTGCGAAAAGCGGGGCGGGATGTGGTACACGCCCGTGTCGGGCATCTGGCAAACCGTTTGGATCGAGAGCGTGCCCACGGAATATGTGCGCGCCCTGCGCATCGAAACCGGGGCGGATCATGCTGTGATCCATGCCGATGGGGTGACGGATGGCGTAGTGACCGTGATTACGCCAGAGGGCGAATTGCGAGCCGATCTGCATGACGGCGTGGCCCGCGTGGACATCCCCGCCCCCCGCCTGTGGTCCCCGGAGGATCCCTATCTGTACGAGTTCACCCTGCAGACCGCCGCCGACACCGTTCGCTCCTATTTTGCTTTGCGCACGTTGGACATCCGTGAGGTAAACGGAATCCCCCGCCTGTGCCTAAACGGCAAGCCCTATTTCTTCCACGGCGTGCTGGATCAGGGCTATTTCAGCGACGGCATCTTTACCCCCGCCACACCGCAATGCTACGATGACGATATCCGCGCCATGAAGGAACTGGGCTTCAACATGCTGCGCAAGCACATCAAAATCGAGCCGGAATACTTCTATTACGCCTGCGACAAGATAGGCATGATCGTTTTCCAGGACATGGTCAATAACGGGGATTATTCCTTTTTGCGGGATACGGCTCTGCCTACCGTGGGCCTGAAATCCCTGCCCGATCGGTGGCTCCATCGGGATCCTGCCACGCGGCAGGCTTTCATTACCGGCATGGAGGAAACGGTGCGGAATCTGTACAATCATCCCTGCATCTGCTGCTGGACCATTTTCAATGAGGGCTGGGGCCAGTTCAACAGTGGAGCCATGTACCGCCGTCTGAAGGAGATGGATTCCTCCCGCTTCATCGATACCGCCTCCGGCTGGTTCCGCGGCGCTCCCAGCGATGTGGACAGCCATCACGTATATTTCAAGCCGGTGAAGCTGACGCCCGCGGACAAACCGATTTTTCTCTCCGAATTCGGTGGCTATGTGTACCGCGTGGATGGACACATCTTCAACCCGGACAAAACCTATGGCTACCGGATATTCGACAATCGACAAAAGTTCGAAGATGCGCTGATCGCACTGTATGAAAACGAAGTGATTCCCCACGTGAAATCGGGACTGTGCGCCGCGGTGTACACCCAGTTGTCCGACGTGGAAGACGAGACCAACGGGCTTTTGACCTACGACCGGAAGGTATGCAAAGTGGATGGCGCACGGATGCGGGCCATGGCGGAGAAACTGACATCACAAATGTAATAAAAAATCGGGATCTATCGATCCCGATTTTTCGTTAGTTTTGGATAGGCAAGGCCACCACAATGTCGTCGCTTTGATCGATCAGCAGCAGAAGCTGGGGATTTGGAATCGGCGTTCAACTCCATCCCCACATGGGGCACGATTCCGCTTTTGGCGGGAATCAGTTCCGCCTGGGAAACAAGGGATTTTACGCTGTCGTACAGCGCATTCACCCGGGTCACGTCCGTCAGTTCCACATAACAGCTGTATGTAACCTTACTTTTTACCGATCGCTCCAGATAGACAAAGATCGCCATGGTGATCATGACCGCCAAAAAGGCCACCAATGCCGCCACGTAATAGTCAATACCGACGGCCAGCCCGATGCAGGCCGTTGTCCACAATCCCGCCGCGGTGGTAAGGCCCGTCACCTGCTGTCGGTTGCGGATGATGATCGTACCCACGCCCAGAAATCCGATTCCCGATATGACCTGAGCGCCCACGCGCATGGGATCGCTGGAGAATCCCAGCACGGACACGGTGTACAGTCCCACCAGCGCCGCCATGGCCGCCCCCAGACACACCAGAATGTGGGTTCTGAGACCGGCAGCCCGTCCGTGATGTCCCCGCTCCAGGCCGATCAATCCCCCCAGCAAAACCGCCAGAAAGACCCGAAACGCCGTGGACCACACATTCAGTTCCGCCAGCGTGTTCCCAATGATATTCATACTGACTCCTTGTGACACTCTACTTTTTTTCCGGATTGGCATGCAATCCGCATACAATAAACCAGATCACAATCACAAAGCTGGCAATCAGCGTAAACAGTGAATTGATCACATTGGAAATATTCAAGACACCAAAGCAGATTACCATATAGATAAAGTAGATGATGCTGCAGACGGACAAAACGCGCAGATCGTAGGGCTGGATCAAGGCAATGCTGATCAGCACGGTGACGGCGGAAAACAACTCGCCGAACACCTCACCGAAGTATAGATGATCTCCCCAGAAAATGGAAAGCAGAAACATAATCATGCCGAACACCAGCATAACCACCCCCACCATAACGCGAAAAGGGGGGAACTGTCTTTCCGTAATCCGGACCGGGTCGGGATTATTCGTGGGCGGGGTATCAAATACCAACTCATCCAGCGTGATCCCGAAAATCGCCCCCATCTTGATCACTTTATCCAGATCCGGTGTTGCCATGTTGTTTTCCCATTTGGATATGGATTGGCGCGACACCTCCAGTGCCTCCGCCAATTCCGTTTGGGACCAGTTTTTCGCCATGCGATGTTTGTAGATGTTTTCACCCAGGCTCATAAATTCCTCCAAAAACGCATCCGGGCTCCTCAAGGTGCGTTTTTCTGTATCTTTTCTGCCTATATCGTACCACATTTTCGATGTAAAGTCTACTAACCTGAGTTGAAAATTACGCAACTCGGGGTTGCACAAGGCGGATTTTGCGCGTTTTTGCCGAAAGTGTGGGGGGAGCACCAGATTTATTTTGGATTATTGTCTCCTGTCTGTCTCACATCTATTACAGCAACTTTCATCTTGTCCTTCAATTCAGTGTACTCAAATTAAGTATACTCCGCACATTATACCACAAAATTATCTTAAAATATACTTAATTTAAGTTATCGGAGGCAATATGAGAAATAAAAACAACAAGCATCTCGGCATCGAAATCGATCCTGAGCTGCATTACAAACTACATTATATTGCCAAATACGAAGGTAGATCTGCCAACGGAGAGATTCTGTATCTGATCCGTCGGGCGATCCGCGACTTTGAATCTGCTGAGGGAACCATTGAATACCCTCCCAAGGATACAGAAAATATAGAATCGTGAAAACGGTCTGTTGCTATGAGCAACGGACCGTTTTGTGTTATTCCGCGTGAATCCGTTTTTCGATCCACGAAAGAACGCCCTCGCATCCTGCGCAAATATCCCGATAAGCGGCCTCAAAATTCCGGCTGTACCAGGGATCGGCCACATCGCCGCCCCGGGCGGTGAAATCCATCAGCCGATGAATCTTCCCGTCGGGATCCCCGCCGCATATCCGCATCATATTGCGGATATTGGCCGTGTCCATGCCGATGAGCAAATCATACGCGGCGTAATCACTCCGCTTGAGCAGCACCGCCTGCCGCTCCGTATAGGGGATATGGTGCGCCTCCAGCATGGCTTTGGCGGGCGGGTACATGGGATTGCCCACATCGCCCCAGATCTCCTCCGTGCTGGTAGCGCAGGATGCCACCCGGCAATGCTTGGCCAGTCCCCGTTTGTTCAGCATATCTTTCAAAATAAATTCTGCCATGGGACTTCGGCAGATGTTGCCGTGGCATACGAACATAATTCCGATCATTCCGCATCTCTCCTATCCGTAAGATCCACCCGCACGGGGGCATCGATGAACATTTTATCCCTCTCGATCAGGCAATCCACGGCAAGAATCCGCACGCCGTCGGTGTGTCCCTGCCGCATAGCCCGGCCGAAGGCGGGATCGGTTTCGTCGTTAGGCGAAAAGGCACTCACGCCCTTCATCTGAACGACGATCAGCACATAGGTATCGTATCCCTCGCTCACGCACGCCGCCAACTCCCGCAGATGCTTGACGCCCCGTTCCGTGGGCGCATCGGGAAACAGGGCCGCGCCATCCCGCTCCAGCGTACAGCCTTTGACTTCCAGAAAGGCCCTGGTATCTCCATCCTCAATATAGAAATCGAAGCGGGATCCCTTGTAGGTGACCTCCCGGCGGATCACCGCCCGGGGAGAAAACAATCCGCTGAGCGGAAGCCATTCCGCCACCGCCTCGTTGGGAGCCTGGGAATCCATATTGATCCGCCACACGGTCCCGTCGGGGCGGTGTTTGTCCACGGCAATCAGATCGTACTTCGTTTTTCGTGACGGATTATCGGACACCGCCAGATAGACCGTGCATCCGGGCACAAGCAGTTCCCGACACCGTCCCGTATTCTTTACATGGACGATCTCCGTCTTGCCATCCACCATCACATGGGCAATGAATCGGTTGGGACGATCGATGAACGTGCCCTCGATCACATGGTTGTATCGCATTCTTTGCCCTCACCGAAATCCAAAAAATGTCCGTTTACATGGAGCAGCATGCCGCTGTCCCCTTCGCTTAGGGTATAGTACGTTTCCTTGGGAACAGCGCAGGTCATCACGCCGCCATCCTCAAGCTGGAACGTGACCAGAAAATCCTCATGATACACAGATGATTTCCTGCCGCCCGTGTAATAGCGGTCGATCTTCCTTTCCGTCACCTGCGCCGGCACCAATTCCGGCTCGGGCAACGTATCCGACTCCTCCATGGAGTCCAGCTCTCGCTTCTGTTTTGATTTGATGATCCAGTAGTGCACAACGAAGCCTACCGGGGCAGCCAATCCAAGAAGAGCAATCACCACGTAAGCCAACAGATTCCCCCAGTTCATTTTTTCATCCCTCCAAACTTCACGGGCGGCGGATGCTCAGATTCAAAACCAGCGCACCGCAGGCCAATACCAACAGCAGAACAAACGGAGCCACATAGGCGCCCGACGCCGCCAGCAGCGCATTGCACGCCGTGGCGATAAAGGATGCCGCCATCAATGTGAAATTGATGATGCTGTAGTTGGTGGCAAAATATTTCTGTCCGTAGAAGGCGGACACGAATGCAGAGCAAACCGTGGGGGTGGCACCGTAGGAGATGCCGGTCAGACAGAGTCCCACGATGCACAAGGGCAAGGAATGCAGCACCACAGCCAGCAGGGTAAGCCCGGCTGAAACGATGGTGATCAGATTGGCACCGATCATGGTCACGCGGCGGCCGAAGGAATCAAACACCGCGCCGGTGATAATCCGTCCCAATCCGTTGCACACGGCAAGAACGCCCACCAAGGTGGTGGCAAGAGACGCGCTGGCTTCCACAGATAAGGCCAGATCCCGGGCGAAGCTGATTACCGTATTGCCCACTGCCGCCAGGCAGGACAGGCAGACAAAGGCCATCCAGAAGGAGAAGCGGCGCAGCATCTGAGAGGTAGTGAAGTCCTTCACCTCAAAATTCTCCTGCCGCACGGCGGCGGATTTCTTCGGGGCGGGAAGATGCGCGTCCTCGCCGGGACGGCGGATAATCAAGCCGGCGATCAGCAGGCAAAGTGCCACCGCGATACCGAATAGGATGTAAGTCTTACGCCAGCCGAAAGCATCGGCGGCAAACATTTTATCCAGAATCGTGCCGAAGAGCAAACTGCTGGCGCCGAATCCCATGAGCAGGCATCCGGAGGACAGCCCCCGCTTGTCGGGGAACCAGGCATTGACCGTGGAGATAATCACGTTATAGGCCACGCCGATGCCAAGGCCTGCCAAAACGGCATAGGTGATGTACAAAAGATATACATTGCCCGTCAGCAGACCGGTCAGGACAAATCCCGCGCCGGCCAGAATCCCGGCGATCACGATGGTCAGCGGCGCGCCGATTCTGCGGGAAATCTGGCTGCCGAAGAAGCCGCCCAGACAGAAGCAGCACATGGTCAGGGTGAAATTCAGTGCCAGCGCGGACGTATCCCATCCGAACGCACCTGCCAGGGGCGTTTTCAGAATGGACCAGGCATACAGTATACCGGCGAAGAGCATGGTGAATGTGCCCACGGCCAGATACAGCCAGCGCACGGACGAAGTCGCGTTTTTGGTTTTCATGGGGAATCCTCGGTTTCATTGAAATACTGCGTACATTATAACAAAAGATTCGCCGCTTGTAAACAAAAATCGAGATTCTTCCCCCGTAAGCGAGCCGTAAAAAGGCCCTGCCATCTCAGGCAGAGCCTCTCTGTTGTGCGTCCTCTTACGAAACGGATTCCTGCCGGATCCAATCGGCTATGTCGGTGATGACATTCTCACCGATATGCTGCTCCTTACCGTACTCCTGTTTTGCCTTTGTAATGCTTCCGTACACGGAGGGGACAAAGGCATGATTCAGATCCGCATACATGCGGAAGGATGCCCGGAGATGATCCGCCAGGATTTCCTTATACATACGGAAATCCACATCCGCCTTCACCTGAAAATCCTTTCCGCCCTGCATCACGAGGATCGGTTTGTCAAGACGTGCCAGATACGCCTCCACGGGATGCTCTCCCATTTCCTTGAAGTAGTACAGCGTCACACCGCCGCCCAGCTTTTTCTTCTTTGCCTCCTCATCGGACATCTCGTACAGTCCCGCAAAGGTATCGTTGAGCTTACTGATCTGCTTTTCCACCAGTTTCCGCATCCAACCTCTCATCTCGCTGAGAACATCGTTGTTCTGCTCAATGAGTGCCTCCTCCAAACGGCGGGACGTGCCCGCCATCAGGATCAGCCCCCGGTAGTTGCCGCCCTCGGCGTCAATGCGGGGCGCCAGCATACCGCCCATGCTGTGACCGATGAGAAATATCTTCTCCGGATCGATACGGGGATCCTGCCGCAGCATTTCCGTGGCCAGAATCGCGTCCTCGATGGTTTCTTCCTGTACCGTGATCGTCAGGGATTTGTCCCGCAGCATCCTGAATCCGTGGGCAAAGGACCGCTTATCGTACCGGACGGAAGCGATGCCGTGGGCGGCCAGTCCATGAGCCAGATCCCGGAAAGGAGTCAGTTTGCCCACCTTTTCGTCCCTATTACTGGATCCCGAGCCGTGAACGAACACCACCGCGGGCACGGGATTTGTCAAATCGTCGGGCAAAGTCATGCAGCCCTTCAGCGGATACCGGGAACCCTCGCCCACAACGATTTTTTCTTCAATCATATCAGCCTCCCACTTTCTCCATCAAGGAATCATAAAAGGATTTTGTAGCCGATTCTTCCCCAAGTCCGATCACCAAAATCTTGCCGCTTGAACGAATCACCACGCAGGCATCGGAATCGGTGTAGGCATAGCGGGTGTAATCGCCAAATTCCTCGTTGCGGAACCAGCCCATCATCAGCCGGGGCGTTCCAAAACCGCTCACCCGCTCACCGGGATCGTCGGCGGTACGGAATTCCACGGAATCGATGTCCGCATACGCAAGGCGCAGATCGTCGTAGTAGGCGGTCTTGACTGTGAAGGAATCCTCATCCAGGTGTACCGCAATATTCCCCGTGAAGCAAATGGCAATACAGAATACAAGAATCGCGATCACAATGGGAATTGCGATCTTTTCCCCCTTGGTCCACTTCCGTTTGTAGTCCTCTTTCGTAGCGATTCCCTCCCGCAGATGCTTTCTGTACAGGCAGTAGGAATACACAAACGGCACAATCACACTCACGAAAAGAAGAGATACCATCGTATAGGGGAACACCGTCACGGGAAGCAGAGCCGCCGGCAGACACAATACACCCGCGATCACCCATACCTTGCCGGCCAGACGGTGGGTACGCTCCCAGTTTTCCTCATTGGCCAGCGTCCATTTGATCTTGATGCCAATGGTGCGGTTGGGGCGGCATTTGGGCATATAGTTGCCGATTATAATGAACACAACACCTATCAGAAGCCCAGCATAGGCACCCATATGCACCATATGGCCGAAAGCGGCGGCATATATCATCCCGCAGGCAAACAGAGAGATCAGGGGGAGAATCCAATAGATCATGCCCGTCACTTTTTCGCTCTGGTTGTTTTGCCGTTATCCTTTGCCGTGATCCACAAGCCGATCCAGTGCAGGGCAAGAAGAAGCAGGGGCAGAAGAATTACCGCCACAAGCGGACTGCTGAATCCGTCCGCCTTTCCGTCCGCACCCCAATGGATGGGCATGGATTCGGGCAGCTTCTCCCACACAAGTGCCCCGAACAGAATCGGCAAAAGAATCAATATAGAGGAAACAATCAGTTTCCCTTTATTTCGTTTCAGCATCGTCATTATCTCCTTTCAGTTCCGTGATCCACAGCATGATCTCCTCCAAAACGGAGGCGTTCAACTCGTAAAAAATAAACTTCCCTTCCCGCTTGTCGCGGATCAGATCCGCTTCCTTCAAAACGGACAGATGCCGGGAAATGGACGCCCCCGTCACCTCAAAATGATCCGCGATGTCCCCGGCGGACATGCGCCCGCCCTTCAGAAGATTCAGAATCTCCCGCCGGATCGGGTCGGACAAGGCACGCAACGTGTTTTGCAGTCCCATATCTTCCCTCTCATTTAACATTTAACCTATTTGTTAAATATAGTATAGCATACAGCGAAAAGGATGTCAAGAGGAAAATGGTGGTTTTTGTTTACAAGGATTAGGGAGATATGGTACAATGGTGTTGGGAGGTGGATGACTGTGCCTTTTGACACATTTATAGAACATGTGAACGAATTCCGACTGCAATGCTTGCTGGAATTGGAAAAGCGAAAAGCCGGTGTTCCGGGTGAAAGCAACATTGAACAGCTGGAAGAGATCATCCTCCCGGAAATGGATGCGCTGCTTGCCCTGACTCCCGCCACCCTTCCACCAAAAGAAAAACGGTTTCTGAATTCTTTCGCATACGCTTTCAAGGAATGGTGTTGGAATATGGATATAGGCCAAACCACCGATTTATATGATAAGCTGGTCACACTACACAAAGAATATAAAAATGTAGAGGAGAGCGGACTTGATGATTAAATCACTGACAAACATAGACTCCATACAGACGAAAGAAGATCTTGCAGAGTATATCCTCTCCTTGAAACAGGATTTTCTTACAAATCGCGATCAGTGGGGAAATACGGATATCCCCACCTATCTGGACGCGATGGCGGCATGGCTCGGGGACTGCCGGGATCCTGCCATGGAAAGCCCGACGGCTCTGCAAAACACAGCCAGAATCCTGTATGTGGGAAAACTATATGAATGATCGATGGAGGGTATACGATTATGTCTTTACAGGTTTCTTTGGATCTTGGAATACACGGCGTCTCTTCCCTGTGGGATCTGCTTACTGCCTTGAAAAGATGCGGATGGTCGTGGTGCAACAGCGAAGGCAAGGTGGAATATCTTCCGCTTCACGACGAGGATCGATGCGATTGGCAGATTCGAGTGATGGATGACGCGGCGGTGATGGATCTTGTTGTGCAAAAAGAAGCACTGCACGAACCCGTAGGCATCCATCTGTTTACAAAAGAGAATATCGGTGTCTCGCTGTCCGCAGAGAACGTGCATACAGTCGTTTTTTTGCTGTCCATAAACCGTGTTACGCTGGGAGATTCCCATCGGATCGGAATGACCGATGTGAATTGGTACATGAAACATCTGGTAGGAAAATTGGTGGAACACGGCGTCACCGTCGAATCCATCGAATTCAGCGAATTTTGAGATACTATAAAATGACTTCATTCTCAAAGAGGCTAGCAACCTATGAAGAAAAAAACATACATTTTCCTCGCCATACTGGCCGCCTTGGTACTGCTTTTGACTGTGCGGGAATACTGTGTGCCGCCGGAGCAGATCGTAAAGGAAGCGGTAAAAAAGAGTTCTGTGAGCGGTGAGTATATCCTATGCCAAAGAGCCAGGACCACCGGCTTTGATTGGCACGTAACGGATGCGGGCGAGATAGGCAATGACGGGGAGTTTTGCCGCATTGTGGGTGCGGATCCCTTCCGGGAATTGCCGCTCCACTATGATTTTGCCATGGCGGACAACACGTTCGTCTTCTATGTGGAAAGCCGCCGCGAATACTATTCCGAGGAAATGCGGCAGCCAATCGTGGAATATACCGTTTCCGGCTGGGATATTCTCTATCCGGTACGACATGAGGCGGTATTTGGAATAGGAAAATCCCCCAAATATATTCTGACAAGCGATTTGGAAAACAAGGATACAACGGAGTGATGTGTGTATGAGGCAAGCGAAATCTCTTTTCCCCGGGAAGACCGGAAAAGATGAAAGCCCTTTTCAGCTTATCATTGAGCAGGATATTCCCCTGTCCGATACCTCCCTGTCCACTGTATTTTATGTAAAATTGAATAATTACTGTTTCCCCGATTCACAATGGACCGATTTGACATACGACGTACTGATGATGTGGGTCGCTGAAATTGTCCGCGGTCAATCCGTCCTGACAAAGAGAACACTGTATTTCATGGACGGGCCGTACCGGATAGAGATCACAAAACCATCGAATACAGAAGTATCCCTGCATTTTCTGCGCCATGACATCATCCTGCATGAGGGAACATGCACCTGCGAGCATATTCTGAGCGGTATTTTGGCGGGACTGAACACGTTCCAGGGGATTGTAAAGTGCGAGAGCGCAAGCCATCCCGCACTGGATTCGGTGGCGCGGGATATGGAGCGGAGCATCGCCCAGATACAAGGTGTATTGCAGCGAATCACCTCGCAGGACGATTCGTGATTGCTCGGGGAGTCTCTCGATGACATTTCCCAGCAAAATTGCGATTTTCCGTCATTTTCGCTTGTATGATTTCCAAAACTGTGGTATGATTAGTCATACCGCAGTTTTTTGATATTTACATCCTCGGAGGAATGATTTATGATGAGAATTACGATTCTGCTTCTTGCCCTGATCAGCGGCATCTATTCTGTGGTCTTGGAGATTGTGCGCTACCGATCCGCAAACAATCCCACACCGGCCAACGTGGCGGATGTGTACGATGCGGAAACCTACCGGACATGGAAGCGCTACAGCGCGGAGCATTGCCGTCTGGGACTTTGGTCCACCGTCGTGACCACTCTCATCACCCTGGTCCTGCTTTACACCGATGTCTATGCCGCCTTTGCGGCGCTGTTCCCCTCCAACATCTACTGGCAAATGATTGCCGTGATCCTTTTGGAAACGGCGGTCGGCACGGTACTGGACACCGTACGCAGCTACATAAGCACCATGGTGATCGAGCAGAAATACGGCTTTAACCGATCCACTATGAAGACATTTGTCTTTGACCGGATCCGTTCCACCCTTCTCGGATTCGCCCTGGCTCTGTTTCTGAGCAGCATGGTCCTTGTGTTCTATAATTGGATGAACTACTGGATGATCGTGCTGTTCGCCGGCGCGGTGTTCTGCTTCACGCTCGTGATCTCCTTTCTGTATCCGATCTTCAGCCGCATCGGCAACAAGTTTGTGCCGCTGGAGGAGGGTGAGTTGAAGGATCGCTTGATGGAACTGCTGACAAGCCACGGCTATCAGGTCAAAGCCATCGAGGTGATGGACGCTTCCCGCCGCACCACCAAGCTGAACGCCTATTTCACAGGACTTGGCAAGATGAAGACCATCGTGCTCTTTGACAATCTGGTGAATGCCATGACACCCGACGAGATCTGCGCCGTATTCGCCCACGAATTGGGCCACGGCCTGCACAAAGACGTGCTCAAGCAGCAGATCATGAACTTCGGCAATCTGGTGCTGATGGCAGTGGTGGCCTATGCCACCGTACAGAATCCCGCACTCCATACCGCATTCGGCTTCGCCGAGGTGAACTACGGCTTTGCTTACGTACTGATGGGTATCCTCCTCGGCCTGGTACAGCCCTTCACGGGCATTCTGATGAATGTCCACAGCCGCAAAGCGGAGTATCGCGCGGATCGGCAGGCGGTAAAGGAAGGATACGGTGCCTCCATGGTCACGGCGCTGAAGAAGCTGGCCAAGGATAATTTCGCCCATCTGGCTCCCTCCCCCGTCAACGTGGTTCTGGAATACAGCCATCCCCCGCTGAGCCGCCGCATCGAAGAAGTAGAAAAGGCGATGAACGAATAAAGCAAAAAAGCTGAACCCTTCCGGGTTCAGCTTTTTGCTTATGCCATAATCTGCTTCAAAAGTTCCATTTTTTCCTTTGCGGAATCGACGGTGTACGGCTGTTTCTCCTCGGCGGTGAGAATCCGATCGTCCACAAAGTATTCCAAACATTCCATCATCGCCGCGCCGAACAAGTGAATATTGGACTGCAGGTATTCCGCCAACTGTTTTCCTGCGTATAAATTGCCCCGTCCCAGATTGTATTCGCGGCACACAGCGAACGGCGGCAGAGCATGGGCACAGGCCAACGCCTTGTCGTATTCTTCCTTTGTGTAGTAGCGATACATCAAATCTCTTGTCACCTTGGTTCGCATGGCGGTGTCTGTGCTGATCTCCAGAATCTTGTGGTACAAAAGAATGGCTTCATCGTAATTGTCCGGAGATTCACACAGAGTACCGGACAACGCCCAGGCAAGGGAATACATCAGTTTTTCGTTGCCCGGGTGCTGAATCAGCGCCTCACGAAGCAAGGACACGGCCTGCATATACTTCTGTTCCTGAAACAGTGCCTCTGCCTGCAGACAGATTTTTTCGATTTTCTCCACTCGCTTGCTTGTATCGTGTCCCAACAAATAGTCCACGGACACACCGAAATAATCCGCAATGATGGGAAGAAGCGAAATATCCGGGAAGGAACCGCCGCATTCCCATTTGCTGACTGCCTGCGCGGAAACACCCAGGGTTTCCGCCATCTGTTCCTGATTCAATCCTCTCTGCTTACGGAGAGTTTTCATCGTCTCACAAAATTTGCTGTACATAAATGTTACCTCTGATTTTTATTATTGAACCGGTTCTGTTGTTATTATAGCAGTTCTCTTTTTCCGTGTCCATATACAACTGTTTGGATATTACTCCACCGATGGTTGATCCATGGGCGCAAAAAACCGCAGGCGCCATCCTGCGGTTTTGTATTCACTCCGTCTCATATTCACGAAATCCGCTGGAGGTCTGTCGGCTTCCATCGCTCATCACCCACATGGCTTCCGTGTCGGGCAGGGATTCGATCAGGGCAAGCCCCTCCGCCGGGGAGAGGCAGAACAGCGCGGTGGACAGCGCGTCGCCGTCGGCGGAACTGCCGCACACCACGGATACGGACAGATAGCCCTCGGCGGGCATCAGGGTATCCGGATCAATGATGTGGTGATACCGTTTGCCGTCCACGGTGTAGTATCGCTGATAGGATCCGCTGGTGACGAGAGATTCCCCTGCCAGCGCCAGATAGGCAAAATAGGGATCCGCCGCGTCCTCTGCGGGGTTGTCGATTCCCACCGTCCACGTGCCGCCGTCCCCTTTGGCACCCACGGTGCGGACATTGCCGCCCACGTTGAGGACGTATCCCGTGATTCCCTTCTCCTCCAAGGATCGGGCCACCATCTCCACCGCATAGCCTTTGGCGATGGCCCCCACATCCAATGTCATACGGGGATCCCGCAAAGTGACGGTGGACGCCGCCTCATCGATGATCACATCGTCGATATTCGTGTGCCCTGCCGCCTCCGTCAGCGCATCCATCGGGGGAAGTTTGGCCGACCAGGGCGCATCCATCCCTTCCGTGCGGTATTCGTGCCAGATGGACAAGACACTGCCCATGGCGATATTCACCCGGCCATCGGTCTTTTTGTACATCTCCTTCGCGTAGAGCAGCATATCAATAATCCTTCGGTCCACGGTGACAGTGCGGTGGGCCCCGTCCACCCATTCATTGACGGTGCAGAGATTTTCCATCCCCTCGTACCGATGATAAATGGTGAACAGCTTATGATACTCACCCAACTCCGCCAGAACATCCGTCGCAATTCGATCGAACTCCGCCTGGCTGTCGGCGTATCCCACGATGGTAGTCACGGTATCGAAATACGCAAAGGAGTAGGTGGTGTACTTATCGGGCTTCTTTTCGCAGGACGGAAACGCAAGCAACAGCAGACATCCCGCCAGAAACAGGAGCAAAAAACGTTTTTTCATAAAAACCATCCAATGAAAAATGGGAGGTTGCCCTCCCATTTTCGTTTGCTTATTTATCCGATTTTGGAAGCGGCCTTCACCAGTCCGTTTACCAGAATGGTGCATCCTGCACTCTGCAGATCGGCGTTGCCGTAGTTGTTCTCGCCCATGAGAGACGCGATCTCAGCAGCACTCTTGCCAATGCAGGCAGCATCAAAGGCAGCAGACTGCTCATTCCATTCCTTCACCACGCCATCACCGTTCAGGTCAGTGCCGTATGCGCTCATGTTATAGCCCGCACCGGCCTCTTTCTTGCCCAGCACGGCCTTGTTCAGGTCATAGGTGGAAGCACCCTTGGCGTCAAAGGTGAATTTCACCTGCACGCACTCGCTGGAAGCGGCCACAACCTTGCCCTCTGCATCCACAGCGGCGGCAAAGAAGGTAGTCTCGATCTGGTTCTGTCCGTCCTTGTCCTCGGTGGCATCCCCCGTAGACTGCTCGGTATGCGTACCCAGTTTCAGGGCGTGATCGGCAGTGGCATTGGACGCGGCGGCGTTGTTGTACGCCTTCTCGATAGCGAGAACGAACTCGTGGATCATGATGGTACAGCCTGCGCTGATCACTTCCTCGTTACCCTTGTTCTCGGCAGCAACCAGTGCCTTTACCTCGTCCAGGGTCTTGCCGGCAACGAGGGCGGCAAACGCATCGGCCTGCTCAAACCATTCCTTGGCGGCACCGCCGTAGGTTTTCATGTTGTAGTCGGCACCCTGCTCATACTTGGTCTTGAAGCCGTCGTTGGCGATAGCCTTACCGTCCGCGGTATAGGAAACGGTAATATCGGCGGTATCCAGCACGCAGGCAACGATCTTACCGGCGGCATCTACGGTAACAGCGGCGGCGGTGATGGCCACTTTACCCTGACCTGCGGTGTCTTCGTTGGCATCGGATGCCTTCGATACATCCGTATACACGCCAAGACCGAATTTCAAGGTTTCCGCCTGGCCGCAGCCGGAAAATACAAACGCGGGGAGGAGCATGAGAGCGCTGAGCAGTACACAAAGCAGTTTTTTCATGGTAATTCTCCTAAATTCATTTAATTTATACAATAAATCAATCACACACACTAATCATACACGATGAGGGACGATTTGTCAACACAGATGCTATATATTTCTCATGGGAATCCGTTTTACGGCCATACCGCCGCACAATCCCACAAAAATGCCCGACACGGTTCCCGTAATCGCCAGCACAATCAGATAATATCCCAACTCCGCCGTGCCGAGCAGCCACATGGCCATCAGAATCTGTCCCACGTTGTGGAACACCCCGCCCGCCACGCTGACGCCCACGGTGGACAGAACATCCATCCGCCGCAGTATGGCCATGACCAGCAGGCTGAGGGCGGCCCCCGCCGCGCTGTACGCAAACGTCATGGGATTGCCGAACAGAATGGACACCACCGCAATGCGCACAAAGGAAACCATGGCCGCATAGCGGACACCGTATCGGTATAAGACAAAGATAATGGCGATGTTGGGCAGGCCCAATTTGATGCCGGGCACCGCGGAAGTGAGCGGCGGAAGCAGTACTTCCACATAGGCAAGGATCAGCGCCACGGCGGTACACAGCCCCAGATAGGCCAATTTCCGGCTTGTGTGTCGCATGGCACTTCCTCCTTTACGCGATGATGTCCGGCTCCTGATCGCCGTTCTCAGCATGGACGGTGATCACCACACGGTGAGGCAGACAGACGATGCTTTCCCCTTCCCGGGAGATGGGCTTGTGAGCCGCGCAGATGCCGTCGGGGCAGGTGGCTTCTTCCACGCGGGCCTTCCCTTCCCGGATTACAAGCACATTGCGGTTCTGCTCCTCAGCGCCCGTGCGGATTTCCACCGTAATGTCCCGATCCAGCGGATAGGTACCATAGATTTCCCCCTCCACGGTGACGATCACGGTATCCCCTTCGCCCCGCAGAAAGAAGAGTGCCACCCCCGCCAGGGACACAACAAGAAGCAAGGAAAGGACAAAAATCCAATCGTTGCGCCGCCTGCGCCCGTCGGGCGCGGCATGATTCGGTCGATTCATAAATTATTCTGCCTCGGATTCACAGAAAGGTACAGGGGACACTCTGTTTTTTAGACATCCGGTAGGACAGCTGTCCACGCAGGTGCCGCATCCCGTACACTTATCATAATCGATCTTGGCCAGATTATTCGTAACAGTAATCGCGCCGTGGGGACAACTCCGCTCACATTTCTTGCATCCGATGCAGGCGTTCTGGCAGACACGGCGTGCCTCTGCTCCTTTGTCCGTGCTGCTGCACATGACTACAACGGGGGATGTACGGGGCACCATAGAGATGATCTTCTTCGGACAAATGCTCTGGCACAGTCCGCATCCGATACAGCGCTCGAAATCGATATGTGCGATGCCGTCCTTCATGCAGATGGCTCCGGCGGGGCAAACAGCGGCACACTCGCCAAATCCCAGACAGCCGAAGCGGCAGGATTTGGGACCGCCATACACCATGGCGGCGGATCGGCAGCTCTTCATTCCCTCATAACGGGCCTTCATGCTGGCCGCCTCGCAATAGCCGTCGCAGTGCACAAACGCCACCACATCCTTGGGCTTCTCAATCTCCATGCCCAGAAGCTCGCTCAGCGCCCGAGCGGTAGTCTCCGCACCAGGGATACAGCGGTTCGGCTGTGCTTCCCCTTTCGCCAGAGCAGCGGCATAATCATCGCAGCCTTTATAGCCGCAGGCGCCGCAGTTGACGCCGGGCAGGCAGGCACTGATTTCCTTCAGATCCTTGCTTTTCTCCACACCGAAAAAGTGGGAGATCACGGCCAGCAGCACACCGGCCAGCAAGGCAATAGAGGCAACGACAGCAAGAGCAATCAAAATTTCCATATCGTACCTCCTTTACGCAAACAGCGCGTCCACCACGCCCGCGAATCCCATAAATGCCAGCGAAATAAACGATGCGGCAATCAGAGTGACGGCAAGGCCGCGGAACGGCTTCGGAATATTGGTTTCATCGATGCGGGAGCGCATGCCGGAGAACAGCACCATGGCCAGAAGGAATCCAAGTCCGCATCCGAGGGAGCTGACAATAGATTCCAGAAAGCTGTAGCCATCGGTAATGTTGTTGATCGCCACGCCCAATACCGCGCAGTTCGTGGTGATCAGAGGCAGATACACGCCCAGATTCTTATGCAGTGCCGGGAAAAACCGCTTGAGGATCAGCTCCAGCATCTGCACCAGAGCGGCGATGACCAGAATAAAGATGATGGTCTGCATATAGCCCAGACCAACCCGATCCAGCAGAAGATGCTGAATGGGCCATGTGACCGCGGTGGCCAGCAGCATGACGACGGTTACGGAGATGCCCATGCCCGTGGCCTGATCCAACTTCTTGGACACGCCCAAAAAGGGGCAGATTCCGAGGAAACGGCTGAGGACGTAGTTATTCACCAAAACGGAGGAGAGCAAAATGACGATCAAAGATTTCATCAGATCCATTACAGTTTTTCTCCTTTCGCACGGCACAGGCCGGTGTGGCAGTTTCCTGCGGAGGGACATCCCTCACAGGAAAACTCGGTTTTGGCAGGTGCTTTGCCGTGGGTAACGGCGGACACCAGCGCAATCAGCAAGCCGTAGACCAGCATGCCGCCGGGCGCTTTCACCAGGAAAGCAATCTTAAAGGGCTCAAGGAAGGCAATCGGCATGCCCGCAAAGCTGGCGTTTCCGAATACTTCGCGGATCACGGCCATGGCGCAGAGGGCGAGGGTGAATCCCAGACCCATGCCGATGCCGTCGAGTGCCGATTTGCCCACGGAATTCTTGCTGGCAAACATCTCGGCGCGGCCGAGGATGATGCAGTTTACGGTGATGAGCGCCAGATACACACCCAGCATCTCATACAGTGCGGGAAAAAACGCCTGCACGATCATCTGCACCATGGTGACAAATCCTGCGATGATAACAATATAGCAGGGGATGCGCACATTATCGGGGATGATCTTGCGGAGCAGAGAAATCAGGATATTGGAGCACACAAGCACTACCAGGGCGGCGATACCCATGCCGAAGGCCCCGGCCACATTGGTAGTGGTGGCGAGGGTAGGACAGGTGCCGAGGATGAGAACCAGGACAGGATTCTCCATAAGGATTCCCTTCAGCAGGGTAGTCATATTCCCGTTATTCTTCATGAGTGGCACCTCCTTCCAGAATCTTGACGGACGCAAAGGCCCGCTCTATGGCTTTCTTATAGCCGTTGGTGGTCAGAGTCGCGCCGGAGATGGCGTCGATTTCGTTGTAATCCGATTCGGTCTTACCGACGAACTGTCCGTAGAAGGACTCCTCGGCGCAAACCGAGCCGATATTGGCGGTTTCCGCCTGGGATGTGGTCAGACAGTCGATGATTTTTCCGTCCGCTGTCATGGACACGCGGATGTAGATATACTCGCCGGAGGCGGGATGGTAATCGTCGCCGCCGTTGATGCCGTAGCCGGCACCCCGCATTTCCAGGATATAGTTGCCCGTGGCGGTCTTCTTGGCCGACAGGCAGGCAGAGGGCAATCCCTCGTACTGAGTCAAGTCGATATCGGTGGTCGTAGTAGCATGCAAAACAGCCATCTGCGCCGCCACATTCGCCGAGACATCGGCGGGGGCATCCGTGATCACGGCACCGGTTTCATCCACCGCGATAAACTGCTCGCCCACGATGCAGACCGCTCCCTTACCGTTGTCTGCGGTGTAAACCGCGTCGATTCCTTCGATCACTTCCACGATGAAAAACTTAGTAAACTTGCCCTCACCCGCCGGCAGTGCGGCGGAAAGATTGTCGTTAAGGATTTCCTCCTCGGTGCGCAGATCCACCGATCCGCCGCCGAGAATGATGGCCGCATTCAGCGCATCCTTCACCGCGGCACGGTAGGCACCGGTGGTCTTGGTGGCACCGGAGATGGTATCTACCGCATCCACGCCGTCGCCCGTCTTGCCGACGAAGTTTTCGCCGAAGGTTTTCTCATACCCCAACGTTTCGGTGGAAGACAGGCAAGTCGCACCGCTGACGGTACCGTCGGCATTCACGCCGCACATGATGACCAATCCGGAGGAGTAGCCCGTGGTCTGCAGAGTAAAGACGTATCCGCCGCCGGCCTCCCGATACGCCTCGGTAACGGTGGCAGGCAGTGTATACCCGCTGATGTCTATCTTTTCAAAGTCCTGGCCGTTCGGCATAACCACTTTCAATGCCTCGTTGGCAGCGGCACTTTGATTCTTTTCGATAATGGGAGCGGTGATGGCGTTGGTAACAGCCAGCATCAGAGCCATCACGGCACAGATGCACACCAGCACCAGCGTACTTTTTACAGAGTTTTTCATGCTTTCTTTCCTCCCACACCAAAGACTTTATGTTTTGTCCATGCATCGATATAGGGGGTCAGAATATTCATAAGAAGGATAGCAAAGGACACGCCCTCCGGATACACGCCGAAATAACGGATGAGGACGGTGATAAGCCCCGCGCCCAGGCCAAAAATGATCTTGCCGGCGGCCGTCGAGGGGGATGTAACGTAATCGGTGGCCATGAAGATGGCGCCGAGGAGCAATCCTCCCGAGAGGATCATAGCCAGGGCATGACCGAAATCCATGCCTTCGAAGAAGAAGGAGAGTATGTACACCGTGCCCACAAATGTCACGGGAACATGCCAGGTAATCACACGGCGGACGAGCAGATACACAAATCCGATCAGGAGAGCAAGTGCGCAGGTTTCGCCGATGGCACCGCCCCGCAGGCCGAGAAACAGATCCGTCAGCGAAAAATCGGTAACCGATCCGCCGAGCGGGGTAGCCCCGGACACCGCGTCCACCATCGTGGGAAACGCCTGTGTGGCCATCGAACCGAATGCCACCAGCATGAACACCCGCGCCGTAATGGCCGGATTGACCAGGTTGCATCCGATACCGCCGAACAGGCATTTTACAATGATAATCGCAAAGAGAGATCCCACCACGCACTGCCACAGGGGCACATTGGCGGGAAGATTCAAGCCGAGCAAAACACCGGTGACGGCGGCGCTGAGGTCGCCCACGGTCAAATCCTGTTTAGTGATCAGATTGAAGAGCAGTTCAAATCCCACACAGCAGGCGGTGCAGAGCGCAACCACCAGCAGCGCGCGCCATCCGAACAGGATTGTGCCTGCGGCGGTGGCAGGGAGCAAAGCAATCAGCACATCCCGCATAATGCCTGCTGTGGAGCGGCCGCTATGGATGTGGGGAGAGACGGCAAGCTTCAGCGTAGTATTCATTTCTTTGCGTCCTCCTTTGCTTTTTCTTCCCGCAGAAAGATTTTTGCCATACGATTGGTCTGCACCAGCGGTCGGTTGGCCGGGCAGACGAAGCTGCAGCATCCGCATTCCATGCAGGCGGTGACAGACAGTTCTATAAGCCGCTCCGCATCCCGACGGTCATAGGCTTTCATGATCTCCGCCGGCGCCAGCCCGAAGGGGCAAGTATTGGTACAGGAACCACAGCGGATGCAGGCCGTGGTCTTGGGAAGCTTGGCTTCCTTGACGGTCAATGCCAGGATGGCGTTGGTGTTTTTCAGAATGGGGCCGTCCATGTCAGGCAGCGTAATGCCCATCATGGGGCCGCCGTAAATCACCTTGGCCGGATCCTCGGTAAGGCCGCCGCAGAAGGTGAACACATCCGAAATCGCCGTGCCGATGGGCACAATGACGTTCTGCGGATTCTTTACAGCGCCGCCGTCCACGGTGACGCACTTTTCCACCAGGGGCATACCCGTTTTCAGATAGGCGCCGATGGCGGCAATGGTGGTACAGTTGAGCACAATGCATCCCACATCGATGGGCAGCTTCCCGGCGGGAACCACCTTGCCCGTGGTGTGGTAGATCAGCACCTTCTCGCCGCCCTGCGGATACATGGGGGGCAGCACCTTCACCTGTGCCGTGCATCCCTGTGCTGTCTCAGTCATGAGTTGTTTCATGGACTGGATAGCCTTCGGTTTATTGGATTCAATTCCAATGATGATACTCTTGATGCCCAGATGGGTTTTCAGGGCTTCCAAAGCAACCGCCATATCCTCCCGGCGATCGGTCATAGTCACCGTATCGCTGGTCACATAGGGCTCGCACTCGGCTCCGTTGATAATCAGATGCTCAATGCGGGATGGATCCACATTCAGTTTGACATGGGCGGGAAATCCCGCACCGCCCAATCCCACGATGCCGCTGGCCCGGACGGCCGCGATCAAACTCTCCCGGGAATCCACGGTGGGAGGACAGATCGCCGCATCCGGCGTCATCTCCCCATCGGATTCGATCACCACAGCAGATGTTGTACCGCCGCCGGCCAACAGAAAATCGCGCACTTTGAGTACTTTTCCCGATACGCTGGAATAGATCGGAGAAGAAACCGGAGCCTCCGCCTCGCCGATCTTGGTGCCGACGCACACAAGATCCCCTGCCTGTACGACAGGACGGGCCGGTGCGCCGATATGCATCGACATGGGAATGGTTACCGTGGTCGGCGGATCCATACGGACAACGGGCGTATCTTGGGT
Organism: Eubacteriales bacterium; assembly: GCA_045539595.1. GTDB lineage: Bacteria > Bacillota > Clostridia > Oscillospirales > CAG-272 > SIG701. The sequence continues at coordinate 47,422 of JAZQFQ010000084.1, read as the reverse complement.
ATTTTTTCTATGGGGTACGTGGACCCCGCGAAGAGAAAAAGCCATATTGTGTTCCTTCCTTCATTCAGATGTAGGATTCACATAGATGTAGCGTTCACAGGCACAAAAATAAGACTTTACGACCGATTTCGTAAATCTTGCCTTTATATACAAATTTGACACATCGGACAAGTATGCCCGATTTTTCGCCACTATATTTATACATCAATTTTTTCGGTTTGTCAATGGGTTTGTGAATGGTTGCGCCTATTAACATAAAACATTTTTGGCTATTTCCACGCACAGAGACAAATTGTACCGCAAGGTTGTCATAATGGAAAGTGAGAAAACCAACCTCCTGCACTTGACAGCCGCGAATATTTGCGTTACACTCAATATATATTGTAAGGATATTACGGAAACCGAGGTGCATCTATGGCGAAAATTCCTTTTTGCGACACCATGAAATTCGATCCGAAAACCACTTTGTTCGTCACGGATCTGGATGGCACACTCTTGACCCCCGAGGCCATCCTGCCCGCCGGGGCGGCGGATGCCATATGGGATCTGCATCGCCGCGGAATCCGCCTGACCTATGCCACCGCAAGAACGATCCGCTCGGCGGCATTCATTCTGGAAGGCCTGCCCTTCCCCGCTCCGGTGGCGCTGATGAACGGCGTGCTGATGCGGGATATGAACGAGGAGCGGTACGTGGCGGACAATCTGCTCTCGGCGGAGACGGCGGCGCAGATTCTCACCGTGGGCGGTGAACCCTTTGTGTATACACTGACACCCGAGGGCGAGTTGTTCACAGCCTACCATCGGCTCGAAAACGAACACATGGAAGATTTTCGCCGGGAGCGGATGGACAAATACGCCAAACCCTTCCGTCAGCTGGACGATTGTCAAACCTTGCTGGATGAGGGACAGCGCATCATCTATTTCTGCTATCTGGATACGGAAGAGCATCTGACACCTATCCGCGACGCCATCGCCGCGCTCCGCGATCCGTCCGGGGAGTCGTCCACGAAATGCGCCTTTTATCCCGATCATTACCGTCCCGGGCTGTGGTATCTGGAAGTGTTCGCGCCCACCGCCTCCAAGGGAACGGTGATCCGCCGTCTGCGGGAAATGACAGGGGCGAAAACCATCGTTTGCTTCGGGGACAACAGCAACGATCTGCCCATGTTCGCGGAAAGCGATTACGCCTTTGCGGTAGAACGTGCCGCCGATGCCGTAAAAGCCGCCGCCGATGCGGTGATCCCCGGCGGGATGGGCGTGATCGAATTCATCCGGGAGCACACCCGATAGTTAAATCCACCGCCTTATTCTAATTTGAGGAGGAGTCTTTTATGCTTCTCGGCAAAGCAAAAAATCCCGCCTTTTGGGAAAAAGTCCGCACGTCAGGCGCGTACGAACCCCTCGTTCTTGAACTCCGGGACCTCTGGGAAAAAGAGTGCGCAGACGACTTCCCTGCCCTGAAATACAGCGAATACATCCTGTACGACCAAACAGGAAGCCGCAAGGAATACGAGGCAAAGTACTTCCGGCGGCGCAGGGCCATGAACACAGCGGCTCTGCTTTCGCTGATCTATCCCGACAACGATGCATATTTCACCAAACTGTGCGACGTGATCTGGGCCATACTGGATGAGTACAGTTGGGTGGTCCCGGCCCACATAGGCAATTTTCGAGACAATATTGTAGCATTCATCGATCTGTTTGCCGCCGAGACGGGCTTTGCCCTCTCCGAGATCGATTATCTGCTGCAGGACCGTCTGCCACCTCTGATCCGCAGCCGCATCCGTGCCGAAATCGATCGGCGAATCATTGCTGCCTATACCGGAGAGAGGCGCTACTGGTGGGAGAAGAGTCCCTACAACTGGTCTGCCGTGTGCGCGGGTAGTGTGGGCATCACATTCCTCTATCAGCGGCCCGATCTGTTTGAGTACATCCGTCCCCGCATGGAAGAAACTCTGCGCATTTTTCTCACCGGATTCCCGGAGGACGGAATCTGCCAGGAAGGATTTGCTTACTGGCACTACGGATTCGGATTCTATCTGTGCATCGCCGATTTGATGCGGGAATTTACCGGCGGCGAGACAGATTATCTTGCAGATCCAAAAATCCGGGAGATCATAAAATACCCCCAGCGGATGTTTCTGGACGGCGACACCGTGGTCAGTTTCTCCGACGGCCAGCTGATGGGAAAATGGCACATTGGACTGCTGCACTATCTGAAAAAGAAGTTTCCCGCCGACATCCATCTCCCGCCGAGGGATTTTTCCTACACAAGCGATCATTGCGGTCGCTGGGGTATCCATCTCCGTGCCTTTTTGTGGTTTGACGAAACGCTGGAAAGTGAAGACGAGAAGCGGGAATGTACAGACTACGCGCCCGCGTCCCAATGGCTGATCAAAAAAACGCCCCGCTACAGCTTTGCGGCCAAGGGCGGTCACAACGATGAGCCGCACAACCACAACGATATCGGCAGCTTTATTATCAGCCGAAACGGTGAGCAGGTGCTCTGCGATCCGGGCTCCGGAAAATACTGCCGGGAGTATTTCAGCCCGCAGCGGTATACGTTTTTCCATACCTGCTCCCGGGGCCACAGCGTTCCCATCATCGACGGACAGTATCAGAAACCGGGCCGCGATCGAGCCGCATCTGCTTCCTTTGAAAACGGTGTGTTTACCTTGGAATTCCACCGTGCCTACGATATTCCGACGCTGGAGCGTCTGAGTCGCTCGTTTTCCTTTACGGAGGACACCATCACGCTGCAGGACGAGTACGATTTTCACGGACAACCTCTTTCCATTGCAGAGCGATTCATCTCCCGCTATCCTGCCGATATCACACCGGCGGGCGTGGTGACCGGGGGGGTATTGCTGGAAACAGAGACAGAAGCGAAGGTCACGGAAGAGAACGGCCTGTTCTGCATTGACTATATTCTGCCGCCGGGATCGAACCTCTTTACATTGACCGTCCGGATCTGAAACATAACATAAAAGGACTGCCGCATTTTCATGCAGCAGTCCCTTTTTGTTTATATGGAAAATCAGGGAGCGGGGATCTCAAACACACAGCGATATCCCAGACACTTCCCGTCCCAAGTAACATCCGGCATCACAACGTACCCGCTCTCCTCCATGAACGCTTTATCTCGCTCGGCAAAGTATGCCCAGCCGGTTTCCAGGATGATAGCGTCCACCTCGGCGGGATCAATCGGCTCCGCAAAGCGGTAAAGAATGCATTCGGGGGTATTCTTAGAATAGCAAATACGGCTCTCTGTATATTCATACCGTTTCGTGCCGCCCAGATAGGTGCCGTCCTTCATTCTCAGCATAACGCTCATGGGATTCTCGCCATAGCCGCCGAAAGAGCTGATATAGCGATGCACCAACGCCTCCCCCTCCACTTTCAGGGTAAAAGGAGTAACCGTTACCGATGTCACCACCGTATCGGGAGCATACTCCACCCGGCTCTCATACCTTTCCGCTACATGGATGGCGTTGTAGTTGCTGTTTGTCAAAGCCAATTCAAATTGCCACTCGCCGGGGTAATTCAGGTATTGCTGTAATTCTTCAATGCTGATGCTATAAGAGCCATCCTCCCGCCGGGGAATCAAAGCCCCGTCATAGAAATTGGAAATTTTCAATGCAATGGCAGTCTCACTCACCGTGAGGGGCGATTCATCCCTCTGTAGTTTCATGATAAAGGAGGATTCCTTCTCCCCGGTGGGGTAAACGTGCAGAATCATGAAATCAAACCGATTCTCCCCGGGAAGCCACACCTGACAGGTCGCATCATGTTCTTCACTGAGGGAAAGCGGTTCCGGCGTAATCACCGTGCCGCCGATAAACAAAGTAAATTCGTCGTACCACACCTCCGTCAGATTCCACTTGACCTTTTTGTTGGTGGATTCAGAGGAGAGAATGGTCACATTGCCCGTGTCCACCGGGCGGGAAAAAGTGTTTCCAAAGCCACTGAGTAAAGCCGTGGCGGAAACCGTTCCCACCAGAAGGCATACCGCCGCGGCGATCAGAATCGCTTTTTTCCAGCCGGAAAATGTATGGGCAGTGCTTTTCTTCTGCCGTGCCATGGCCAGGATACTGTCCGCATCTGTCCCGACCAGATCGTCCTTGGTGGCCTCCAGAATCAACTCATCCAGTTTCATGTTTCTTCTCCTTTCCAATAGGTACTGATTTCTTTCAATGTGCGATACAGTTTGTTCTTCACATCGGATTCCGTCCTGCCCAGCAGGCGGGCGATCTCCGGAAGTGTCATACCGAAGCGGTAGTACAGATGAAAGATCTTCCGCACCTCCTCGCCCCGCTTTTGCAGATACCGATCCGTCCACAAAAGTACCTCCCGATCGGCCGCGATCTCCTCCACGGACAAGGCATGGATGTCCTCCAGTTCTGCGGTGATCTCCTCCTCGGAGGATGCGTCATACACCTCCTGCCGACGGCTCATGGTGCGGTAATAGCGAGCCAACGTCTGCCGGGTGATTTTCCCTACCAGGGCAACCGGATTCCGGATATACCCCTGGCCCCGCCGCTGAAGGATCGTATACACCTCCAAATACACCTCCTGAATCAAATCGGCGGCATCGGCACTCTGGCGGGACTTGGCCAGAATTTGAGCGGCCGTTTGACGGTATGTAGTGTCATAGATTTGTCGGAACCGTTCTTCTATTGTCATAGCCTGCCTCCTTTGATTCATTGTGGGATCCCATACTATAAGCGGATAAAATCGCCCGATTCGTTTCACAATAATCGGAGAATTTTCAAAAAATCCCCCGCGTCATCATTGTACGACAAATGCGCCAAAAGCGCAAGTGCCGATGCCCGGCAAACACAAAGAGGATGCGAGCGTCAAACTCGCATCCCCTGCATTTGTCAATCGTGTTGTTCCGGGCTGTCCGGATGGGCACTGCCGCATTTGCCGCCGCACTGCTTGGCATACGGGCAGCCAATGCATTTTTCTCCGCGCTTTTTGGCGCGGTACAAATACCACACGATCCCGCCGACGATCGCCAGCAAAATAAGGACGATGATAATGTTTTCCATAATTTATTTGCTCACAGCATAGTTTTTCTTTCCGGAAGCATCCAGTGTACACTCCACCTTCTGTTTCCGATCGGTGTTATGGATCAGCACCACCACGATACCGGCCATAACAAGGACCGCGACCAGGCCGGCGATGGCTGCGCCGATGTGCAGCGAAGCGGGAGCCATGATAAGCGTACCGATGGTGTATACCAGATAGGATACGGTATAGCCCACAGCCAGCTGGAGACCGATACCGCCCCACAGCCACTTACCGGACCGCATCTCGGCGTTCATAGCACCGATGGCGGCAAAGCACGGCGGCGTATACAGGTTAAACATAAGATACGCGAGGGCGGCCATTTTCGTGATAGCCATGATGCCGGCCACTTCTGCACCGCCCCCCTCTATCAGTACAAGTTCTTCCGTGTCGATCAGATTCTCCAAGCCCACAAAGCAAACGGCCAGCGTACCCACCACATTCTCTTTAGCGATGAAGCCGGTAATCGCTGCCGCCGCCATCTGCCAGGAAAGAACGCCGATGATCGGAACAAGCAGATACGCGAAGGGAGCGGCAATGGAGGCAAGGATGGACTGATCGGCCGACTCCGCCACCCGGAAGGACCAGGTGAAAGTCTGCATGAGCTGTACGGCCATGTTGCACAGAAGAATGATGGTAGCGGCCTTTACGATGTACGACCAGCCCCGGCTGCACATGGACTTGAATGCCCCCCAAAAGGACGGCACTTTGTATTCGGGAAGTTCGATGATGAAAAACGATTTTCTCGCATTATAACCGGTTATTTTATTTACGAGAAGGGCCCCGAAGAAGATGAGCACGATGCCTGTCAGATACATCACGGTGCTCACCCAGCCGGCGTTGTCAAAAAATGCACCGGCAAACAAGGAAATAACCGGAATCTTGGCACCGCAAGGCATAAAGGGAGCCAGCATGGCAGTGGCGCGGCGTTCCCGCTCGCTGCGGATAGTACGGGAAGCCATAACACCGGGCACAGCACAGCCGATGGTAATAACGAACGGGATCACGGATTTACCGGACAAACCGACCTTCTTGAAAATGGGGTCCAGAACCACCGCCACGCGGGACATGTATCCGCAATCTTCCAGCAGCGCAATGAGGAAGTACATAACCATCACAAGAGGCAGGAATCCCACAACGGCAGCGACGCCGCCGATCACGCCGTCCACCAGGATGGCGGAAAGAAGCGGATTGGCATCCGAGAGAAGATCGCCTACCCACCCCTGGAAAATCTCCAGAAGCGGCACAAGGCCGGGAATGAATGTGTCACCGATCTCCACGCCTTCTGCGATCCACGCGCCAAGCCAAGCCTGGGAAATCTGGAACACGAGGAACATAACAACGGCAAAGATCGGAATACCGAGCCACTTGTTGGTCAGCACAGCATCGATGGCATCGCCGGCATTTCTGGATCGAGTGAGGACCTTGCGGGTTTCCACAGCCTTCACGATGTCATTCACAAAGGCAAACCGCTTGCGGTCCGCGGCCACTACAGCCGCCTTATCGGTCAGATCGATCGCCCCCTGATGATACGGAGCACTCTGGGGGGTATTTGCCGCGGCGACCGCCGCTTGCACCACCGCCTTCAGACCGTCAGCGGAGGTAGCCGTGGTATGGACAACCGGACAACCCAACTTAGCGGCCAGGATATCCACATCGATCTTGTTTCCTTTTTTGTCATTGAGATCGCTCTTGTTCAGGGCAACCACCACCGGCACGCCCAACTCCAACAGCTGCGTCGTGAAGAACAAACTGCGGCTGAGATTGGTGCCGTCGACGATATTGATAATGACGTCGGGATTTTCGTTTTTTACATAGGAGCTGGTAATGCTCTCTTCACTGGTGAAGGGGGACATGGAATACGCTCCGGGCAAGTCAACCGCAAGCAGCGTATCGCTGCCGGCATACGCTCTCTTAATGGCGTGCTCCTTCTTGTCTACGGTAACGCCCGCCCAGTTGCCGACTTTCTCGTTTCGGCCGGTGAGAGCGTTGTACATGGTGGTCTTACCTGAGTTCGGGTTGCCTGCTAAAGCAATTCTCATGGAATATCTCCTTATATTAACTATACTTTCCATCGTTCGGATGGGGCGTCCTTATATGTTAGCGGCCGCTAACCTCCGGGCAAAAGACCATTCGCAGATTGTTCTTTGCCGCTTAAATCACAATGGCCTCAGCCAATTGTGCATCTATACTGTATCTTCCGTCCTTTATGGAAACAACACAGCCGCTCTTCCGGCGCGTCACGACAGTAATGGGCTCACCGCTGTAGCAGCCCAGGGAAAACAAAAACGCATCCAGCTCTTCGTCATCCGTTTCAATCCGCTGAATGATGTATTCCCTTCCCTCGATAGCGTCTTTTAATGTCATACCAGTCACCGTATATCCTCAATTTATGCGCAACGCACAAACCGTAATTCGATTAGCATGGGCTAACTCACTCCGCAAAAAGGAGTTAGCCCCCGCTAACCTCCATTATTATACTCTTGTTTTTTTTGTTTGTCAATACTTCTTTTGAGTTTTTTGGGATCCTTTTCCTGCCGCCGACTCAACGTATGCCGCCAAAAGGAAAAATCATGCCTACCCATCATATACCCAAAAATCGGTCGGAACGTGGAAGGCAGCGGAAAGACACAAGGGACGGAGGGTCACCGAACCCGCCGCAAAAGATCGGCTCATTCGCGTGATTTTCCATCCGTCCCACATATGCTTGTCGATTTACACTGCCATTCCAAACATCACTCGTGCCACCCACTTCAGCCGCGCATCCGACGTAAGAGATCGCACTGCCTCCGGCAAGGCGTCGGTGGACGGGGTGTACGACTGCAGTTTCCGCCGGCAGCGGCGGGTAAGATCCTGCACCAGATTGTATCGGATCTCGATAGGATCCTCGGACTTCCCGTATCGGTGCACGCAGGCGACGCAGGTTTGTTTGACAACATCCTGCGCCAGAGCGGAATCGGCAAGAGTCAGGTACGCGGCGCGATACAAATCGGCGATGCACCGCTGGCAGGTGATTTCGTAGGTGTTCTGTCGTTCTGTGTCGCTCATATGCTTACCTGGCTCCTGTCCATGATTGTTATTGGATGTGGGGGAAACCTATAAATACCCACTTGCCGTTTTTGTATTGGTAGTCAAACTGAAAACTCTGATACGCCAGGACGGTAGTGAGATCCTTTGTGTCCAGCACTTCTACCGTGACGTCCAGCGAATACCAATCGTCCTTAACTTTTCCGCCGCTGTAATACCGCTCACCCAGGCGGATATTCTGCGGGACCATACCGGGTGTGGCATACAGTTTCCCGTTGTGAGAGATGTAGGATGCCACGCTCTGATCATTCAGCAGCTGATCCACCAGGGATGCGGAAAACCACTCTTCCAGATACTGCCGCAGATCCGCGTAGGTATCGAATTTGGTTACCCGATAATACCGGCGGCCGTCGTATTCGATGGAATCCTTTCCGTCTGCCGCCCCGGCTTCCACCAGGCTGGCGGTACGGAACCAACTTGCCGCCTCCGCCGCTTTCTCATAGGCGCTCATCACGAAATTGTACTGCTCTGCCAGTTCCGTCAGTTCCTCTGCGGTGGCCTTCTCCCGCTTGAAACCGAAATAGCGGCCCAGCATGGGACGATAGTTTTCCATATCGCAGCTTTGGGGAGTGATACTGATCGTGGTACGCATTACGCCCGTCTCATCCCGGCCGTGGGAGTACTCCAAAATGAACACGAACTGCATCTCGCCGCCGTCCGGATCGTTGTTGTCCCGCAGGGTGGCATGAATGATATAGTTGTAATCCACACGGTAGGTACCCACATAGCGGGCGGCGTAGCTGCCGTCGTAGAATCCGTGGTCAAAGCGGATCTGCTGTGTTTCGGGGTCCAGGGCAAGGTAGTAGAACTGGTCGCCCATCTCATCCCGAAAGGAACGATACCATCCGCCCGCAAGATCATCGGATATGAAATTCGTGCGATCCGGCGGAAAGGCATTGATCTTGGGGAAACTCAGAGGAAGCGGTGTGGCCTTCTCATCATCGTAGAGGAAGTGCACCATGTCATTATACTCATACAGTTTGCCCGTGACGGTTTTCGGGGGATTCACTAAGAGATTGCCGTTGCCGTCGTGGTACTTCTCTATGGTCGTGATGGTCATTTTGCCCGTCGCGGGATCGTAGGTATACGTACCCTTTCCGGTGCCGCCAGCATCCGTCTGATACAGTCCCACCGATGCGGAGATCGTATTGCCGGAGATGGTGATGCCGTAATACCGATTATTCACCACGCAGGTGTGCTGTCCTTCCAGGCTGCCCGTATAGGGCTTTCCTTTTTTCAGAACGATATCCCGGGTGATGGTCTCCGCTTCTTCCACGGAGAGGATATATCCCCCCGCCGAAGTGACGCGGTAGGTATAGTAGCGGGATACGTAATCGGGCGATTTTCGATCGTTGCAAATACCAAAGGTAATGTAGCCCACGCCGTCGGCATAGCCCTCGAATCCCGTGCCGGGATAGATATTGGCTGTGCGGTCAAAGTTAGCACCCGGCTGGCTTTCGCCATACATGGCCATGGGCTTGATATAATCCAATTTGTCGGTATCGACATCGATAGCGGGTGTGTATTGTTTATAACCGGGGGCAGGTTCAATGGAATGCTCCACCCAGATGGCATCGGGCTTGCTGTTTTGTGCACTTTGGTACGCCTCAAATGCAGCCTTGGTGACAGCCTTATTATCCACGAAATAGGATACGTTCTGATTGTCGGCGGATTCACAATAGGCGAGGCTACGGATCGTGTACTTGTCTCCCTCAAAATCAATTCGTCCGATTCCGTGGTTGGATACACCGCCGGAGAAGCCGAAAGTTCCGTCTTCTTTCAGATTGCTGAACTGGCGGTAATACAGAAGATGGGTGTACACGGTGGTATTTTCGTCGTAAAGAACCAGGAAGCCGACGTATTCATTGGTGCCGCGATTCAGCCACAGCACCAATTCAGACGCGCCGTCGCCGTTTAGATCGATTACGGAATACTTGCTGACAAACATTTCGTTGGTTCGTAGCCAGTCTGTAAGAAATACCCGCCGTTTCGCGGCAGTGTCGTAAAACGCCTCTTCGCCCCTCAAAATGCAACTGAGAACGCCGCTGAGGGAGGCTGTGCCGGAAGTCGAATTCTTCTCCCACTCCCACGTCATTCCCTTATCCCGGGAGATCAGGTACATGGGTTCGCCTTCCCTGAATCCGTGAGAGGGATTCAACCACACAGGATAGCGAAGCAGATCCCCGTCATAGAACGGGATGCCGGCAATCAGTTTCTGTCCCCCCAGAGAATCCGGCACTGTGACATCCAGCAGCTTCCACGTTTTGCCGCCGTCCGTGGTGCGGGAGATCACAGGTCCGTCCGCGCCGTCGTTCTCGTTGTAGGGATCATAGCTGATAAAGGCGATCTTTTCGGTGGCAAATCCCATACCGACCACATGATTTCCGCCGTAGTTGTCCCGGGTACTGCCGATATCCCACGTTTTCCCGCCGTCAGCGGAGGTAGCCACGTTCTTGCGTCCGCTTCCCAGAACCGTATCCCGCAGATGGGCTGCCGCCCAACGGAAGTCGCCGAATTCGGCATAGTAGAAGCAGACATACTCGCCCATCCAACCGGGAGTCCACGTGTCTTTGTCCCGATCGGTGGCTATCCAATCGTGGAAGATCTCATAGGGGATCCGTCCCACATAGGTGCCGTTTTTCTCGGTATACAGATCGATCCACGGGGTAGTCTTATCCGCCACGTAGCCCACAAAGGGCCCCTGGGTGGCGACTTTCTGCTGTTTTATGAAATAGATTCCCGTAAAGTAGGCCTGATAACTTTCGCCGAAGATACCGAGATCCATGGGGAGTTCCAGAATATATCCCTCACCCAGATCCACACGAAGGCGGATGATTCCCGCTTCGTCCACCGTGGCGGCATCGAGAATCGCACGGATCTCCTCATCCCCGGGATTGGCGCGAACGGTTTTCGCGGGATAGGGAGTGAATTTCGTCTCGGATGCGGGGAGAAGTTCGTTTGGGTCTTTACCGTTTCGGTAAGCATCCAGTACACTGGCAATCATACTTCCAACGGATTTCTCCACCGTATAATTTCCGCCGAAGAGTCGGTCATAGTTGAAATACCCCAGGAGGACGCCCCGGTAATAATCCTGGGCCGCGCTGGGCTGATCGAAGGGAATCCAGGCTTGCAGCTGACCACGGTCGGTTTCGTGATCGGTGACTATATACATATTGCCGTATGCATCTTCACGCACAGGGGTGTAATACTCACCGTACACAGACTGGGGATAGCTCTCCGGCCGTTCGGCAATATCCTCAGTAAACAGGCAATCCACATAATAACCCGCGTCGTATTGACCTTCCACACGCTGACTGAGCAACAGACGGTAGCCGACGGGCCGGCCGTTCATTTCCGCCGTATGGCAATCCGTATAATCGTGATAGGTCAGGCGGTAGGTGTATCGGTGGGGATTACCGTAGGTGGGATAGGGAGAGAACAGAGTGCGGGTAGCGAACTTCCCTTCCATACTGTATCCCTGATATACTACGTCAAACTTGCCGCCGCCGAAGACGGAGGGGATCACGCCCTGGATATTCTCTTCCTTCAGGGGAATGGGTGTGCCGGCCTCATCGGTGTTAAAGGCATGCTCATTCATAAAGGCAACGATATCCGCCACTGAGGAGGAGGCAAACTGCCCTTTGGCGTAGTAGGCCAGGAACTCATTGGTGGTGAGAAATCGCTTTCCCTTGGTATCGTAGTGATAGATATCGTAGGAGCGTCTGGCATCCCCCGAATTCAAGACACCGCAGGAATTGAGGATGTAGATCGTCACCACGTCGCCCGTGGTCACGGTTTCGTACCGGATCTCCGCATAGAAATTGCGGTTGAGACCAAAGGCGCTGTTGCGGATATACTCCTCGTATGCCGTATTGTATTCGTAGACCAGGTTCAGATTCCACTCGTCTACATACCGGGAATCGTCGTTGATCTGGGGCAGATGGATGTGGAAATCAAAGGTCTGTCCCTCATAGGTGGGATGTGGAAGTTCATACTGGACGGTATAGCCCTCGTACACCAGGCTGCTGCCCGGATTTTTGTTTTTGTACTCGTAGAGAGTAGATGGTTCCACATTGGGTGTATCCGATGTTCCCTGCCCCCACACTTCACACAGTGCCTGTGCCATCAAGTCAAAAGAGGTGAAGCGGATTTCTCCGTTTTCATCCACGGTGTATGTGCACATTGCCTTGCCGGGAATCACGCGCCCCCCTTCGTTCCACACAGCGTCAACGCGCACCGTATGCTTGCCGTTTTCAGCCTGTACAGAAGTCATCGTATAGTTGTCGCCGATATCATATCCGAATTGAGCAGCGTATCCGCTAAAGCGGTACAGCTTGCCGTTATGTTCACGATAAAGGGGATATTGATTCATCACGGTGGTGGAAAGCAGTTTGTCGGTGAGAGCCGCGTCAAAATACGTTTCACACAGCGCACGAAGTCCTGCCATAGTGGTGCATCCGTCGATGTCAACGGCCTGATAATCCGCTCCATCATCGGAGAATTTGCCTTCTGTATAGATATTCGCACGATACCCGGTGAACAACGCATACACCCGCTCCGCTTCGTGATAGAATTCCGCGAAATTGTCAGGGAGGGGGATGTCCGTGAATGAACCATTCTGCATCTCGCTCACCTGTCGGTCATAGGGAGTATCGTAGGGAGTCAGTCCGCAGATGGCACAGTCCAGATAATACGCCGTATAGCGGGCCAGAACTTTCTCAAAGGATGCATCCGTTGTATAACCGATGGCCGCCGGATCGTAGTCGAAGATGGTATCATACCGATTTTCCGGACTCACTGCGTGTCCTTTACTGTAATAGGAAGAGAGTTCCTCGGCTTTGATACCGGCCACATACATCAGTTCCGCCAGACTGCAATGCGAGGTCTTCATCTGTATATGAAGCTCATCCCGGATATAGGCGTTGATATGCATTTTCAACTCCCGGAGGTTGGCCCATTTAATGCTCTCCAGTTCTTTTTCCGGGTCGCTGGTGCGATAATAGGCATCTACCGCCTCGGCGGTCCCGCCGTACAGAAGATCGATAGGATAATCATCGTCTATAGTCCGCTCATTGTACAACTCCACAAAGCGGGATTTGGGGATGTTGAAATGATGGATAAATTCGTAAATATTGGACTGGGGAAACGGACATCCGTTCTCCCGGGTATGCCACTGGGCTTCCTCCTGCCACGCATTGAACGCATCTCTGTCCAAAGCATCCGTAAGGGCGGACGGATAGGAATGATACGCCATGCCATGGACATAGCAGTAGGATCCGTACGCATACTCGTCCCCGGGTGCGGTCAGAGTTATATCCTTCAAGCGATAGATCAGTTTAACGATCTCACCGGGTGTCACAACGCCATGCATCGCATCCCGCGCTTGTATGGCGCGGATCAGGGCGATGATATCCTCTTTCGGGATGGAGCGCACAAATGCCTTCTGCTCCTCGGAATCCACGTCGGTGATCTTCAGGCTGAGATCGTAGGCGGTGTACACCTTCCCCTCATGGCAGAGGGCCAGAGGGCTGTGGAAGGTTTCATTGATCCGCCCGTCATCCTCCGAGAAAAGCGCGTCCACAATGGCATCCGTATAGGGAACAAAATCCTTCTGCAAGGCGGAAGTGATCTCCTCCCGGGACACATCCAACGCCCGGATCATATAGACCAGCCACGGCACGGTGGCCGCTTCCTCGTCATACGCCTGACGGGCCTCCAGATATGCCTGCCCCTTCATCACGAAGAGATCCAGAACATGGCTTCCCACATCATTCAGCAGTTTTCCATAGGGAACATGGTACTGGGGAGCGTTGTTGTTCTTTTGGGCATTGCCCACATTGTACCGCCAGATTTCCAGAATCTCGGATTCAGACAGGGATGCATCCGCCAGACTGTACTCCCCGTCAAGCACGGTGACGGTGAAAATCCCCTTCTCTCCCCGCGCCTGCAGCCGGCTATCGCTCAGCCAGCGGCCGGAGCCGGGAATGTAGGCGCCGTACTCGTTTTTGTAGGCAATATAGGTGTCTTTGTTGGTGGACAGGCATTCATACAATCCGTCCGTCAGATCAAAGATCAAAAATCCGTGGGAGTCACACTCGACAAACACTTTTCCGCCGCTGTACTGCAGGGATGTGATCTTTATCCCGGCGGCGGCGGAGAAATAATCCGATTCTCCCGTCACCTGGTTGTAAAATTTCAGAGTTTTCCATTCGGTATAGCCGACATTCTGGAAATAGCTGTACACCTTCCATTCGGCAAGATCCGCCACGGAGGCTTCCACTGCGTCCGACTGGGGGATGAACCACGCCTCACTCAGGTGCCACAGAATCTCGGAAACGTCGCCTGTGGTGCCCACATCCAAGAGCGTAAAGGCGGCATACAGCCAGTAATCCCCCACGTCATAACGCAATACCACGGGCGTTTGTGACGCGGTGCTGTACTCGAATTTCTCGCAGTTTTTAAAGGAAAGCTCCCCGGGCAGAGCCACGCCCCCCTCGGGCATGGCTTCCCAATCGCCGCCGGCCTTTTCCGCTGTGCCGCTGTAATAAGCGTGCAGAGCATTAAACTGCCCCTGCAGGAATTCTTCATTGGATGCATCAAACAGATCCAGCGCCGACAGATCGCCGTCCGCGATATGCCGGCACAGGGTATCGAGATCGAAATCGAACGCGGGCGGCTCCTCAGGGGACTCTTTCTCCGTCAGATGGACAAATGAGCATCCCACCGCGGCGGCGGTGATAATCACAGCGAGAACCACGCAGAGGATGCGGTTCTTCTGGGTCTTTGTCAGCCGGAGGATACGCTCTTTCATGGGCGCACTTCCCAGCCCCACCGCATAACGGTGCTTCTGGGGAATCGTATCCAACAGAATGCGGGCGTATTCCAATCGGTTTTCCCGATTCAGCTGGGCCGCGACGGCGTGATCGCAGGCCAACTCCGCGTCCCGCTTGGACAGGATGACGGCCGCCCACACCAGGGGATTCCACCAATGGACAATAAGGGCCAGGATGCGAACCAACGCCCACACGTGATCACCGTGGCGCAGATGCATATATTCATGAAGCACGATGAACGCCCGGGCATCCTCATCCATCTCCACGGGAGGAATGTAGATCGCGGGGACCACGCCGGCCAGGCAAGGCGCGCTTTCGTCCTCGGTGAGATAGACCTTCGTTTTGCGCAGAGTCTTATACAGCGTCCGGTGGGTGATGAGCCGACCATGATATACGATTCCTGTAATGGCAAACCACAAAGCCAGGACGGCCGATCCCGCAATCCATACCGTAACAGCCACCCGCATCCAATCGATGGGGGCGGGCGGTGCCGGCGGCACCTCAGGGGTAACGGGAACATCCGGGATATGGGGGATATCCGGTAAGGAATCCTCACCCGGCACCGTGGGATTTTCCGGTATCGCGGGAACGGTGGGTACGGATGGAAGGGACGGTGTGGTAGGGATAATCACCGAGGGCGTATCCGGCATGCTCGGCGCGCCGGACGTGGGCGGCGTGATCGCATCCGGATCGATTCCAGGATCCGCCGCGCCCTGATGCCCCTGCTGCTCCTGGGGGATTGTCTCCTGCCAGGCGGGCAGATCCACCTCTACCTGGAACAGCGAAAACGGCAGGCACAGCCGCACGACTACCACCAGCCACAAGGCGTACATCACCGTGGGGGAAATGGATTTACGGAACAGGCCGCGCACCACCAAGAGAATCATGATCAAAAGCGATAGGGTTACAAGATATTCTGCCACGGCTTACTCCTTCCCGTTCTGCTCCGCCTCATCCAGAATATGCCGGAGCTCGGCAATATCCTTCTTTGTCAGTGATTTCTGATCCGTCAGAGCGGATATCATCATACGCACGCTTCCGTCAAAGACCCGGCTGAGGAAAGAATCCACCTCCTGGGGAACCACGTCCTCCCGCTGGATAAGGGGATAGTATTCCTGCAGCTTACCGCTGTCGTCCATGCGGACGGCACCTTTGGCGATCAACCGCTTCAGCATGACGAAAATGGTGGGCTTGGTCCAGCCGGTCTCGCCCTCCAGGGCTTTGACGATCTCGCCCACGGTGTGGGGAGACTGTGCCCACAACAGTTTCATAATCTTCCATTCGCCGTCAGATAATGTAATATGTTCCATAGGACACCTCCATCGGTTGACACTTGTTTACTGTACATCCAGTATATCACATGGGTTGACGGATGTCAACCCAGAATTGCGGTTTTACAAAAAATTCATAGGTGTGGGAAATCTTCCCTCCAACGAGAGGAATGCAAAGGACGTTACAGGGACGGCCACTCGGATAAAATAGGAGTTCGTTTCGTATAAGACTAAACTTACGAATTTTGAAATTGTTCGCGTAGCGCAACCCCATACTTTTTCACTATTCACTATTACTTATTACTTCCGCCAAAATAGGCAGTAAGAGAAGAGTGAAGAGATAAAAAGAAAAATCGACAGGCTTCTATCGAAACCTGTCGATTTTGGCGGAGAAGGTGGGATTTGAACCCACGCGGCGATTTTTCACGCCCTACGAGATTTCGAGTCACGCCTCTTCGACCACTTGAGTACTTCTCCGTATATTCCATTATTCATTACGCCAAGGAGTAGTATACCACACCCGACGCACAAATGCAAGGGGAATCGCGCAAGATTCCCGAAGAATCGGCGGCGGATTACTCCGCCGCGTCTTCCGTAGGCTCTTCTTTCAGTCCCTGCAATTCTTTCATGAATGTCTCCACGTCCTTGAACTCGCGGTACACGGATGCAAAGCGCACGTAGGCCACCGCGTCCCGCTTTTTCAGTTTTTCCATGGCCAATTCGCCAATCTCCCGGGAGGGGATCTCCCGGCGGAGAGAATTCATGATCTCCACCTCGATCTCCGCGGCGATGGCTTCTGCGTCCACCGGGCGTTTCTGACAGGCCTTCATCAGGCCGCCCAGGATCTTATTTTTATCAAAATATTCCTTCGTACCGTCTTTTTTCACGATCAGCGGCTGGAATGCCTCAATGATTTCATAGGTCGTAAACCGCTTCTGACATTTCTTGCACTCACGGCGACGGCGGATGCTGTCGCTCTCCTCTACCGGTCGGGAATCGATTACTTTGCTGTCTTCGTAGCCGCACATGGGACACTTCATGGAAAAACTCCTTTGCATACCTGCACCAAAGGGATTTCATAATATGCCGTATTATATCACAAATTCCCTTTTTTGTCAATGCATTGATGCTCTCTCAAAGAAATAACAATATGTTGTGTTTTTCGCGGGAACAAATCCCCTCCCCGCTCCGTCCAACAGACAAACCAACTTACGGAGGCATCCTTATGAAACGAATCCTCGCCGTATTGCTCGCACTCCTGCTGAGTGCATCGCTGGCCGCCTGCCATACCGATCCGCCGGATGTGCCGGATGTGCCGGGCACATCCACCCCCGCCGACACGGATCCCCCCGTCGCGGATATTCCCTCCCCGGATTTTTCTGCTCTTGAGAAACTGGAGCAGCTCCCCTTTTCCGTGGATTACGCCATCCTGAAGGGATCGCCCCTCGGCGGCAATCCCGCCTTGTATGTCTGGGAAATGGGGCTGGCCTATTACGTCGTCCATCAGCCCTCGGAGGCGGATCCGGCCGAATACTACCGGGGCACTCTCACCCTGCCGGAGGGATATACCGGCGGCCGCATTGTTTCCGTAGGTGCCGGTGCGGGCAGTGGAGAGATTGTGATGACGGTGGTGGCAGAAAAAGACAGCGCGACCGTGGCACTGGACTATCTGGGCCTGTCCGATTCGCTGGGGCAATTCACAGCAACGCTCCGGGAGGATATCCCCGACGTGCCGCTGGCACATCTGATCCAAGTGGTGGAAAATCCCGGCAATCTGTCCGTACACACAGTGAAAATCCCGGTGAAGAACGAAAAGACGCAGGTGAGGGACTACACCTTCAGCGATCGGTATCGGATGTACGTTACATCCGAAGTTCTGCGGAACGATGCCAGCGGCTACCTTGTACACACAGACGACTTGTTTATCGTGGATTTGTCCACCGGGGAAATCGTCCATCGGGAGACGTTGGATATTGACGAAGATCCATTCGACCTGATCTACACCGACGACGGATGTGTGATTATGAATCGGATGCCGATGGAAGACGGCGCATATTACAAGACCTCCGCCTGCTACAAGATCACCGAGGCGGACGGCGTGTTTACCGTAACTCCCGTAGAATGGGAGGCTTTCCCCTCCGCCGACGCCATTATGCACTCTCCCCATGGCACATATACCGTATATCACACCCAGGAGGACGGCTGGAACAACGGCGGCATCGACGTGAAATATCCTGACGGATCGGTACGGCAGATTCTCACCAACGTGATGCTGGGCGACTCCCCCGACTGCAAGGCAGTAGGAATCGGCGACGTGATAGGTTACACGCCTCTGGGATTTATGGATGACACCCATTTTGCCTATTATATCGGCGGCTGGGAGTGGAGCCGGGGCTACGGCATTTACGATCTGGAAAGCGGCATGGCCACGGAATACCGGGATGCCTGCCACCCGCTGACCACCTACGACGGCGTTTTGTTCATACAGGCCCGCACCGACTACGATGACCGGAATCCAATTCTTCCCGGGGAGATATACCAAGTACATGTGGACGGAACGAAGGAAAAAATGCCGCTGGCCGGCCTTTCCTTCCGCCACTCCAAATGGCTGAAACTGGAATCGGAGGCGGTTGGTGAAACGGGACGGATCGGCAAGGATACACTGACCGTATTCTCTGCCGATATGACCGCGGAACTGGCGAAAATCGAGTTGCACCATCCGCTGCACAGAAACTACATAACATATTATCTCTACGAAAACAGCATCACCTTCGTCCGCACGGTCATTGAGTGAAAAGAAAATCCGGGGCTGTTGCATCTGCATGCAACAGCCCCTTTTTTAACACTGCGGTTAAATAAATACGGCCAAGATCATCCATACCGCACAAACGGCGAAGAACAGAATCAAAAACGGAGAACGCCATAGATGCCGCCCCCCTTCCCCCTGTGCTAAGGGAATCCTATGCAAGTGGCAGCAAGCAATAACAATCGTGGCAATCAGACATCCAATCAGAAGCACATATTGCAAAAGCAAGACTACAGCAGCAACAAGAATGACAGCTATCTGCGTAGCAGACACCGATTCCGTTCCCATCTCCACCACGGGGAGAACCAATTTCAATACTATGCTGGGCACCACACCGCCGATAAAATTGATCAGCGCATGAAGTGCCACAGAGTAGCGAAGGCAGCCAGTTTTAACATACACGTATCCGAGAACAGTGCCGACACAGAACGCGTAAAAGAACTGGTACAGATTCATATGGAATGCAGCGAACATGGCTGCCGAAAGCAGGATGGCCGGCAATTCCCCGTACCGATGGGTGCGATCGATGATCAAACGGCGGAAGATAAATTCCTCCCCGATCGGTGCCACAATCACCGTGGACACAAAGGACACAGCCAGATGGGACTCCATCACGATTTCCTGCACAGGATTGGATACCTGCTTTCCCAGGATGGAGGACAGGGTCAGCATAATTGTGTTGCCGATAATCGTTCCCAGCAACATAACACCAAAGGCAACCACCGCCGCCAGCAAAAAATGAGAGGGGGAAAGCCTCTGTTTCTTCAGCGGCTCATAGGAGCCTTTGCGAAGAATCAGACAGCATATGGGCAATCCTCCCACGTAAATCGGCACCAACGATAGCAGCCAATCAAACAGCGGATGCTCGGCAGCGGCCGGGGCAACTATCCCTACTGCAATACTGATTCCAAACTGAAAAAGGATGACTGCCGCCACCATGGCAAAAAAGGCGCCCCCCAGCCGAAACAGATTAGAATCCTTTTGAGTTGTATTAGTCATACGGCTCTCCTTTTGCACATTGTTTACGGCATTCGGCACATCGGTTGTGAGCCGATCTCACGCTATGGATGCACATGCCTGCACCAGCGACTTTTCCCCATTATAACATATAATGGGGAAAAAGTCTACCGTATCTCATCGGTTCAATACTTCTGCAGTCCCTTTTTAGATTTTTGTTGCTGAACGCCAATAAATTTAATTCGCCGTCGAAATGCACAGGGAAATGTCCCACAGCGCGATTTACGGCATTTACCCACAGCAATACTGCATTGGTACTTAAAATCGCTTAAAATGAGCCACAGGACAATTATAGAGTAAAACAACAGGAGCAGAGGTCTAAACCTCTGCTCCTTATCTGTTCGACAAGTTGGGATTGGCATCTCTTATTTCTTTTCAAACATTCCCCAGACCGCAAGTGGAATTCCAACATACGGAGCGAACATTAATAATTCAAAAGCAGAGTTCTCGAGTTGAAAAGCGTCTATGAACGACGGGGTATAAAAACCTATCAACACAAAGAAAAATGCAACTAATATTTTTTTCATAAATCATTTCTCCTTTGTCAAATTCCAATTTGTTTTACTTTATAAAACGCTCATTATCTGCTCTGCAACGGTTTTTATCATCGAGTGACAGTATCTTTCATTATACAAAGAATGAAAACAAAACCGCTATTACTGCACATAGATATTTCCACATGGATATTTTGAATTCTGCATAATATCCCATATGTTTATATTTCCATCGAATTAAATCGGGCAATTTACGTTGAAAGATAGACACAACAATAGAAATTAGCAAAAGTCCTACCATCCCTAACAAAGGTGGTGATATTTGTGGTCTTACTATCGCCGCTCGAACAATACATACGATTGAACATAAAAGCGAAAACCAAGTTGTTTTTACAAAATACATCCAATAATACTTATTGAATATAATGTGCTCTTTTTCAGCATTTACAATCGGCTCATAAGTCAGTGTCGCACCGCAGATTGGGCATTCGTTTTTTTCGTCAACCGTCATTTTACAAGTTGGACATTGTTTCATTTCTATGCTCCCTTCTGAATTGGATAGGCACAGGACTCAATATAAGTAATTTCTTTTTTCTGTCAGTTCGACAAGACCATAGCGTGTTTTACTAATTCAGTTTTATCGAACTGTTTTCACATATACAGTATACCATAAGTATGCCAGTTTTTCTATCATGCTTATATATTTAGGTGTAAAATTTTCCAAAAAGTTACATTCACAATACGGTATACAATATATTTATGAATAATTCAAGGTACTGGAACAATACCGAAGTTGCATTCGGCTTGAACGCTCTTTGGTGAAATCGACGAAGATTTCTTCAGCAACAAGAATCTAAAAAAGGATCTTCTGCATGACAAGGGATCCGTTGCGGCCGCTGATGTACAGCATGTACTGATGCACAGCGCCGCCGGCGTCCGTAAAGGAGATGCCGTAGGTGGTCAGATCGCCGTAGAACACCACGCCGATGACCAGCGCGGTCTGCACATCCAACGCGGGCAAGGTATACAGATCCCCGCCGGCGGCGAATCCGTCCGCCGTATAATCCAGGGTAGTGAAGCGGATATCCGTCAGGGGCTCATAGGCGCGGAACAGCAGCTTCTGCGTGTATTCCGACTCCGTGACGATGTGCTCCACATATTCCGTGCCGATCTGGCCGCTGTCCTGCACCAGTTCCACCGTCATAGGGATATGGGGTGCCACCGCTGTGGCCTTGTCCAGATCGATCCAGCCACCCGATTCCAGCCGTCCCCACCGGATTCCCTCACTGTCCGTCGTTTCCTCGGTGATGGTATAGGTACCCATTTTCAAGAGAGCACCGTCCGATGAGGAATCGTATCCCGGTTCGGTATAGATCGGCAGATCGGGGCGGGTGATCTGGATGGTATAGGGCACGCCGGCGGTACTGTTCTCTCTCCTGTGCTGCGCCACAAACGCCGCTATATCCTCCGTCGTTACGTCAGCCCACGTATCGGAATCGCGCACGCAAAGGCGGATATACATAGGCGTGCCGGTCCGTTTGCCGTCGCCGATCAACAGATAGAAGGTTTCGTCAATGTCGTATCGGCAAATATACAATCCCGAGCCAACATCCCGGCAAGCATAGCCGGCAAAATCCTCCCAGGTGAGATAACTGCCCCATTTGGATAGGGTAATCACATCGTCCAGAGTGAGCTGCACCACCGATTCATCGGGCAGGGGGGCGGTGTCCAGCACCGTATGCATCTCAATTCTCTCCTGCCGGAACACATAGGCATCCTCCCGCAGAGTGGAAGGCAGCAGCACCTGAGCCAGGCTGGCATCCACATCGTCCGCACTCATGCCCGTCTCAAATGTCAGCCGATTGTATCCGATGTGTACTTTCCCGTTCAGGCAGGTGGATATGCAGGCATAGCACACAGATTTGCCCCAGGAAGTGGCAGGAACGGTGGTTCCCACCACATTGTCCCCGGAATAAAAGGTGCGGTTGACTTCGGCGATATCCAGATTCCGGCCGTAGATCACAACGGTGCGCCCCTCGGTATAGATATCGGAGAGGATCACCTCTTTATCGGATGCGGCCAGATCATACAGCACCACATCGTGCAGATAGGCCACATAATAGTTTTTCTTTGCCATGCGGGCTTCAAATTCCTTCAGCGACATGCCGCAGATCACGTACTCGTCGCTTTCGTTGATCCGGAAGGCCAGTTTCGTGAAGTCGTTGTCAAAGAGGTAGATCAGTCCGTAGGTATACAGTCCGGCACCATCATAGTACGTGATGGGCGGCGTCTCACTTGCCAGATCCACGCGCGCGTCCACCCGTCTTCCATCAACGATAAAATCTCCCCGGAACTCATCAAATTCGATTTTTCCGTTCATCTCCACGGTACAGGCCACGGCGGAAGTCGGATCCTCACAGGGGAAGCGTATGCCCTCTATAGACGTATGAATGAACCTCTCCGGATTCGTCAGAAAGCACACCGCCGCCACCGCGCAGGCGATCACCGCCAGCATACCGATCCAGAACGCGGGCTTTTTGTAGTTCAGCACCGACCGGATCCGCGCCTTCACCCCCACCTCGCCGAAGGCCAGGGGACAGGCGGAAATCATTCTGTTTTTGATACTGCATTCCAGCAGTGCCTGGGAATAGTCCGCCCGCGCGTCCTCTTCCATGTCCCGCACCACCCGCTCGTCGCAGGCCATCTCAATATCCCGGCACAAAAGGATGTAGGAGAGCCAGATCAGCGGATTAAACCAATGCACGGTCAAAAGAAGAAATCCCAGCGGCTTCCACCAGTGATCCCGCCGGCAAATATGGGCCTGCTCGTGGGCGATAACGTACTGCCGGCTCCCCTCCGCCAGATCGGCAGGCAGACAGATCCGCGGCCGGAGAATGCCGAACACAAAGGGGGACGGGATGCTCTCGCTGATGTAGACATTATCCTGCAGGTGCTGAGCCGATCGGATGCGGCGATACACCTGCCAGTAGCTGATGAGGGCATACAGCACCATCGCCGTCATGCCCGCGATCCACACGCAAGCCAGCACAAAGGAGGCGCTGATACTTCTGCGAACCGTAATGGTCGGATCGGTGGGGTAATAGTGGACCGTCACGTCCTCTCCTATGAGGGAATCCACCGGGATGTCCTCCGGCACGCTGTCATAGGAAAAATCTTCCTCGGGCACATCCGCATCCTGCCCGATCCACTCCGTTTCCGGCATCAGGCTGTAGGCACTTTCGATGGTGATGGGGCAGATGAGTCGGACGGCCACCAATCCCCACAACAGCACGCTCACCCATCGGGGCGCTCCGCGGAATACCAGCCGCAGAAGAAGCACCACCATCACCAGAATACTGGCCGACAGGCTCATGTTGATCAGTTTCAAAAACAATTCGGTCATTTTCCTCCCCCTTTCCGAGCCCGGTCGATCATGGCCTGCAATTCGTCCAGATCTCCCTCGGACAAGGTTTGTCTTTTCGTAAAAGCGGAAAAAAACGCAGGCAGCGATCCGTCAAACTTCTTTTCCACCAATTCGTCGATTTCGGAGGATTGCACCTGATCCCGGGAAACGAGCGAGGTGATGATGGAATTCTCGTTCTTCACCACACCCCGCTCCGTCAATCGCTTGATGACGGTGTAGGTGGTGGTACGTTTCCACGCCAGCAGATCGGCACAGAGCCGAACCAGCTCCGAGGTGGAAATCGGCTCGTGCTCCCATAGAATCCGACAGAATTTATATTCACTTTCAAAAATTTTCGGCGTTTCCATACTTTCGCTCCTTGTCTAATGGATTAGTCATATATAGTCTAACACGATAGACACTCTTTGTCAATACGTTTGGAGAGAAAAATAAAAAGAGCCTCCCGGCTCTTTTTGTTTGATTTCTTATTTCCAGCAAACGCCGTTATCGTCCAGGGAAACCGTGACGGAATCGGTAGTTTCCAGCGTGGGGGACGAATCGCCCAGCACAATCACCTGGGCACTCATTGTGGTGGGAATACGCACCGTGGCCGTGCTGTCCCCGATGCCGGCCACCAGATACTGATCCCCGGTAAGGGTAAGCTGCGTCGCCTTGCCCACGCTTGTGAAATTCCGGCAATGGGTGGCTTCGCCCGACATACCGCCCCGGGGCATGATGGCGACCACCGCCCCGCCCGTATAACTGTATCCCTGTTCGGTATCGATGGCGGAATTGCCGCCGGAGGTGGAGATAACCACCGTGTTGCCGCCGTCAAAAGCGATGCCGGCGTACGAGGTACGGCTGTTGGAATCGATTCCGTCACCGCTGCAGTAAATATAGACCGTGCCGCCGCTGATGCGGACCGCCGTCCCGGTGGTGGTTGTGGCGTTGATTCCGTCATCCTTGGCGGTCATGGATACCGCGCCGCCTGCCACGTGTACCGTGGTTCCTTCCACGCCCTCGTAGCAGTTTTCGATACAGACCCGGCCCGCCGTTATGCTGACCGCCCCATCCGCGTGGATTCCGTCGTCGTTGGAATACAGGGTAAGGACACCGCCGCTCACCGTCACATGGCCGAGGGGCGTTTCCCCATTCTCCAAGGCAGTATCGTTGTTGGCGTGAATCGCATCGTCGTAGGATTTGATCGCGATAGTTCCTGCCGTGATCACGATTTCATTGGCCGCCTTGATTCCCTTGGTGGAATAGTCTCCCTTGTCGGTATTACCGTCCTGCATACCGCCAAATCCACCGGGGCCGCCCGGCCCTCCCGGACGGCCGCCGAAGCCGCCCTCCTGGATTTTGGTGGTGTAGTTGGTCCAGCTGTAGGAAAGCTGATTGCCGCGGCTGGTCAGCGCAAAAGTATCGTAAGCCGTGTTGGGTGTCATGGCATCCGACGCCACCAGATACTCCCTATCCTGCCCCATTTCCATATCGGAAGAATAGACAAAGAACTGCATACGGCTGTACGCATCCTGTTTGGGGAACGCATAGTAATAGTACGTACTCCGCCCGCCTTCTACTGAGGAATGATATTCCGCATTGACCCAAAGGAAATCGGTGTCAGAATTGGAATATTTCACGGAGTATTTGTACTGGTTGCTCGTGAAGCGGATATAGTACCCCTCCGCGGACACCGCTGTGACCTCCTCGGAATAGGCAGAATATTTATCCGTAAAGATGGACAGTACGGTATCCTCCCCCTCGATGTGCACGTCATAGGCCGCATCGATTCCATCGCACGCCGCGTAAATGGTATGACTGCCGCCCGCAATGGTGACCGTTCCCCGCTGATTCCCTTTTTCGGAGATGTTACTGTTGGATGTTTTGATGCCGTCACCGCCGGTGGCGATCAGCGTCAGATTGCCGCCCGTGATTTCCACGCTGTCATTGCCCTTGAGGGCGTTGTCCACGCAGGCCACCGTCAGGGTCAGATTCTTCACCGACAAATCATCTTTGGTATGGATGCCGTTGTTGTTTTCGGACACGACCGTCCATGCACCCTTGCCGGATATCTCCAGATCCGCCGCGGCGCAAATCGCCCCCGCGTGCAGCGTCTCATCGGCGGCATCCACCGCCTCCCGCATATCGTACAGATAGTTTTCGTAATTCTTTTTGGCCGTCAGCGTAACCTTGTCGCCGCTGAGCACCGTGATGGGATTCGCCTGATGGCTGATCAGAGAAAAGCCGCGGAATTCCAATTCAAACCGCTGGTCCTCCCCCGGATCGATCACGATATTACCCGTGAATTTCCCGGAGACAGCGTACACCGTTTCCTCCCCCACCGCCGTAAAGCGCAGGGTATCTCCGTCCAGGACGTACGCATTCGGCGTGCCGGAAATACATTCAATGGAAATCTCGTGGACAGGAGTTCCCTCCGAATCCCCGCCGAAAAATCCGTCGTACAGTCCCAGATTGTCCGGCGCTTCGCCGGCAGCCGGATCATCCTCTTCCAAAGGGAGCGTGTCCCCGCCGAAATCCCCTTCACCGGGAGCACCGGGCATATCCGGCACATCCGGAAAATCCTGTCCGGGGGTGTTGGCGCATCCCGCAAGCAGCAGCACACACAACCCCAGCGCTATCCTTTTTCTATACATATTCGCTCCTCCTCACAACTCTCCCGAGCGGCTTTCCTGTCGGGACACCATGATCTCCAGATTGCCGTTCCGGGTACGCAGACGGTCGATCAGCGCCTTCTCCACAGAACAATCCTTCAGGATCACATGGTATGTAAGCCGGAACATACTGCCCATGTTGGTGGTCTTAACCTGCACCAGCTCGTGCTCTTTGGTGTATTCCGCGAAAATATCGTCAAACACCTCGGTGTAATCCAAATCCTCGGGGATGGTGATCTTGATCATCTTGTGTGCCGTGGGAAGTCGGCGCCCGCGGATGTCCACCAGATCATACAGCACGAACACGGCGCACATAATCACCGTAAACAGCGCGGCAAAACCAAGATATCCCATACCGGCGATCAATCCGGCGCCCATGGCGAGAAAAATGGTGACGATCTCCTTGGCGGAGCCGGGGGCGGAGCGGAAACGAACCAGGCTGAACGCCCCCGCCACCGCTACACCGGCACCGATGTTTCCGTTGACCATCATAATCACCACGCACACCACCGCCGGCAAAAGAGCCAATGTGATCAGGAAACTTTTGGTGTATTCCCCCCGCCACATATAGGCCGCCGCCATCACAAGGCCCAGCAAAAGGGACACCCCCAGGCACAGCAAAAAATCGCTGACGCTAATGGCACTCACAAATTCCGTATCAAAAATTCCTGTAAAAACTGCATCCATCTTTCCATTTCTCCTGTTTATTCTGCGCGTTATGCCAATCCACCCGGGGGAACAGCATGGTTTCGTAAGCCGTGCCGTATTTCGAAAAGGAGGTTTTGTAAATCCTCTCCCGGGACAAAACCTGCGTCATCCACAGGGGAATTCCTCCTGAGCATTTCAGTTCCATGAGAACCATTCCCTCCTCCAGAATCGGCTGGCCGTAGGCGGGACTGGTCAGATCCACATCCTCCTGCCGGGCGAGAATCCGATCATCGAAGGTGACCCGGAAATCCCCGCCGTTCTTGTCATAAAAGGCCTCCCTCTCGTAGGAGAGAAACACCGTAGGCTTCAGCCCGCCGTAATACTCCATAAAGTAATCAATCTCGCGGGAAATCTGCGTTTGCACCGGGCAGGGTTTTATGCCCGCCGTCCACTGCATGGCGTCCGCTTCGGAAAGCGGAAGCCGCCGCTTGTATACCACATTATCGTATTTTTTCTTCAGTTCCACAAACACCGTGCTGTCGCGGGAAGCCTGGGCATAACTACGGAGGCGCAGTTTTTCTTTGTAGGCCGGCTTTTCCACCGACCGTCGGATCAGCCGATAGGTATCCGTATCGAAATAGATGTTGCGGATCGTTGATCGCCCGTAAGCATCCATAGCCATATAAGGCGCCATGGCCTGCAAAAGCATCTGTTTCTGCTCCCGCGTCAGCATGTATTTCAGTTCATACCGCCGGAACACCGTTTGATACGCCATGCTCCCCCTCCATTCCCCGCATTGTACATACATGATACCATATTCACCTAAAAACAGGCTAAAGAACCCGACCCTTTATGCCCCACAAATACCAGCAAAAGTAAGCCCCACTGTATTTCGCTGTCCAAAGCAAAAAGAGCCTCGCGGCTCTTTTTGTTGACACGCAGGAACCGCTCCTCCGTCATTGATCGGAACAATAGTATGCATACAGCCATGCATTCCGTTTCTCAAGCCAGTCCTTCAAGTACGCAATTTCGCCGTCGTACGTACCGTCGACGGGTCTGTGCTCATACAGGCTGTACCCCGTTTTGGTCGTCCAAAGCGAATTGTTCCGGTCAATCCCTTCGCGATGCGTCGCCACCAGGCTGTCAATTTGATTGGGACCCAGTTCATTATCCCGGTACAAATTAGCAATGATCGGCTGGTATTCCACATAAAGATCCCGAACAAGCCCCCGGAACTCTTCGTACCGGAACAGATACTGATTGAACAGACCGACGCACTGCAACCCTTCGTAGGACAACCCGGATGTGTCCACGTTATTGTACGCCGGATAATAGGATTTCGAGCAGTTTCCCGAACTCAGATCAAAATCCCAGACGGGACCTTCATACAGTTTGTTGTCCTTTATATAAAACCGGGTGCTGCTCAAAAGATAATCGATATTCTTGAACAACTCCTGAACGATATAACATCTGGCGAACGAATCCACGTCCACATAGGTCTTTACCCGGTCGTAGTCTCCCGACAGAAGGGCATTTTCCGCATCCGTCATGAAATTTTTGAGCCAGGTACGTTGTTCTGTGGTAGGCGTTTCCGGTTCGTTATATCCCAAAATCAGATTGATAGTCGGCGTGACGATGCAGGAGGGATTGGAATATCCCCGATACGGCTCCAATTCCATGAGATATTCATTGTTGTCGATGTCAATATCCACCTTGGTCTTGCTCACATCGATCGGCTCACATATCTGATACAATCCGCAGTACTCGCCATTTAGATATACCTCCGCAAAGCAGGAATTGGAGGTGTAGTTTACCCCAATCGCCTGCGCAAAGGAATAGGCTATCGTATTGCGCAGCTGGGTTTTGTCGTACAGATTGGCCAGCAGACACCACTTTTTCCCTTTGCCCAACCCAAGCAGTTCCACCTTGTCGGAGAACTTGATGTTATACGGTGTTTTTTTGCCTACCGATGTGGAGTTCCCGCGGATTTTCACAGTGGATTCCGTGTCGTACACATCGCTGTACACACCGGTGGGATCATGTACAGTGATGGCGCAGGAAACATATTCCTGACGGCTGATGGTGTTGTCGGTGGTAAGGTACACCTGCGGCAGAAATCCCGAAGCGTTGGGAAGCTCCACCTGCCCCAGCGGGATCACGCCGATGCGCTGATTCCCGAACGGATTTTTGTATTCCTCCCCCACCATTCCCGATAAGCCATCGGATATATAGGTTATCATCGCCGCGCGATTGCTGACGACAGCATCCGTTACCGCGGCGGCATCTTTGAATACGTCCGCTATTTGGATGGTGACAGATTGGCTGAATGTGATCGTATAGGTGTCGTCTTCGACAAGAGCAACACCGCCGATCTGCACGTTTTGTACGCGCCGCTTCCCGGAAATGCCAACGATTTTGCCCGCTTTGTCCATTTGAACCGGCGAGGGTGTGTTCAAATCCAAAACGAGCGTTAGGCCGCTCACATGCGCATATTCGGGATTGGCGGCGGGAAGATGACGGTATGCAATTTCAAGACAGTCCAGGATCGCGGCCCCGGTGGCCCGCACCGTAATCAGATCGCTTTCCACGGGGAGCACGCCGAACACATCCGCTATGGTGATATCGCCCGGGGCGAGGCCGCCGCCGATCTCGGCGGCGCATACGATCGCCGCATCGGCATCCGCGGCACTGCGATAGGCATCGGCGCAGAGATTTCCCAGATTGGTTTGCGCGCTGGCAATGACGTATTGTTGGCTTACCGGATCCGACACGATCAGTGCATATTCGGTATTTCCGAGCACGGTGTTCACATCTATGGGAGGAACCTCCGGTTCTTCCGGCGTAGAATCTGTCTCCGGCGGGATGGCGGTTGTATCTTCCGTGCCGCTTGCAGGAACGTCCGGCACCTTTTGACATCCGCCAATGGCACAGCAAGCAATGCCCAGAGCCAGCAGGACAATGAAAATTTTTCTCAAGGTATATCCCTCCCACACACTGCACGAAATACGTATTTCCCGCAATTTTCCAATATACACACGTATTATATCACACATGAGAGGGATTTGCAATTGTTTATATAACAGGATCGAAACAATTGCGCGGCCGATTTGCGCAAAAAAGCACGCCGAAGCGTGCTTTTTGTTGTGCGAGGGAATGCTGTCTTGCGTTACTGAATCTTTACGTAAATCTTACAGGTTTCATCGTAGAGCACAAGATCTCCCACTGCGGTGTCGCTATCGATCAAGAAAGCGATCTTCCATTGGTTATTGCCAAGATACTCCCGATAAATGCCTTCGCCATTGCCTGAATGTGATTCCGGCTTTCTGTTGACCGCGGCATCTATGGATGTCATCTCCACCTTGCCGTCGGAAATTGTGTATCCCTTCAGATTAAAGCCGTTGACACAGGCTTTGAGCATTCTTTCGTTTGCCGCCTCATCGTCCGGAATAATGGTTACATCCTCCATGGTCAGCGTTACGACATACAGCTTCTTTGTGACGGAAACATCTTCACCGTACTGCAAAGCCCATCCTTGCCCATCCTGAACGAGTATTTTCTCTGTACGCGTGTAAGGAATCAATTTTCCGGAGTCGTCGATAAAGCTTTCCACATAATCCTTCCGGGTGATGCAATGCCGATTCAGTACATGGATGTTGTCGTGGATTTCCACGCGGTTCACCGTTGCGGTGTACCAGTCGTTGGCGGCGCGGACGGATTCTCCGATTTCCAGCAGATCCGCCTCGTAAACGGGATCGCGTTCTATGACGATTGGCGTCGTCCAGTCGAAGGAATCATCGCTGACCTCATTGCTGATCGGAAGCGCGAGCCACGGATCATCGGTTTCCTCCAGCGTAAGCGTGGAAGCCATGGCAAGAAGTTCCTCATCCGTGATGCCGTAGCTCACCCAAAACTTCAGAACAAGCTCCTCTTCCTGCAGCAAAATATACGCCGTGCGATTGTAGTATGCCGCCTCACTGTGGCCTTTGATTACGTACATTGGCTTTCCGCCCGCATCGATCTGCTGGATATCGGCATTGCCGCCGATGATCTGATCCAGATCACTGCGGCGAAGGTCGATACCGTTGACGGTCATGCCGCGGGAGGTGTCATCGCTGTAGTATTTTCCGTTGGTGTTTTCTATTTCCCTCATATCGGAGGGCAGATCGGGGATGAGCAGGCGAACGCTGATCTCCCCCTCTTCCGCGTTCCAACTGCGCGGGGGCTTTTCCTCCCGATCAGCGGAGGTATCTCCTGTTTCATTCAGGCTGGCATGAATGTGGGTTTCATCTCCATCCCGTACCAACCGAAATTCAATCCACTGTACCGCCGCATATGCGCTGACAGTCAGAACAGACAGAAGGGCGGCGCAAGCCAGAATTCTGAGTGGAATACGGGGAGCGGAACTCGCACAGCCGCTCTTTTCCGCCGTCTCTTCACGCCGAAGGGCATTCATTACCGCTTCTTTGCGCTCGGTGTACGATTTTGAAAAAATATGTTTATCTTTCACAATGTATCTCCTTTTCGGTATGTATGGGTGACCCTTTTAAGAGTTTGCGGGCACGCTCGCATCGTTTTCTCACCAGAGATTCACTGATTTTCAGCACAGCCGCTGTTTCCCGGACACTCAGCCCGTCCAGAAACAGGCATCGCATGACGGACGCGTATTTTGGCGGAAGCTCCGCCAGTATGGACAGCGGCAGATTCGTCATCACTTCCTCTGCTGCTGTCGTGTTTTCGATGGTCTCGTCCAATACCAGACAGTTTTCGCGCTGTTTCTTTTGTTTGCGGTATAAGTCCAGCGCGGCACTCCGCACGGCTTTGTATGCGTAACTGCGCACGGACGGCGATGCGGGATCCACAATCTTGCTGCGATTTCGTATCAGTCGCAAAAACGCTTCATGGAGGGCATCCTCTGCCAAATATTCGTCATGCAATATTTTGTATGCTTCAAAATACATCGATTGCTCATACAGCCTGTACAGCGCATCGATGATGTCTTCGTTTGTATATGGCATACCATAACTCCTTTCCGTGGGTTTTCGTCCGGACACGAATCATAACGATGAGAAGGATGTGTTTGTGACAAAACGGAGATATTTTTTATATTTTAACACATTTCCCTTCCTTTACCATGGAGGTTTTTTACGTATACTAAAGTTTTTATCTTCCCCCGGTTGAACCGGGGGTTTATTTCCACGCCTTAATGTCGCCAAAAAAAGGCACATTCCATTTTTGAAGTGTGCCTTTTCTGTGGCTGCAGTCTCCACACCGTAAGGAAGAAGATAATGTGGCCTCGAAAAGCCGCACAAGTACTGGATTTTATAATAAAAACACCATTGAGAACGAGTGCGGCAGTTTGGCTTTCAATGGTGTTTTTGGTGGAGGCGGTGGGGCAGGATGCAAGGGGGATTATGACTGTGCAATAGTATACTTTCGCTCCAGTTCTATAGCAGCGTTCATGATCTCCGCAAACCGTTCTTCATCTCTTACCGTGTCAAACCAGTTCCAACCCGATTCAGCGGTAAGCGGTGCGGACACATTGGTCTCCCAAATTCCGTAATACTCATACGGATTGTCCCCAATATAGACTGTGCTGTTAGACTCGGCTCTGGAAAAACGAATGTTATCAAACAGAGACAGTCTGCCTACCGAAAGTTTTTCGGCTTTTGAAAATGAATACCACTTTTCGTAGATTTTCAATGCTTCCTCGAGATTTTTGTATCCAAGGTCTTTATTACCGCAGGCAAACTGGGCAGCTGCCAAACGTATAAGTGTCAAACCGTAATTGCCGAGCCATCCCTCAGGGACATTTCCGTTTCCAATTGTTTTCAGCAAATCAATGAGTAATTCGTTCCATTTTATTGCTTGCTCCGGCACATCCGCACAGTATGAACTTCTTCCAACGATATATTGAAACAGCAAAACCATTTCCAAGTCAAAATAGTCATGCGCCGAGGTATAATCTTGTTTGTCCCACAGTCGGCGGCCGATAATATTGGGACGTACAGGTACGTGCTCATCAAATGTGTTGATATATTCCTGCGCCTCATCATCGTCACAAATAAATGCCAGCACCTTCCCTGCGGTAATGCGGAAACCTGCATCCGTGCACTCCGCAAGAATGCGGCGGCCCAGTTGCTTGGCTAATGTGATCAGTTTGAGATCGTCACGGTATTCCCGATAGACCATCCAAATGATCCATTCCAAAATGCAATACGTGTTTGGATACTGATGATAATACCGCATCAAGCATTCCTTTTGTTCTTCTTGCGTTGCCATCTGCCGCAACTCACCCTTGAATTGCTCAAGAATTTCAGCATCGGACTGATTGCCAACCCCGAACAACGCATCGGTGGATATGCCCAAAGCATTGGCAAGGGCAGGGATGAGAAGAACATCCGGGTATCCGGTTTTTCTCTCCCAATTGGAAACCGCCTGCGCTGATACACCGATTCTGGATGCGAGTTCTTCCTGTGTCAGATTCAATTCGCGGCGGCGTTTTGCTATCACATCTGCAATATATAGTTTCATGAAAGTATATCTCCTTTATGACGTTCAGATGGCCATCTGTGATTAGATTATAGCATTGACTGGATTTTCGGTCAATAACGCCATGTGTTAGCGTGCTCAACAGATCGTTTAATCGCTCGATCATTCATTTACAACGGGAGAAAAATGAGTCTCCCTTCCCCATCTCACACCAAAAACAAAAAAGAGCCTTTCGGCTCTTTTGTTTGGTGGAGGCGGTGGGGCAGTCAATAGTTTCTCGGTTTCGCCAAAACGCGTTTTGGCGCTCACGGCCGTTTCTGTTGCGCACATTGTCAGCCACTGCAGCACTACGCCCTAAAAACACTCCCCCGGAGTGTTTTTGCCTGTCGTACCGACATAGGCATGGGCTTTCGATTCCCATTTCAATGCTCACACCAAAAACAAAAAGAGCCTTTCGGCTCTTTTGTTTGGTGGAGGCGGTGGGGCAGTCAATAGTTTCTCGGTTTCGCCAAAACGCGTTTTGGCGCTCACGGTCGTTTCCGTAGCGCACATTGTCAGCCACTGCAGCGCTACGCCCTAAAAACACTCCCCCGGAGTGTTTTTGCCTGTCGTACCGACATAGGCACGGGCTTTCGATTCCCATTTCAATGCTCCACCAAAAACAAAAAGGGCCTCATGGCCCTTTTGTTTTTGGTGGAGGCGGTGGGAATCGAACCCACGTCCGAAAACCCATTAACGCAACTTTCTCCGGGTGCAGGGTACCTACAAAATTTCCCGGTGAAGGCGCCGATACCCGGGCCCCTTCACGCGGTAGCCTTTTAATGCATGACCGATACAAAAGCAAAATCTCGGTTCACGTTCGCTGCTAAATTGACGCCCGGGGTTATGCCGCAGCACTCATAACGCGGACGAGCGGCTTATAGCCGCATACTGCCGTTAGGCAGCTGCAAATTCAGTGTTTGCGTTTAATTTTAAGTTAGGGATGATTTAAGAGGTTCCCCAACCTCTACCCGCTTATCACGTCTCAAGATCCCCGTCGAAACCTTTACGCCCCCATGGAGATGGAGATGTCAATCGTAATCCCGTCCCCTGGATTTGGTGTACCGCTCGATGGTACGGTCCGCCTGCTTCTTCGCCTCGGCATCCCGCTTATCGTACAGTTTCTTACCGCGGCACAGTCCCACTTCCACTTTTACACGAGAGGAGGAGAAATAGAGGGACAGTGGAATCAGCGTATAGCCGTCCCTGGCCACCAGACCGTGGAGCCGCATGATCTCCCGCCGATGCATCAGCAGTTTCCGATCCCGCAAGGGATCCCGGTTGTAGATATTGCCCTTCTCGTAGGGGGAGATGTGGATGCCGGTGGCGAACAATTCACCGTCCCGGATCTCGCAGTAAGAATCCTTCAGATTGACCTGACCGGCACGCAGACTTTTCACCTCGGTACCGAACAGCGCGATGCCGGCTTCATAGGTATCTTCCACGAAATACTCGTGATAGGCCTTGCGATTCTGGGCGATGATCTTGCGGCCGCCCTTGTTTTTCTCCGCCATACGCTGTCCCTCCTGTGAAAAAATCTGTGTCCGTATACTATTATACACCAAACCATCGGAAATAGCAATAGGTATTTGCTGCCCTTTTTCGTCAAGCACAAAACATCCTGTAATTATTGCACAAAATATGTGCAACATTTTTATTGACAATGCCCGGGCATGGTGTTATAATAACATTAGTAACATAAA
Source organism: Eubacteriales bacterium (assembly GCA_045539595.1). Lineage (GTDB taxonomy): Bacteria > Bacillota > Clostridia > Oscillospirales > CAG-272 > SIG701. The sequence goes on along the minus strand of JAZQFQ010000084.1, from coordinate 11,890 downwards.
ATTAATGTGAAAAAGGAACATAAATCACTATGCAGTATTTTATTGACAGTGCCAACATCCCCGCAATCGACGCCATTTGCCGTTCTTTCCCCATCACCGGTGTAACCACCAACCCCTCCATCATCTGCAAGGAGAAGGAAGATCTGAAGAAGATCCTGACCGGTATCCGTAACGTAATCACCCAGAAGCGTCTGCTTCAGGTACAGGCTGTTGCCAAGACCGCTGAGGGCATCCTTGCCGAGGCAAGAGCGGTTCGCCTTCTGGTTGGCGATCCCCTGGCTATCAAGGTTCCCGTATGCCGCGAAGGCCTGCGCGCCATCCCCATGCTGAAGAACGAGGGCTTCCTGGTTACCGCAACCGCTATCTTCTCTCCCCAGCAGGCTATGCTCTGCGCTTGCAGCGGTGCAGACTACGTGGCTCCCTACATCAACCGTTTCGACTCCATCTGCGGCGACGGTGAGCAGCTGGTTCACGCCATCGTAAACCTGTTCGACGCCAGCAACATCGACTGCAAGATTCTGGGCGCAAGCTTCAAGAACATCCTGCAGGTTGAGTCCATCATGGAAGCCGGTGCACAGAGCGTTACCATCGCACCCGAGTTGTTCGACGGTATCGTATCTCACCCCATGACCGATCTGTCTCTGGAGACCTTCGACCGTCACTGGAACGAAGTGTACGGTGGTGCCAGCATCGACACTCTGCTTAACGCATAATCTTTCCATATACAGAAAAGGGACTGCCGTCCGGTACATGCGGCAGTCCTTTTTCATTTTTATTGACGGATTGCCTTGGCTGTGTTACAATAGTTTTTGACAACACCGTATGGGAGGAAAACTATGGAAAGAAAGAATATGTTCTGTCTGAACCTGGATGGGAAAACCGATGCGTACGATTGCGGGGATCTGCTTCTCCGCCAGATCGATACAAGAATGCAGGCGGAAGAAAAAGAACTGAACGATCATTATCACAAAGTTTTGATGGGACCCGTTAAATCTGTCGTATACAGCGTTATTGCTATCCCGTTTTTGGTGATCCTGGGATTCATTCTGTGCGAGATCCCGGCTCTGCAGCCGTACAAAACCGAAATCGTAGGCAGTATATGTATCGTCATAATGGCGATCATCGCTGTGAATGTGATTCTGAATAATAAAATCCGTAAAAAATCCACCGATGCGGAGAGTGATAAGATCGACCGTTTCTACGATCGCTGCGCACGGGCACTCCACGTGCCGGAGAGGGCACCGAGAGTGGATATTTTTGCCTATCTTTACGAAGAAAAGGACGGCGTGCAGAAAAACTACTACGCAAGCGGTGCCTACCTGGCCGAATTCAGTCATGTATTTGAAGAGGACGGCAATCTGTGCCTGTACAGCGCAACCCGGGTGTATGCCGTGCCGATTGCCTCCATTGAAGAGTTTGTTCGGGTGAATGAAAAGATCCGCTTTGCCGACTGGGATAAGGAAACACCGCATAACGAAGGGAAATACGCTCCGTATAACATCGAAGCCTGTGAGAATGACGAATACTGCATGAACGATTACTACCGTATCCGCTTCACCCATGAGGGAACGCCCTATGAGCTTCTGATTGCCTCCTACGACATCGAGCCGTTTTTGGAGATTGTTCCTCTTACGGGTGAAACAAAATAAAAACTAAGGCTGTCGCACAGGCGACAGCCTTTCTGTTTCAATTTCGGGAACATTTCTCCGCGTCGATGGCCAGCACCACCATCAGTGCGTGGAGAGAATCCACGGGATCATGGACGTCGATGGTATAGGTATCCGTGAAGTTGAAGAGTTCTTTAGAGATGGAGGCCACGGTATTCCCCTCTTCGTCGCAGATGTCGTAATCCCACTCAAAGAAATCTCCCTCCACATTCCATCCGCGGCAATCCACCGTGAAAGACGGGCGAAAGAAGGAAAACTCCTTCTGCACCGTACCTACGCACTCCTCGCCGATATACAATTCAAAGCAGGGCAGAAAAGTGAGAACTACCTGCTTCACCGTAGCCACATGGCGGCCGGAAGCATCGTTTATATGCAGGCAATGCCCCCAGGAAAACTGTCCCTCCACGGTATAGAGCGTCTCCCCTGCCTCATTGTAAATATCGTAACTGTCAAACCACGAAAAGAATCGCTGTCGAAACAGCATTTTCATATCCGACACCTCCTTCCGAAATATACTTTATTCTACTATGCGCACCGTCCGTTGTCAAGACTCATTCATAAACATTTCCCCCGTGGGAAATACTACCGACAGCCGCATGCCTCCTTGACAAACCGGCAAAAATCGCATATACTAATTATGGTAAATTCTGCCCGAATAGCCCAAAAACCGACGGATCGCTCCATCGGTTTCTTTATGATATTCTTATTCCGCCCCCGAGGCCGGATCAAAACGGGTTTCCACCAATTTGCTGCATCCCTCGGGGGAATACCGCCAATATCCCATATGCCGGACCGCGGCCGTATCCACAAAATAATTCATTTTCTGCGGATGACTTTCCGCGTGGGCATCGATAATCACCAATTTGATCTTCATCCGCTCCGGCAAAATACTCTTTATGTACACAGCGCACCGATCCCCCACCGACACGCCCTCCCGCAATTCTGCCAATCCCGCCAGATTGGGAGCCAGCTCCACAAAAATCCCGTAGGGCTCAATGGAGCGGACGATGCCGGATACCGTCTGGGTGGGTGCAAAGCGAGAGACGTTTTCCTCCCATGTGCCGAGCAGTTCCCGATGGGTCATATACACCCGCCCGGTTTCGTAATCGATGCTTTTCACAATCGCCATGATGGACTCGCCGGGCGTGAGCCGCTCGGATGGATGGGAAATCCGCGACACGGAGATACAATCCACCGTAAGGAGGGACACAATTCCGCACCCGATATCCACAAAGGCCCCGAAGGGCTCCAGGTGGGTGATTTTGGCCGGAAGGATATCCCCCGGAGCGCGGTGCATGACCCACTCCCGCATACATTCCTCCTGGGCCGCCCGGCGGGACAGATAGGCCACCGGACGCCCCGCTCTCTCCTCGATGCGCTGGACTTTGAAGCAAACCGGCTTCCCCACGCGGGTGATGATGGCAATGTCCTTCGTTTCTCCCCCGTCATGGTTGTAAGCCGCCTCATCCCGTTCGATAATCCCCGTACATTCCCCCAAATCCACCCGCAGCGTCATGGCAGTGCAATCGCACATCCGCGCGATTCCCTCTAAAATCCGCCCCTGCTCCATTGCCCGCTGCAGTCCCGCCCGAGATGCTGTATGCCACGTGTTTTCCGCACTCCCCATCCGCATCCCCTCAGGACAGTATCGCTTATCCGTCATTTTGCGCCCCCTCTTTTCCCTGTCAATGGATTATTCCGCATGCTATATCTTATGAGGCTGTCCCCGCCGTTATGACCGGGAGGCCGGGAGGTTTTATGAATCGAAAAAATATTTGGAAAGACGCCGCCCTTGTCATCATCGGAAGTATCCTGTACGGTGCCGGGCTTTCCCTGTTTTTGATCCCGAAGAATGTGGTTATGGGCGGTGCGTCCGGTCTGGCGGTCACCGTCCATGCACTGACTTCCCTGCCCGTCGGCGTGGGAATTCTGCTTATCAATATTCCTCTGCTTATTCTGAACATCCGTCTGTGCGGATGGCGCGGCATGGCACGTACCATCATCGGCGTGTTTGTCACATCCGTCTTCACGGATCTTATGGAGTTTTTGCCTGCCGCCTCCGAGGATGCTTTGCTCAGCGCCTTCTGCGGCGGTGCGCTGATGGGGGCCGGTGCCGGCGTCATGCTCCCCCGGGGCTTCACCACGGGCGGCTCAGACCTGGCGGCCTATCTGATCAATCGGAAAATCAAAAAATGGAGCGTCGGCTCCATCCTTCTGACGCTGGATGCCATGATCATCGTTGGCTCCGCCATCGCTTTGCATAATTTCAGCGGCATCATCCACTCCGTGGCGGCGGCGCTGTCCTATTCCATGGCGCTGAACGCCATGATGAACGGTGCGGGACGGGCCAAGCTGTCCTTCATCGTATCGGATCATTACGAACAGATCAGCGATGTCATCATGGAAAAGATCAATCGCGGTGCCACCGTCCTGCACGGAAAAGGATGGTACACGGGCAAGGATAAGACGGTAGTCATGTGCGTGACCAAGCGATCCGAGCTCTACATGCTGGAGCAGACCGTCCACGAGATCGATCCGGGTGCGTTTATGATTATCTCCGACGCGGCGCAGGTGCTGGGCGAAGGATTTGAAGAAAAGGACGAACACGGGAACAATCCCTGACGTTGTGCCAAAATAAAAAAGCGGTGCTTAGGCTCCTTCTCATAAGGAAGATTACAATTTGTAGGGACCGGCGTCCTCGACGGTCCGTGACACATAAATTTCGGCAGAGATATTGTTTTCTCTGCCGATTTGTGTTATAATGAGGCGAACAAAAAGCCTCCCTCCAAGATGCCATCCGCAAGCGGATGCGGTGGCACGGCGTAGCCGTGACGGAAGGAGCCTGCGTGACTTTGAGGTTAGATTGACTTTATGGTAACGCGCTCTCCCTCAGTTGCCTACGGCGCCAGCTCCCTCCCGGAGGGAGCCTCAAGGTACGCTCAACTTTAGGGGTATGGGCATAGCCCGAAGCATTTGTAATACAAATGCGAAACTGGCGATAAACAGAACGGTAAATAAGAATTTGACAAAACAAAATACAAGGAGGAATGACGATATGAAAAAAATCGGATTTATATTGGTGCTGATTCTTACACTCACTTTGCTTTGTAGTTGTGGTGGATATGTCAAGAATTATTCTGCAACTATTTTAATCACTTCCTGCCAGGGCGATGAAGCAAGTATGGAATTTGATACCTTTAAGGGAACGTATAGCTTCAAATTAAGAAGAGACGATGATGCCGACCATACGCTTAATATTGAAGCAAGTCTTGCTGAAGGTGAAATGAATGTTTATATCGGTGTTGATGGTGAAAAGAAATTACTCCGTACCGTTAAGGGTAGAGAATCTTGCGATGAAACGATCACACTCGATGATAAATATGATAATGAAAAAACAATCTACGTAATTCTTGAATCAGTGGACAAGTGCGTAGATGGTGATTTTGAGTTTGAATACAATTGATTCAAGCGAAGCGTACAAACAAATTCCAATTTATCGAATAGTCCCCCCGACAGACGTATAAAATCTGTCGGGGGGTAATCTTTGTTTTCTGCAATGCAATTATTGTAATGGACCGTCGAGGACACCGGTCCCTACAAAGAGAAATCAAACTTCCTTATGAGAACCAGCCCTTGCGCACCGCTTTTTCGCTTTTTCTTATATCTCGATCTCCCCCAGCACCGGATAGTGATCGGACAGATACACGCCGTCCTCCGTATCCGTCAGGCACATGGATTCGCTGTCGCCGGCGGGGGCGTTGGTGAAAATGTAATCGATCTTGATGCACCGATCCGTCCGCTCGGGATGATAGGCGTGGAACGTATTGCCCACATCGGCGGTGATATCCCGCAGAACACCGCCCCGGAAGGCGGTAATATTGCGGATCACCGGGCTGTCCGGGGTCACGTTCAGATCCCCCGTCAGTACCACCGGCACGCCGGGATAGCGCATATCATCCCGGGCGATGCGGGAAAGCACCAGGGAGATACCCTGGGCCTGCGCCATGGCACCCACGTGATCCAGATGGGTATTGTACACCCGGAGCAGTTTCCGCTCCTGCCGCGTCAGAAGCGTTACCGCTGTACAGATGCGGGGGCAGCTGCTCTGATCCGTGCCAAAGCGGCTTCCGGGAACGTGGGGGGTATCGGACAGCCAGAATGTGTCCAGACTAACCAGAAGAAAACTGGCCGTGCGGAATGCCACCGCCATATCCTCCCCGCCCAGATCGGCTTCCCGGCCGGTGCCGACTACCGTATAGCCTGCCAGATTCTTCTCCAGCCATTCGTGGACGTGGGGACGTACTTCCTGAAATCCGATCACATCCGCTTCATATTTGGGAAATTCCCGCCGGATCAGATCCTGTCTGCCGGAGAAGGAATTGATCCCATCCTTGACTGTATCATAGCGAATATTGAACGTGCAGATTTTGATTTTCATACAATGTGTCCTTTCCGCATAGGGATGGAATATTCTGTTTCCATTGTATCACACTCACCGCCGCTTCGCAAGGGGCTTTTCCCAATCTTTTTGACTTGACAAGCCACATCCCCTGTGGTATCATGAAGCATAAGCGGTCACATCCGCCATGCCAAAAGAAGGAAGTGATTTCATGCAAAGCGGGCCTTGTTCCCATCCACGATTACCCCATTATTACATATGAGTCGTGAACAAGGCGATCCTTTCGCTTGGTTCCGACGCGAAAGGAGATTTGTATGATCCGCTGCTATATGACCGAAAGCAAAGTGCTCACCCCCATCGATGCCCCCGGGAAGGGATGCTGGATATCCCTCATCGCACCCACGGAGGAAGAAATCCTGTGGGCCTCCGAGAAAGGATCGGTGGACGAGGGAGCTTTGCGGGCGGCTTTGGACCCGGAGGAGCGCTCCCGTATTGAAACGGACGAGAACTGCACCATGATCCTCGTCAACATTCCCACCATCGTTACCGCCAACGAAAAAGAACTGTACGACACCATCCCCCTGTCCGTAATCCTGACGGCGGACTCCGTGATTACGGTTTGCTCCCAGCACTCCCCCATTCTCCGGCAGTTTGAGGAGAACAAAGTGCGGGATTTCCACACCGCCATGCGCTCCCGGTTTCTTTTGCAGATTCTCTTCCGGGTGGATTCCTTGTATCTGCAGTATCTGCGCAGCATCGACAAGCGAAGCGAGCAGGTGGAGGCCAAACTGCACCGCTCCACCCAAAACCGGGAATTGATCGAACTCCTCCGTCTGGAAAAGAGCCTGGTGTACTTCACTACGTCCCTTCGCTCCAACGAAGTGGTGCTGGAGAAGATGCTCCGCATTGACAGCGTCAAAAAGTATCCGGAGGATGAGGAACTTTTGAACGATGTCATCGTGGAAAACAAGCAGGCCATCGAGATGGCCAACATCTACAGCGGCATCCTCAGCGGCACTATGGATGCCTTCGCCTCCGTCATCTCCAACAATCTGAATATCGTGATGAAGGTGTTGTCCATTATCACCATCGTCATGGCCATTCCCACCATCATCTTCAGCGCCTACGGCATGAACGTCAATCCCGCGGGAATGCCCTTTGCCGCCCTCCCCGCCGGGTTCGGCATCATTCTCGCCATTGCGGCGGGGATCAGTGGCGTCGCCGGATTTGTTCTGGCAAAGCTCAACATGTTCCGCTAATACAGACAACCGCACGGCCCTCTCGGACCGTGCGGTTTGTTTTTATTTTTGCACCGGAGCAAAACTTTCGTCAATGGTAATCACGCAGAAGTACTGGGGATAGGATGCGCTGACCGCCTCCCGGATCCGATGGCACACATCGGTGTGGGAGATCGGGCACCCCGCCGGCACCACGCAATCAAAAATTACATTGGTGTGGGTGGGGCCCGGCACAATGCGCAAATCGTGGATGGACAAGGCAGGATCGATATCCGTCACTACGCCGGCGAGGAACAGCCGCAGCTGTGAAACGACCGGATCTGCGGTAACGATGGGATCCATATGAACAATCATGTGAATGCCCATGTGGCTGGTAAAATCCCGCTCAATATTATCGATCATGTCGTGACTTTCCAGAATATTGTGCTCTGCGGCCACCTCCACATGGACACTGGCAAACTGCCGTCCGGGGCCGTAGTCATGGATCATCAGATCATGGGTCCCCAGAACGCCGGGATAACTCATAATCTTCTCCTGGATTCTCTGCACCGTTTCCGGATCGGGAGCCTGTCCGAGCAGGGGACTGATGGTTTCCTTGACCAATCCTATACCGCTGTACAAAATAAATACTGCCACGGCAACGCCCATGTATCCGTCCAGATCCACCTGCGTGAAGTGGGAGATCACGGTGGCCGCCAGCACGGCGGAGGTGGCCAGCACATCGTTCCGGCTGTCGGCGGATGCCGCTTTCAGCGCGCCGGAATCAATCAGAACACCCAACTTGCGATTGAACACACACAGCCACATCTTGACCAATATGGACACAATCAGTATCCCCACCGTAATCCAGCGGAATGTGCTGACGGTCGGGTGCAGGATCTTATCCACGCCGGATTTGAATAACTCCACGCCGATCACCAGAATCAAAACGGAGATCAGCAGTCCCGACAGATATTCATACCGGGCATGCCCGTAGGGATGCTCCGGATCCGCCGGCTTGCTGGCCATCTTGAAGCCCAGCAGGGTGATAATCCCGGAGGAAGCATCGGACAGATTGTTGAAGGCGTCCGCCGTGATCGCCACGCTGGCGGACAAAACGCCAGCCAGAAGCTTGATGGCGAACAGAATCAGATTCCCGATGATGCAGATCAGACTGGACAGTTTTCCATAGGAGCTGCGCACCCGCATCTCCCCGGTTTTTTCGTAATCGGGAACAAACTTGCGAATCAAAAAATCAGTCATCGTTAAAACGGCAATTGCAAATAGCCGAGATCCTCCAAAAAGATTTTAAGGCCCATCAGAATCAGCACCACGCCGCCGAAGAACTCGGCTTTCGCTTTGAACTTGGCGCCAAAGACGTTGCCGATCTTCACGCCGATGGCGGAAAGGATAAACGTGATCACACCGATGAACAAAACGGCAAACACGATCTTCGAACCGATGTCCATGATAGCAAAGGTAACGCCCACCGCCAGCGCGTCGATGCTGGTGGCAACGGCAAGAGGAAGCATGGCGCGGAAGCAGAAGGAGCAATTCATCTCCTCTTCCTCTTTGGACAGGGATTCACGGATCATGTTGGCACCGATCAGGCCCAAAAGGATCAGCGCGATCCAGTGATCCACGCTGGTAATCAGATCCTTGAACTGCACGCCCAACACAAATCCGATCACAGGCATGATTGCCTGAAAAGCCCCAAAATATCCGCCGCAGACAGCGGCATGGCCAAAGGTCACCTTTTTTACAGACAATCCTTTACAAATGGACACCGCAAAGGCATCCATGGACAAGCCCACCGCGATGATAAACAATTCCCATAAAGTCATACGGTTTCTTCCCTTATGTAATGATGAAAGGGGGGAAGGTCATCCCTCCCCCATATGTCGGTTATTATATCACACATTCCGCGGCGTGTCAAGGAACTCCGTGACACCTCCTGCCGGACCAATGTGCGATTTTCAGTTCTCCACGCGGGTGTATTCCACCACGCCGATTTTAATTTTGTTCTCTGTCTGGGAGAACGCAAAAGTACCGCTGTATTTCCCGGCTTCCTCGCCTTCCTCCTCACCGAACGTCAGGGTGATGGTCCCGTCGCCCAATTCATATGTTCCACTCAGCGTAGTCATGACCGTGCCGAGAACCAGCACCTTCACTTCCACGTCATGGCCTTGGAACGTATAGGCGGCTCCGCTTCCCATCACTTCGGCTTTATAGGTGCCGCTCAGGGTTTTCGCACATCCGGCCAATGCCGCACCGATGCATACCAGTGCCAGCATCACACAGAGAATCTTCACAAGGTGTTTCATATCGGTTCCTCCTGATTCTGTATATATAATCCTATGGGTCAATCCACGGATTTATCCAAGCTGAAGCGAAGAATCTTTCTCGAGGTATTCTTGACGAACTCCTCGGAGCGGAGTTTGATATGGCCAACTGCCTTATACGGTGCCATACGGGCGTTGATCTTGCGGATCTCTTCGGTGAAGTAGGCGCGGGTATCGGTGATGCCCCGCTTCTCCAACTCCTCCGCATCGGGATAGATCTCGGCTACGATCACTTCCCGCTTTTCGTTTTTGCTCTCGCCCGCGTATACGATGACCTCGTTCACGCCGGGCACGCCCTGGATCTCGAACTCGATCTCCTCGGGATACACGTTCTTGCCGTTGGACAGGATGATGATGTTCTTGATACGGCCGGTGATGTAAATCCAGCCCTCCTCGTCCAGCTTGCCCCAGTCGCCGGTGTGGAAGAAACCTTCTTCATCGAACACGGCGGCGGTGGCTTCGGGATCCTTATAATATCCCAGCATCACGTTGGTGCCTTTGACGCAGATCTCGCCCTCGCCGTTCTCATCGGGCTCGTGGATTTTCACCTGCTCGCCGATGATGGGACAGCCTACGGAACCGGCCTTGCGGTACTCATTGCGGTTGCAGGATACCAGCGGTGCACATTCCGAGATGCCGTAGCCGTTTAGGATGATGATGCCGAAGGCTTCAAAGGTATCGATAATATTCTGGTTCAGGGCCGCGCCGCCGCAAATCACCATCTGCAGCTTACCGCCGAAGGCAGACAGCACCTCTTTGAACAGGCTGCGGCTTACATCGATGCCCACCTTGCGGAGGGCGCCGGAAATCTTCATGGCCTTGCGCATCACGTCTGCCTTTCCGCTCTTCTCGGCGGTCTGCCAGATCCGCTTGTACAGCGTCTCCACGAACAGCGGCACCAGAATCAGGTGGGTAGGCTGCTGCTCCTTCATCTCGTTCAACAGATAACGGATACCGCTGGAAATGTAGATCTCGCATCCCTGGGCGAAGTGTCCCACCAGATTGACGGTGGAGCCATAGGTATGATGGGGCGGGAGGACAAACATGGTCTTGTCCGTGATCTGGAAGTTGTACATGCCCTGGGTCATATCGCTGACGATGTTGGTCTGGGACAGCATAACGCCCTTGCCCTTGCCGGTGGTACCGGAGGTGAACACGATGGATGCCAGACGGTTCGGATCGATCTCGTAATCGTAATAGGAAGTATCACCGCCGGCCACAAGAGTCTCGCCGCGGCGGGCTACATCTTCCAACTCCGTTGCCCATTCCGCTTCCGTTGTCCCCAGACAGATGAACTTCTCCGCGAAGGTCAACTTGTCCCGCAGGGCATTGATCTTTTCCTCAATGGAGGGCGCGTAGAACACAAAGCGGGTCTCCGAATGATTGAGAATGCCGATGATGTCATCGGGCGGCAGTTCCTTGTCCACGGGAACGGTCACCGCACCCATGGCCATCAGCGAAATGTAAGAGCACATCCAATCGTAGGATGCCTCGCCCAGCAATGCACACTGGCAGTCGCGGCAGCCCAGCTCAATCATGCCTGTACCCAGATTGCGGATGTGATCCCTTGCCTGCGCATAGGTAACGTGCACCACGTCCGCATCCTTGGGGGTGCGGCGGAAGGAAAAGGCGATGCGGTCCGGGTATTTGCGGGCCACGTTTTCCGTCATGATACGGAAATCCTCAAAAACGGTTGTCTCGTACAGAGGATAGTTTTTCTTTCTGTTTTTACATCCCATAATGTATCTCCTCATACCGCTGCGCGGTGAATTTCATCATGTTGTAACTATCAGTATATCACAATTTGATTAACTTTTCATTAACTTACGAAAAAACCTCGTCCAAAACGTTATTTTTCCCGTTTGCCAACGTGAATTACGCCGTGCTTCTCCTCGTATGCCTCGATGCAGTCGCGAATCAGAATGAGAATCTGACTGTTGGCACTTCTGCCCTCATAATCCGCGACCACATGCAATTTATCCAGCATTCCTTCTTCAATACGAATCGACAAACTCTTTGTAGCCATAAAAACCTCACAACAGATGTATTTTATATTTACTTTACACTCGTTTTGTGCTAATATGTTATTTATAGATACAAAATATATCCAAAATATGCTCTTGCGAGGTGTGTAATGAAACTGGCTGTTATCGGATCCAGAGATATACATATAACGAACATGGAAGACTACATCCCCGCTTCGGTAACGGAGATTGTTTCGGGAGGAGCACGCGGGATTGATACACAGGCAAAAGAGTATGCCAA
>JAZQFQ010000083.1:0-28399 GCA_045539595.1 Eubacteriales bacterium | reverse complement strand
CGTCATACTCTTGCCTCCTTCGAAATGGTATCGGTCGTAAAGATAAAACCGGACGCGATCTCCCGACCGGGTGGCCGGGAGACTGTCCGTCAATAGAATTATTTGCAGAATGCGGAGAATGCCTTATGGGCGGAATATACGTCCGCCTTGGATACTACCTCGAAAGGTGCGTGCATAGACAGCACGGGCACACCGATATCCACGGTGTCGATGTTCTCGTTGGCGATATACTTGGCCACGGTTCCGCCGCCGCCCTGATCTACGCGGCCCAATTCAGCGGTCTGCCACAGCACGTTGTCGCGATCAAACATGGCGCGGATCTTGCCGACGAATTCAGCGCCTGCATCATTGGTGGAGCCCTTACCGCCGGAGCCGGTATACTTCGCCATAGCTACGCCGCAGGAAAGGAGAGAGGAGTTTCTCTTCTCATATACTTCCGGATAGAGAGGATCGAAGCCTGCGCTGACATCGGCAGACAGGCAGAGGGAGTTGGCACGGACCACGCGGGGGTTGCCGCCCAGGTTGGCCGCCAACTCATCGATGATATCGGTGAGCAGGCAGCACTGCATACCGGTTACGCCGTCGCTGCCGGTTTCCTCTTTATCGGCCAGCACGCATACGAGGGTATGCTCGCTGTTCTTGTTCTCGATCATCGCGGTGAGGGCGGTATAGCCGCACACGCGGTCGTCGTGGCCGTAGGCACCGATGAGCCAGCGATCCAGTCCCACATCCACTGCGTTGGCCGCGGGAACCAGGCACAACTCCGCACTCATGAAGTCCGCCTCGGTCATACCGTACTTCTCGTTCAGGTAAGCCATAACCATCAGCTTCACCTTATCGGAAGCGGGAGTCTGCTTGCCGTCCTCCTCAAAATAGGGAGATCCTGCGATAAGGATATTCAGGCCCTCTCCGGTGAACGCCTGTCCGAGGGATTTGGCGTTCTGGTCCTTTGCCAGGTGAGGAAGAAGATCCGTGATGCAGAACACGGGATCGCCGGGGTTGTCGCCGATGCGCACATCCACGCTCTCGCCGTTTGCCTTGATCACGGTACCGTGCAGAGCCAGCGGCACGGTGATCCACTGATACTTACGGACACCGCCGTAATAGTGGGTCTTGAAGTAGCCCAGGCCGTCGCTCTCGTACAGCGGATGCTGCTTCAGATCCAGACGGGGGGAATCGATATGGGCGGCGGAAACGCGCACGCCGCACTCGATGGGCTCCGTACCGGCGGAGATGATATACAGACTCTTCTCCCGGTTGTTGTAATACAGCTTATCGCCGGCGTTGATCTTGTCACCCAGCTTATACTCACGGAATCCTTCCTTCTCCAGAATACGGATCGCTGCGATCAGCGCCTCCCGCTCGGTCTTGCCGTCGTCGAGGAACTTCATATAATCGACGCAGTATTTCTGGGCTGCCTCGCGCTCCTCGGTGCTCCACAATTCAAATGCATTTTTCTTTTTGTAGAACAGGGTTTCCGCCAGATTCTGGCCTTTGGTCTTCTCGCTCATAGGTAACATCCTTTCTTGGATATAATAATTATTTATTGATAATACAATCGCTTGTATACGTCGATTGCATCATTCACCTTTTTCACGTACTTCTTTGTTTCCGCAATGGGGATGCGGATCAGATTGCCGTCCTCATCGGTATATTCCGGATCGGTCAGCCACTGATCCACCCGGCCAAAACCGGCATTGTAGGCGGCAAACACCGCATCCCACCGATTGTATCGCATGTACAGATAGGACAAATAGTATGTCCCATACTCGATATTGGTGCGGGGATCGTACATCATGCCCACCTCGGTGGTACGCTTCAGCCGCATGGAAATCCAATCAAAGCTATCCGGCATGATCTGCATCAGGCCGATGGCCCCTGCGTGGGATTCCGCATTGCTGGTGAAATCGCTTTCCACCTTGATTACTGCGTAGATCACATATTCCGGTACACCGTAGACATCGGAAAACTCGGTGACGTATTCGCTGAACTGACGCGGATACCGCTGGCGGTCGATCTTATCCCAAACCAGCTGATACACAAAGGCACACAAAATGGACAACACAAGGATAATGACAATAACGGCGCTTCGGCGCGCGGTATTCTTCCAGTTCATTCCGTCCCTCCGTTGTTCTGTATGGATACAAGAATCTTCTCCACCTGCGCACGTACCGGGGTGATTCCGTCGTTTACGATCACATAATCGCACCGCTTCGCCAGATTTTCGGCGGAAATCTGTGAGGCAAGCCGCCGCCGGGCCTCCGAGTCGGATATGCCATCCCGTGCCATGATCCGGGTGACACATATCGCATCCGGAGCCGTTACGCAGACCGTATACCGGCAGTGTGCATCAAACCCGCTCTCAAACAGAAGCGGAGCATCAATGAGAATATACTGACTTCCCTGCGCATGCAAGGAATCGGCTATGCGGCAGGTTTCCTGCCATATATGGGCGTGGGTGATCCGGTTCAATTTTGCCCGGGCTTCGGCACCGTTTTCCGCAAAGACCAGATCCGCCATAGCGCGGCGATTCAGCGAACCATCGGGGTTCACAACTACCTCCCCAAACACCGCAGCCAACTCTTTCATGCAATCGGACAGCGTATCCACCGGCCCGGTCATTTTCCGATAGACCGCGTCGGTATCGATGGCGGGGATGCCCTGCTCGGCAAACACTGCGCTGACATAGCCCTTGCCCGATCCGCTTCGGCCGCACAGGCCGATCCATACAGCATCACTCATGGCCGATCACCTGCTCCATCCGGCCGGACGCATCACTTCGGTAGGCCGCCGCCATGACGGACTGGACATGGGCCGCATCCGTCAGGGACGGACAGGCCGGCATGCCTCTGTATACGGCGTTCAGAAAAGCATACATACTGCCCACATGACCGCGGAGCCAGCCCACAGGGGCTTTGATACCGGGGAACACGCCGCCGGGGGCGGGATAGCGACCGCAGCATTCCACCCGGGTAAAGCCCGTCTCGGGGGCATGGGTATCGTAAAAATACAGCCAGTTGGGTTCCATGAGGGAAAAGCGCAAGGCACCGTCCGTGCCGTATATCTCAAAGCACAGATCGTCGTTGGTTCCGGTGAAAATCTTACCGCACTCGATGGTGCCGGTGGCGCCGTTTTTCAGGCAGGCGGTCAGATAAAATGCCTCCTCGGCATTGGTATGCCACTCTCGTCCGTCCGCGCCGGTGCGGATGGGATACACAATCCGGCTGACGCCGAATACGGAATCAAACGCACCGCAGAGATGATAGATCAGATCAATAATATGCGAACCCAGATCAAACAGAACACCGCCGCCGCAGATATCCCGATTCTGCTTCCATCCCGCGGGCTTGGCGGTATCCGCCGCACTGCTGTGGTAATACGCCCCGCGGAAACTGATGATCCGCCCCAGGCGGCCGTTGTCGATCAGCTCCTTGGCGCGCATAATGGGCAAAAGAAATCGGTTATTGAAGACTACACCGGCCGTCACGCCCATCTCATCCGCCAGGCGGGCCATCTCCCACGCCTGCTCTTCGGTCACACAGAGTGGCTTTTCGCAATAGACGTGCTTTTTGGCACGAAGTGCCTTCTTCAGCGTTTCGTAGTGGTAAATATTCGGGGTACAGATATCGATCACATCGATATCGGGGGAGGCGATCAGTTCATCCTCATTATGCGCCGCCACGGAAAAGCCGTAAGTCTGCGCCGCGGCCCGGGCGTTTTCGGGATTCCTGGTACAAACACCGTGAATGCGGGCGGTAAAGGGCAGATCCCGATAGAAGAACGGCAGATTGGCCACCGCGTAGGCATGGGTGCGTCCCATACCTCCGAAGCCGAGCAATCCGATGCGCATACAATCCCCCCCAATATACAGACATTCCATAGTATTTTACCACAAAAATGCAGATATTGCAAGACATTGCATGGCTTATTTTCCCACGGAGCGCAAAAAGAAGCAGATTCTCCCCGTATCCTGCCGCACGCCGATCCACGCCCCGGCGGTATCCTTGCCAGTCAGATGCACAAAATAGATTCCCCGGGATGCCACCGCATTGCCGGGAGTCATTTCGTCCATTCCCTGTCGATCCCGGGTATACGCCATGGCGGCACGGACACATTCTCCGTCCGACAGAATCGGCTTACCGGGGACACACTCAGCCACATACTGGGTCATGAGCCCCGTTTTCTGATCGAATACGGCGTACACGTTTTCGCAATACGCCACGGTGTGCGTTTCGCCGGCGGCAAGGGCGCTCCTGAACAGATCGTGGACGCCGAAAAAGCGATCGGCGATCTGCACAGGATCTACCCGCGGCAAAAAAGACAACGAAGGCACATCAGCCGTTTCCGTTGATTTAGATGCGGCAGAAAGGGGCTGTTCCGCCTCCGCTTCACGCAGCACATCCGTGAGAATCCGGCGCAGCTGCTTCGCGCTGAAATCCCCCGCCTCAATGGCCGACTCAATCCCGTCGCCCGCGTTGTGCAGCATCTCCCCAGCCGATTCTTCCCGCAGCATCGCAGAAAAAGCACGGCTGTCCCTCTCCGACAGCACGGTACCGATCCGCCCGCGGATCAGCTCCGCATACAATTTTTCCTCATCCGATGCGTCCCGCATACGTAGAATATCCGCCGCCAGAAGCCATGCGTTCTGCTCCCTCTCCTGCCGTGCATCGTAGGCGTGCACCGCGCCCAATCCGATCAGTGCCGCCAGCACAATCGCAAATCCGCCGCCCAGAAACCGCAGGGCGCGGGCGGAATCCATGTGGGAAAAATAGGATTTTATACGCTCGATCATAGGTAATTCCTCCGAGAACCAAAGTGTATTCTTCTTTATCATAACCATAAATCGAAAAACATTACAGTTTCCCCGCAAGAAATCCGCAACTTGGATTTGACAGAGGATAAATCCTTTGTTATAATATAAGAGTATGACAGAAAACGGAGGTGCCCATGGACGATCGCATTGTTTTTCCCCAACTGATCGGGAACAACCATCTGAAAAAAATCATGGGTACGGACATCGGCCGCGGCAATATGGGACATGCATATATTCTGGAAGGTCCTGCGGGATCGGGCAAGCACACCGCCGCCCGGAGCATCGCCTCCGCTTTGGCCTGTGCATCCGCTAAGGATAAAGCGAAGCCCCTGCCCTGCGGCACCTGTCTCGCCTGCCGGAAAATCGCCGGCGGCATCTCCCCGGATGTTTTCTTCATCCGCCGGGAGGCGGATCGGGCCACCTTGGGTGTGGATGCCATACGAAAGCTGCGGGAGGATTTGTACATCGCTCCCAACGAAAACGAAAAAAAGGTTTATATCATTGAGGACGCGGACACGATGACGGTGCAGGCACAGAATGCCCTGCTTTTGTCCCTGGAATCCCCGCCGCCTTATGTAGTCTTTCTTCTGCTGACGGAGAACGCCGCGGCACTGCTGGAAACGATCCGCAGCCGGGCGCCGGTTCTTCGGATGCAGTGGTTCGGAGCGGATGCGCTGGCCGAGCATCTGAAACAGGAATCCCGCTTTTCCGCGCTGGCACAACGGGAACCGGATTTCTTCGCACAGGCCATCACCGCCGCCGGCGGAGCCATCGGCCGCGCCCGGCAGATTCTGGACCGCACCAGTGAAGAAAGTGCGGACTATCTGTCCATGCGGGACGATGCCGACCGTCTCGTTACTCTGCTGTTCTTCCCGGATTATCCGGGCGCGGCAGAACTGCTGCGGAATCTGCCCAAGGATCGGGAGGAGGTTCTCTCCCTTCTGGACATGGTTCTGCTGGCATTGCGGGATCTGGCCGCCGTCAAGAAAAACGCCGCAGTTCCCATGATGTTCTATCTGTCCAAGGATGCCTGCCGGCACATCAGTGACAAGGTGAGCATTGCACGCATCTGCTCGGCGCAGGAAGAGGTTCTTCTTGCCCGCAGCGATATACAATCCAACGCATCCGTCTATACCACCTGCACGTCGTTGCTTATGAAAAAACACTAACGGAAAGGAAACGGCAGTTCCCTGCCGGAATCAATATGTCTCAGGATAACAGAATGCACCAGAATTTCGGTGCGCCCGAAAAGACCGAGATCATCGGTGTGCGCTTCCGCGACACGGGCAAAGTATATTATTTCTCCCCCCAGGGGATCACCGCCAAGGAGGGCGATCATGTAGTCGTGGAGACCGCCCGCGGTCTGGAGTTCGGTGAGGTCATGATCGGAAATAAACAGGTTCCCACATCGGAGATCGTTCCGCCCCTGCGCCCCGTACTCCGCATTGCCAATCAGAACGACTTTGAGCGGCACGAGGCCAACATCGCTCTGGAAAAGAACGCCTTCGATATCTGCCTGCAGAAGATCCGCGATCACAAGCTGGAGATGAAGCTGATCGACGCAGAGTACACGTTTGATAACAACAAGCTGCTCTTTTACTTCTCCGCGGAGGGCCGCGTGGACTTCCGTGAGTTGGTGAAGGATCTGGCATCCGTATTCCGTACCCGCATTGAATTGCGCCAGATCGGTATCCGAGACGAGGCGAAGATGATGGGCGGCATCGGTGTATGCGGCCGTCCCTTCTGCTGCTCCACCTTCCTGTCGGATTTCGCGCAGGTATCCATCAAGATGGCCAAGGAGCAGAATCTTTCTCTGAATTCCGCCAAGATCTCCGGCACCTGCGGCCGTCTGATGTGCTGTCTGAACTACGAATACCAGACCTATGAGGAAGAATTGCGTCTGACTCCCCCCGTAGGCAGCCGCGTCAAGACCCCGGACGGTGCGGGAATCGTAACCGAAATCACTCCTCTGACGGGTATGCTGAAGGTATCCCTTACCGACAAGCAGGGCAATGTCACCTTCCGCCAGATTCACCGGGATGAGGTAACCGTACTGAAAATGCCTGAGAAAAAATCACAGGAGAAAAAATAACCGGCGAACTTTCCTGAAAGATTCCCAAACATTTTTCGCAAAACCGATTGCTTTTTTGTAAATTTGTGATACAATAATATCAATCTTATATCGGAGGTACATATCATGGCTTACAAAATTGTTGCTGACGAATGCCTCGGCTGCGGCGCTTGCGCTCCCGAATGCCCCGTTGAGTGCATCACAGAAAAAGACGGCAAGTACGTAATCGACGCCGAGCAGTGTCTCGAGTGCGGCGCTTGCGCAGGTGTTTGCCCTGTTGGCGCACCCGTTGCCGAATAATTTTCAATAGTTCCGCGGCACATGCCGCAAACACAAAAAACCGCGCCTTGTGCGCGTTTTTTGTTATCTTTTTTGGATGGTGCTCTATGTCGATTTCTCAAATGCCGCTCACGCCCGGCAAGGACGAACGTCTGGATGTGATCAATGAAAATCTCTCCCTGCTGCAAAAGAAGGGCGGACTGACCTTTACCACGGATGCGTATCTGCTGGCCGCCTTTGCCCGTCCAATCCCCCAGGCCTCCTTTGCAGATCTGGGCAGCGGAACGGGAGTGGCCGCGTTTTTGTGTCTGGCAAGAAACAAATACCGTCACGGATTTGCGTTAGAGATCCAGAGCGAATTCTGTGATCTGATCCGCCGCAACGCCTGTCTGAATCATCTGGATGATCGGATCACCGTCCTCGAAAAGGATATCCGCACCCTCACCCAATCCGATGTCGGCGGCACCGTATCCGCCGTGATCTCCAACCCACCTTATATGCCCGCCGGATCGGGATTTGCATCCGCGACCGTACAGAGCGACATGGCGCGGCGGGAATTGAACGGCACAGCCGCGGATTTCTGCGCGGCCGCCGCCCGGATTCTGGCCACCGGCGGTCTCTTTTACACCGTGTACCGGCCGGATCGGATGCCGGAGTTGATCTCCGCCCTGCGGGAAAATCGCCTGGAGCCTAAGCGGATGACCACGGTATACCCCGACACGGAAAGCCGTCCGTCTTTGATTCTGGTGGAATCCAAAAAGGATGCCTCCCCCGGTCTGCTTCAACCGCCGCCGCTGTTTGTGTACGAAAGCCACGACAGCCGCGTATACACCCCCGCTTTCCAGCGGATCTATGACGAATTCAGTATGGAATTTCTATTTACCCCACCCAAAGGAGCCAAACCATGAGCCATCCCAAGAAGAAAAACATGTCCACGGAGGATAAAAACCGGGTTGTCGGCGGCATGCTGTATCTGGTGGCCACACCCATCGGTAATCTGTCCGATCTGTCGCCCCGCGCCATCAAGGTCCTCTCCGAGGTGGATTTTGTGGCCGCGGAGGACACCCGCAATTCGGGTCTGCTTTTGTCCCGTTTTGATATATCCAAGCCGATGGTCAGCTATTTCGAGCACAACAAGCGGGAGCGTGGCGAGATCATCGTGGAGCGGATTCTTGCCGGCGAATCCTGCGCGCTGGTCACCGATGCGGGTACACCCGCCATCAGCGATCCGGGTGAGGATATTGTGGCACTGTGCGCCGAGCGGGGCGTGCCTGTCACGTCCATTCCCGGTGCCTGTGCGGCGGTGACGGCACTGTCCGTATCCGGCTTGCCCACGGGGCGGTTTGTCTTTGAAGGATTTATCACCACCGTGAAGAACGATCGCCGGGAGCGGCTGATAGAATTGGCTTCCGAAAAGCGGACGCTGATTCTGTATGAGGCGCCCCACAAACTGCGGGCGACGCTGAGTGATTTGTTGAAATACTGGGGCGACCGCCGCATTTCCCTATGCCGCGAAATCACCAAACTGAACGAGGAAATCCTGCGCACCACCATTGCCAAGGCGGTGGAATTGTATGCGGAAACGGATCCCCGCGGGGAGTACGTTCTGGTGATTGAAGGCGCCAAGGATGCCCCTGCCGATGCGGGCGGATATCCCGAGGATCCCGCCGAGCATGTACGCGCGCTGATGGAAAGCGGTATGGATCGGATGGATGCCATCAAATCCGCCGCCAAGGAACGGGGGATGTCCAAAGGGGCATTCTATAAACTGCTTCTTAGCGACGGAGATGAGCAATAAATCCGCACAAATTCCCGAAAAATAGCAAAAACGCCTTGTAATAGGGGCGTTTTTCTGCTATACTATAGGAATACAGCGGGAGATTTCCTCCCTACCGATTGAGGATACAGTATGAAACAAATTTTCTTCGGTGCCCATGTATTTGATGCGGACACGCACACATTTTTGCGGCGGGATGTATCGGTACAAAACGGACGGATCGAATCGGTTGCGCCGTCCATCCCCGACACGGATGCGGAACGGATCGACTGCGGCGGCATATATCTGATTCCCGGCATGATTGATGTGCATACCCACGGCCGCGCCGGATACGATTTCACCACGGTTCCGCGAGACAAGATGGAAGCAGTACTTCTGGATTACGCCGCAGCGGGCACCACCACGGTGCTCCCTACCCTGGCCTCTGCCCTTTTTGCCGATTGGATTTCCGCTGTGCGGAGAATCACTGGCTTCGGTCGGGAGACGCACGACGGTGCATATGTGCCCGGCATCCATCTGGAAGGACGCTATCTCAGTGAAGCACGGCGAGGTGCCCACGCGGCAGATTTGCTGGCTCCCCCCTCGGCGGCGGAACTGCAGGCGCTGATGGAAGCGGCCGCTTCCTCCTCCGTTCATATCTCTCTGGCGCCGGAATTGCCGGGCAGCGGGGAGTTCATCCGCGAAGCGGTACGGCTGGGTGCTACGGTGGGAATCGCCCACACAGACTGCACCTTTGAGGAAGCCATGGATGCCGTCGCCCGCGGCGCAGTATCCTTCACCCATACGTTCAACTGTATGCGTCCTCTGCACCACCGGGATCCCGGATGTGTGGGCGCAGCATTACTGTGCGAGGACGCCTATGCCGAGATCATCTGCGACGGACTGCACTCCCATCCCGCCATGACCAAGCTCCTTTGGCGCGCAAAATCCCCGGATAGAATCGTGCTGATCACCGACTCCATGGAAGCCACGGGATGCGGGGACGGACGGTATTCCATTGCCGGTCTGCCTGTGATTGTGAAAAACGGCCGGGCGGTGACTGTGGAGGGGGCTTTGGCCGGAAGCACGCTCACCCTCTTTGACGGCATGGTGAATTTCATGCGCTTCACCGGCGCGTCTTTGGAAGACGCCATTCCCTTAGCTACAGAAAATCCGGCCCGGATGACGGGCTTGTACGGCACGGTTGGTTCCATTACCCCGGGCAAGCGTGCCGATATGATCCTGCTGGATGACCCGGCAGATCCAAAAATCCGCTCCGTCGTATGCGGCGGAGCGATCCTGAATCACTGATAACAACGAGAGGAAGATACAACTATGGCAGACAAGAAAAAGTTTTATATCACGACGGCTATTGCTTATGCATCCACAAAGCCCCATTTCGGCAACACCTACGAGGTGATTATGACCGATGCCATTGCCCGCTATAAGCGGCAGTGCGGCTACGACGTGCATTTCCTTACCGGAACCGACGAGCACGGTCAAAAGATTGAGAACAAGGCGGCAGACGCAGGCATTCAGCCCAAGGAATACGTAGATCGCGTTGCCGGCGAGATCCGCCGCATCTGGGATCTGATGAACACCACCTACGACCACTTTATCCGCACCACGGACGATCATCACGAGCGTGCGGTTGCCCATATTTTCAAGAAGCTGTACGAGCAGGGCGATATCTACAAAGGCCACTACGAGGGCTGGTACTGCACACCCTGCGAGTCCTTCTTCACCGACACCCAGTTGGTGGACGGCAAGTGCCCCGACTGCGGACGTGAGGTGAAAAAGGCTACGGAGGAAGCCTACTTCTTCCGTATGAGCAAGTATGCGGACCGTCTGATGGAGCATATTGACACCCACCCCGAGTTCATTCAGCCCGAATCCCGCCGCAAGGAGATGGTGAACAACTTCCTGAAGCCCGGTCTGCAGGATCTGTGCGTATCCCGTTCTTCCTTCAAGTGGGGCATCCCCGTAGACTTCGACCCCAATCACGTAGTATACGTATGGCTGGATGCGCTGTCCAACTACATCACCGCTCTCGGATACGATCCCGACAACACCGAGCAGCCTGAGCTCTTTGCCAAGAACTGGCCTGCTGACGTGCACATCATCGGCAAGGATATCATGCGCTTCCACTCCATCTACTGGCCTATCTTCCTGATGGCTCTGGATATTCCTCTGCCCAAGTCCATCTTCGGCCATCCCTGGTTCAATTTCGGCACGGACAAGATGAGCAAATCCCGGGGCAACGTGATCTATGCGGACGAGTTGGCGGAATATTTCTCCGTGGACGGCGTGCGTTATTATGCACTGGCAGAAATGCCCTACGCCAACGACGGATCCATCACCTACGAGAATATTATCAACCGCTACAACACGGATCTGGCCAACAACCTGGGCAACCTGGTCAGCCGTACCGTGGCGATGACGAAAAAGTATTTTGACGGCGTAATTCCAGCCCCCGAGGCCGAAGAAGGCACGGATGCGGAATTGAAGGCGCTAGCACAGTCCACCGTTACCTCCTTCCGGGAGAAAATGGACACCTATCACATCGCCGACGCCATCGACGATGTGGTAACCCTGCTCCGCCGCACCAACAAATATATCGATGAAACCACGCCCTGGACTTTGGCCAAGGATGAATCCGCCAAGGGGCGTCTGGGTACGGTTATGTATAATCTGCTGGAGTGCATCCGCTTTGCGGCCGTTCTTCTGGAGCCCATCATCCCTGCCACCAGCGAGGCGATTTATAAACAGATCGGCACAGATAAAACCGACTATGCTTCCCTTGCCGCATTCGGCGGTATGACTGCCGGTGCATCGGTGGGTGAGGCCTCCGTTCTGTTCGCCCGCATTGACGAAAAGAAGCTGCTGGACGAGGTCCACGCCAAAATGGAAGCACAGGCAAAGGCGGCCGAAGCGGCCGAGAAAGCCATCGAAAAGCCGGAGGGACTGGCGCTCATCGGCATTGAGGATTTCATGAATGTGGAGCTGCGTTCCGCACAGATTCTGGCCTGCGAGAAGGTGCCGAAGGCGAAGAAGCTGCTGAAGCTGCAGATTGATCTTGGTTACGAAAAGCGGCAGGTGGTATCCGGCATTGCCAAGTTCTATGAGCCGGAGGCGCTGATCGGCAAGAAGGTGATCCTTGTGACCAATCTGAAGCCGGCGGTTCTCTGCGGCATTGAGAGCAACGGCATGATCCTGGCCTCCGGTGAGGAAACGATCCGAGTGGTCTTCCTGGATCCCGAAACGCCCCTGGGTGAGCGTATCCGCTGATGGAATATTTCGACTCCCACGCCCACTACAACGATGCCCGCTTTGCGGAGGAATACCCCGGCGGGGCGGATGCCGCCATCCGGGATGCATACGATCTGGGTGTGCGGTATATCCTGAACGCTGGTACCAATCCGCAGACCAGCCGGGAATCGCTGGCCTTGGCGGAGAAATACGACTTTCTGTATGCCGCGGCAGGTCTGCATCCGGAGGATGCCATGCATATCGCGGATGAAGATATCCCGTCCGTACTGGACGAGATTCGCTCCCTGGCATCCCATCCGAAGGCGGTGGCCATCGGGGAAATCGGCCTGGATTACCACTGGGATCCCGACGGAAAAGAGCGGCAGATGCGCCTGTTTGATGCACAGCTATCCATGGCGGAGGAATTATCCCTGCCCGTCATCGTGCACGATCGGGATGCCCACGGGGATGCGTTTGATGTGGTACGCGCCCATCCCCATGTGCGCGGTGTATTTCACAGCTTCAGCGGCAGTGCGGAAATGGCACGGCAGTTGTCCCGTATGGGATGGTACATTTCCTTCTCGGGGACGATCAGTTACAAAAATGCTGCCAAGGTCCGCGAAGCGGCGGCGGTAGTCCCCCATGACCGTCTGCTGATTGAGACGGATGCCCCCTATCTGGCACCGGTGCCCCATCGGGGAAAGATCAACTATTCCGGATATGTTCCCTGCACCGCCCGTGCTCTGGCCGATGCCATCGGGCTGGGGGAAGAGGAAACCGTCCGGCTGACCACGCAAAACGCAAAGAATCTATTTGGCATAAAGTAATTTTCCCGCCGCAGTACACACAGGACTGCGCCGGTTTATTCACCGGTCATTCCGCCGGCCAGATAAGCATGGATCCTGGCCAGGACATTTTTCTCGATGCGGGACACATAGGAGCGCGAGATGCCCAGTTGCTGTGCCACCTCCCGTTGAGTGATGGACGGACGGTTATCCAGCCCGTACCGCATGACGATGATCTGCCGCTCCCGCTCATCCAGCTCGTCACGGATGTATCGGAGGGCGCGGGCGATCTTCCATTTTTCATCGATATCGTCGGCGATGGTGTCATCCACCTTGATGATATCGATATACGTCAGCGGATTGCCGTCGTGATCCATATCGATGGTATCGTTGATGGACACCTCGCACAGCGTCTTTTTCTGGGCACGAAAGTGCATCAGGATCTCGTTCTGGATGCATTTGGCGGCGTATGTAGCAAAACGGGCACCGTTTTTGTCATTGAAAGAATCGATGGCCTTGATCAGCCCGATGGTACCGATGGAGATCAGATCCTCCTGCCCCGTTTGGGATGTATAGTATTTGCGCACAATATGGGCAACCAGGCGCAGATTGTGCTCAATCAATCGGGTGCGGGCGTCCCGATCCCCGCCGCGCATTCCGGCAAACAGCGCGACCTCTTCCTCATGAGACAGGGGCGGCGGGAATTTTTGAGCAGGTGTCACGCTCAGGACCAAATACGACAAACCGCTAAACAAAAAAATCAAAAAATCTGCAATCATATCGTCCTCCGGCACATTCTTCGTTGCTTCTACTATATGCGCCGCGGCGTGTCCTGTTTATCTTGTCTCGGAGATTTCTGAGATGACTGCACAAAATATCAGCAAAAGGAGCCTCTCTATGCGATACAATACCGTATTCTGGGATTTCAACGGCACCGTCATGGATGATGTGCACCATGGCATCCGCTGTGTAAATCATATGTTGTCGAAACGCGGACTTTCCACCATCGATTCCGTGGAGGAATATCACAAACTATTTCGTTTTCCCGTAAAGGAATATTATCGGGACGCCGGTTTCGATTTTGATAAAGAGCCATACGAAGAGCTGGCGGTGGAGTGGGTGGAGCTGTTCGTGGCGGGGGAAAAATCCCTGACTCTCTGCCCGGGCTTCAAGGATGTACACCGCACCTTGGCGGATCACGGCATCCGCCAGATCATTCTCTCCTCCTCAGAGCAGGAGATGCTGATACGGCATCTGCATATTCTCGGGATGGAAAATGCCTTTGACCACGTGATCGGTCTGGACAACATCTACGCCGGCGGCAAGGCGGAAACGGCGAAGCGTCTTTTCGGCGAGAACCAATCCGACGCGGTAATGATCGGCGACACGACCCACGATGCAGACACCGCTCACGCCATGGGCGCGGACTGCATCCTCTACAGCGGCGGCCACTGCGGACGCGATGCCCTTCTGGCGTGCGGCTTCCCTGTCGTTGACCGGTTGACGGATGTGCTTCCTTTGATTTTGTAATTACCAGAAATATCCACTGATAAAATCCCGCCAAAACGCACAAGATAGGAATGTTCACCGCAGAAACTGCGGTTCAACAATGATTCGACAGGAGAGCGGCGGGATTACCCCTCGCAACATTTGCACATGTTTATGGACAGAATCGCATTGCTACTGGTTATCGTTGGTGCCGTGAACTGGGGCAGCGTCGGCCTGTTCCAGTTTGACCTTGTATCGTGGATCTTTGGCGGCCAGGATGCCCTGGTCAGCCGCATCATCTACACGGTCATCGCACTGGCAGGACTTTGGTGCGTTTCCCTTTTGTTCCGTTCCAGAGAAGCCATCGAGGATTGACGGACAACGCAAAAGGGGCTGTTGCATCGAAATGCAACAGCCCCCAATTTTTACGTTTGCGATGTAAAAATTTGAAATTTCGCAGAAATTTGCGGCGAGATCGCCCGTGTTTTTGCCCATGTCGGGCAAAAATGGCCGCATCAGCGACCAAGGGAAATCTCGCGGAGGTGACGCATGGCTACATGCGGCACCTCCCTTTCTATTATGTGATATAGGGGGTGCGTCTCAGATACGCGTCCGCCGGGGCCACAGATCGCTGACACAAGGTATACAGCCGATCCGCCTCCTTGGCTTTGGCGTACTGGGAACAGGCGGCGGGGGACAGATCCCGCTCGGCCGACGGCTTGGTAAGAATGGGCAGGGGCAGATCCTTTCGATGGGAGGACAGATAGGCACACCCCGTTTTATTGGCTGCCAGAAGAAGCGTATAGGCCGGGGTGGATTTCAAATCCGATTCCGCAACGGCCAACAGATCAAACAAAGCCGCGCGGCGCAATCTGGCATGGGTATATTTCTTGGTGGCGGACAAGGCGTACATTTCCTCGCCGGAGCGGGCATCTGCCGCACAGCGGACCAGGCGGTCCAGCACACCGCCGCCGCCCTCAGCGAAGGTCTCATCATTTTTCCGGAAGCGCAGATGATGGAAAATCATCTCCTGCAATCGTGCAGGATCGGCCAGCCGACCACACTCCGTTTCCCGCATCAGAATATCGTGGGAATAGGCCGGTATGTGCGCCTGCACATTCCCGCCGCTATTCAGCATTTCCCGGATGCCGGTCGCTCCGATAAAGCGGGCATCTTCCCGCTCACTCAGGCGGAGTATCGGGTGAATCTGCATGGCGTATCCCGCCGCACGAGTGGCCTTGACATACTCGATGGCCAGGATATCGTTGGGCGCACCCAATACCGGGGCCAGATCCTCATCGAACTGTTTCTGCAAGCATCGCTGACGCAGCTGTGCGGCGCCAAGCGCGGGAAAGGCTTTCGCTTCCGCCTGCAAATCCGCGGCAAAATCCGGTGCCAGGAGCACGTCGGCGATGCGGGCGTACAGATCGGCCCGCTCCGCTGTAACGCCGAAGGCCAGCGTATCCGCGCCCATGGCCCGGGCCAGCGCCGTACCGGCAGAAGCAAAATACTCCGCGCCCCCACTGCACCAGGGAAAGGGCAGTTCCACCACCAGATCCGCACCGGCACGGATCACCGCTTCGGCCCGGCCATATTTATCCAGAATGGCACACTCCGCCCGCTGGACAAAATTACCGCTCATAACGGCGATGACGCAATCCGATGTTTTACGGATCTCCCGCAGGATATGGGCGTGGCCGAGATGAAGAGGATTCATCTCGCAAATGAGGGCGGTCACGTTCATTTTACTTTCATCCGTTCCACAGTATCTTTTTCCGGGGTCACATAGGCGGTCCAGTTGGTGGAATAGGTAACAAAACCGGGCTTGGATCCCGACGGCTTTTTCACATAGCGCACGCGGGTGTAATCCACCGGCACCATGACGCCGTCGGATGCTTTGGAGTAATAGGCGGCGATCATGGCCGCCTGGGTGAAGTCCCGGTCGGTGGGCTCATCCTGCTCCCCGTCGCAGGACATGACCACATGGGAGCCGGGCTGATTTTTCACATGGAACCACCAATCCGATCGCTCAGCCACCTTGGTGGTCAAATAATCGTTGGCGGTGTTGTTTTTTCCGCAGAGAACCTGCCGTCCGTCCTCGGTGACGAAGCGCAGCAAGGTGGGGGCGGCGGGCTTTTTCCAGGTGTAATTTTTCATTTTGGAGGCGTATCCGCTCTGGTACAACTCCCCGCGGATCTCCCCCAGATCCTTTTCCGTTTCGGCACGGGACAAGGAATCCTGCACCGTGCGGATATATTCCAGCTCCGCCTTCGCCTGCTCGATCTGCTCTGTCAGATGGATGCGGGCGCGTTTGGTTTTGTTGTATTTCTTGTAATATTTCTGGGCATTCTGGGCGGGGGTAAGATTGACTTCCAAAGGAATGGACACACACGCGGCATCCTCGGCGTAATAATTCTCCAGATCCGCCTGCTTCATGCCCTTTTTCAGCCGATAAATATTGGCGGTGATCAGATCCCCGTACAGTTTATAGGTATCGCCGCTGTCGCACTCCGTCAACTCCGCGGTCTGCACAGCCAGTTTTTTCTCGATACGGGACTCCGCGTTGTGCAGAAGCCGCAGGATATCGGATGCTCTTTGCTGCAGCACATCCTGCCGGCTGCGCTGGGCGAAATAGGCATCGATCAAGGCGGAAAAGCTCTCCATAGGCGCGGTTTTGGCCCCGTCGCCGTACTGGCGGATGTCCATATAGGAGTATTCCTTCGGTGCCCCCTGGGGGGACAGAATCAGCGTAGGGACAGCCCCTCTCCCCTGCACCGCATCGCGGTAAGCAGAAAATTCCCGCCAGAGCGAACGACTGCATTCCTCCAGGGTGGCGGCGGTGTGTCCGCCTGCGCGGAATGCGATTTCCCGGGCATGGAGGGACGCCATACCGGCAAAGGTGGATGTCAGTTTCTTTTCCGTCACAGCGGTGGGATCCGCCTCCCCCATGATGCGGTTGAAATCCCGTTCCGTCACGGTCATGGGATCCAGTTTATCCTGCTTCGGCGGCTCCTCATAGCGCATCCCCGGCAGAAGCTGCCGCTTCTGGCTGGTGGTGAAATCCACCGGCTTCAGAATGCCGATCATCTTATCGTCCCCGCCGCTGAGAATCAGGTTGCTGTATTTTCCCATGATCTCCGCGATGAGGTGTTTCTCCGTTTTGAAGCCCATCTCATCGTAAGCTTCGAAGGTAAGGCGGGCGGCACGCTCAAAGCCGATCTGCTCCACGCGGATCAGTTTCGCTCCGCCGAGGTGCTTGCGGAGTGCCATACAAAACATGGGCGGAACCGCCGGATTCTCCGCCTTTTCCGCTGTAATGCACATCCGCGGCGAGGAGGCACCCGCATTGATCAGGAGGCGGTACACATCCCGCCCGTTTTTCATCTGCAGAATCACCATATCCCGCTGGGGCATATATATTTTTTCGATTTTTCCTCCGTTCAGTTTTTCATCCACTTCCCGGAGTATGCAGGCAAGCATACCGGCATCAAATGCCATAACGATTCATCCTTTCCGATGCGGCGGCACCCTCAGCCGTCGTTTCGATAACAAACAAAACTGTACTTCCGTCCCGTCAGGGAAAATCCCGCTTTTTCGGCCACGCGGGCGGATGCCGCATTGGTGTGGCGGCACACATATTTCACGCTGTATCCCCGATCCAAAAGGAACTGGGACAGCCGTACCGTGCAGGAGGTGGCGTATCCCCTGCGGCGATAGGCGGGGGCGCACTCCACGTGAATTTCGATCACGTCCATCTCCTCCGGGAAATCGTTCTCGGCGGCGTAGGCCGCAATGGTATTCCCGATTCGATGGACAGCACAGGCATCATCGGGATCGGCATCATCCATCTCCAAAGCGTGGGTAGTGGCGTTGGTCCACTCCGTCATATCCGTATGTCCGTCTGCCAATTCCGTATCGGGCAAAAGACGGGCGGTACACAGATCGCGTCGATCCCGCAGCCTGTATTCGAGAAAATGGACATCCGCATCCCGGGAGGGGGCCAGATCGTATTCTTTCACAAAGGGCGTAAGTTGTTCCTTCAAATAGGCGATGGCATCCGCCGAGAAGGGATCGGCGGAAAACTGCTGCAGAAATGCATCCGCCGTTTTCTCCAGGCCGGGGTATACGGTAACAATCAACTCGCCGTCGACAGGCTGATACACCTCAAAGGGGACAGCCACATACCCCTCCGTCAGGGAAAACTGCGCCAGATCGTATTCTTCCAAGCGAATCATGACGGTACCTCCGGATCGCATGCTTCCACGTCTTCCTCACCGTCCGTCACCACAAAAAACGTCTCTGTGGAAAACGCTTCGGTGTATGTGTATACCGACTTGTCCCCGCTGGTCCACGTGGACGCGATAGTATACAAGCTGTCGAAAAACCGCAGATCCTCCCGTTCCACCAGATAGACTGCGGTGGCTTTAACAGGAAAAAACCGATCCCACTCGCCATTGGTGGTGAAACAGCGGATAAACATATAGTCCTCTGCCGATTTTTCCGCCTCCATGCGGAAACGGCCATCCTTTGCCAGTCGGGCATCCTCCGTCAGTACAAGCACGGGCCGTCCGCTCTCCGAGTGCGCATCGTGGATGGCATCCAGCACAGCGGACACGTGATCCTCGCTCTCCGGGACGGTTACGCCGAACAGCCGGTTCTGGGGAGGATAATTTTCATTCAGTGCGTGGAATCCGTCCAAAAACGCTTCGTATTCCGGCGCAACTTCATGATACGGACGGATTTCATTACAGTTGAACTCTGCATCACCGGGCATGATGGCACTGACGCATCGGGCGGCATACAGCGAGGAGATCGAATCCCCATAGGCATCAATGACTACGCCGCCGATATTGATGTCGTGCTTCAGCGAAACAATCATATCCTGCAAAAGAGTGAAGGTGGCGGGGGAGGTGAAATCCATTCCCACAACGATCACGTCCATCTCCTCCGCATCCCGGCGGATTTTGAAATATTCCGTATAGGAATTATCCCCGCACACCACGTCCTGCGCCGCACAACGCACATACAAAGGAAACAGTTTTTCCAATGCGCCGGTTGTGAAGAACAGGCAGAAAATCCCCTGCAGAACCAGTGCGCAAAGGACAAACACAATCACGGTCTTCCTCGTGCGGCTGAGCGTCCGTTCCATCCCATCACCCGATTTCATAAAAATTTGCGAATGCCGCGGTCATTTGGTTCTATTGTACCATTTGTCCGCAAAACTGTCAAGGACGGTACTCTCTTTTCCCGAAAGCGGGGCAAAAATCGCAAAAAAGAGCAGACAGAATCGGCTTTGTTATAGATTTGTTAAAAATTATGTGGTATAATATAATGTGATGTTTTGTCTCTGCACGCAGTTTATGAGACCAGGCATCACGTTTCAGAACCGTTATTCTCGGAAAGGAGACTGTTTTATGCCGAGATTTATTGAAAAAATCGAAAAAATGACGCTTCCTGTCATTCCGCTGCGCGGTCAGGCGGCGTTCCCGTCCATTCCCTTTAATTTTGAACTCTCCCGTGAAATCTCCATCTCTGCCTGCAATACCGCTACAGAGAATGGTATGCATATATTTCTCGTAGGGCAAAAAGATATCAGCATCGAATCCCCCGAAGCGAAAGATCTGTACACGGTGGGGACCGTTGCGAAAATTCGTCAGACGCTGAAAACGGCGGACGGCCATGTGCGCGTCATCGCCGAGGGCGTTTGCCGCGCCGGCGCGCTTTCTTATTTTCTCTCCGGCGGACACTTCCATGCGGAGGTGATGGCCAAGACCGTTACGCTGGACAAATCCACCGGCGGCGATGTGAAGACCGAGGCCCTGATGTGGGAGGCGATCTCCGCTTTGGAGGCCATGATCCAGCACATCCCCGGTGCGTCGGACGATATTCTGCTGGCGGCCAAATCCGTGAAGAACCCGGGACTGCTGGCCGATCTGATCGCATCCAACGTGCTGATGCGTCTGGAGGACAAGCAGGCCATTCTGGAAATCTTTGATCCTCTGAAGCGGCTGGAAAAGGTGGCTGTTCTTTTGGACAAAGAAGCGGAAATCCTCCAGATGGAGGCAAAGATCCACCAGAAAGTCCGGGAGCAGATCGACGACAATCAGCGGGATTACTATCTGCGGGAGCAGATGAAGGTCATCCAGAACGAACTGGGCGGCGACATCGGCGACGAGGTAGAGGAATACTACGCCAAAATCGAGCGTGCCGATCCTCCGGCGGAAGTGCGTGAGAAGCTGCTCAAGGAAGTGGCCCGGCTGAACAAGACATCCTTCGGATCCCCCGAGGCATCCGTTCTGCGCACCTATCTGGACACCTGTCTGGAGATTCCGTGGACCAAGCTGTCCCATGATCGGGCGGACGTAGCCGCCGCCAAGAAGATTCTGGACGCGGATCACGACGGTCTTGCCAAGGTGAAAGACCGCATTCTGGAGTACATCGCCGTGCGTCAGCTGGCACCCGATCTGAAAAATCAGATTCTCTGCTTTGTGGGCCCGCCCGGAATCGGTAAGACTTCCCTGGCCGCCTCCATTGCCCGTGCCATGCGGCGCAAGTATGTGCGCGTATCCCTGGGCGGCATCCGGGACGAGGCGGACATCCGCGGTCACAGAAAGACGTACATCGGCGCCATGCCCGGCCGCATTGTGAATGCACTGACCCAGGCAGGCACCCGCAATCCGTTGATTCTGCTGGACGAAATCGACAAGATGTGCTCCGATGCACACGGCGATCCGGCCTCCGCTATGCTGGAAGTGCTGGACGGAGAACAGAACAAGAGCTTCCGCGATCACTTCATTGAACTGCCGCTGGATCTGTCCGAATGTGTATTCATCGCCACGGCCAACTCCCTGGACACCGTTCCCCGCCCGCTGATCGACCGTATGGAGATCATTGAGCTGACCACATACACGAAAAATGAAAAACTGTCCATTGCCCAGAACCATCTGATCCCCAAGCAGATGAAGCGGCACGGACTGAACAAGCGGATGCTGAAGATCACGGATGACGCGGTGATGGAGATCATCGACGGATACACAAGAGAGTCCGGTGTGCGCCGTCTGGAGCGAGAGATCGCATCGGTCTGCCGCCGCGCGGCACGCCGCATCGTGGAAAACGGCGAGAAGCGGATTACGCTGACAGTAAGCAATGTGTCCGATTTTCTCGGTCCCCGCAAGCTGATCCAAGATTCCATTTACGATGCCGATCCGGTGGGCGTAGTCAACGGACTGGCCTACACGGAATCCGGCGGCGATCTGCTTCGGATCGAGACCTTGATCATGGAGGGCACGGGCAAGATCGAATTGACCGGCTCTCTGGGCGATGTAATGAAGGAATCTGCCCGACTGGCCGTCAGCTACATACGCGCCCACGCGTCGGAACTGGGTGTGGCTCCCGATTTCTACAAGACGAAAGATATTCATATTCATGTACCGGAGGGGGCTACCCCGAAAGACGGTCCCTCCGCCGGCGTGTCTATTCTGACCTCTCTGACCAGCGCTCTGTCCGGCCGCCCCGTTCATCGGGATATTGCCATGACGGGTGAATTGACCTTGACCGGTCGCGTGCTTGCCATCGGCGGTCTGAAGGAAAAGACCACCGCCGCCTGGTCCGCCGGGGTTACCCGGGTGATCATTCCCTACGACAATCGGTCCGATCTGGAGGAGATCGATCCCATTGTCCGGCAAAAGCTGCTCTTTATCCCCTGCCGCGATGCGGGTGAGGTACTGCGCGAGGCACTTTGCAGAAAACCAGAGGATATCGTTTGTGCCGATGCCGAAGCGGATACGGATAAACCCAAAGACGCTTTCTCCACCCTGATTCCCGCGGGAGATGCCCGCATCCCCGCCGCAGTTCGGTAAATCGGAAGGAGTTTTGCGGAATGAAACTGAATCTGAATAACGCCGCATTGAAAATATCCGCCGGTCTGTCCCGGCAATTTCCTAAGGATGCTATCCCCCAGATCGCGTTCTCGGGCCGCTCCAACGTGGGAAAAAGCTCCCTGATCAATTCCCTGCTCCAGAGAAAATCTCTGGCGCGGGTCAGCAGCGCACCGGGTAAAACCATCACCATCAACTTCTACGATGTGGATCGGAAGCTGTTTTTGGTGGATCTGCCCGGTTACGGATATGCCAAGCGCACCCAGACGGACAAGCAGAAATGGTCCTCCCTCACGGACGGCTACTTCACCGACAATCCCAACAGCGATCTGCTTCGTCTGGTGATCCAGTTGGTGGACAGCCGCGTGGGCCCCACCGCCGACGACCGGGATATGCTCCGCTATCTGCGGCTGGCATCCATTCCCCACATCGTGGTTGCCACCAAATGCGACAAGCTGAACGCTACCGAAAAGAAAAAATGTGTGGAGACTCTCTGCGATGACCCGGATCTGTGCGATGCGGAATGCATCATTCTCTATTCATCCCAGACCGGAGCCGGTCGGGAGGAATTGTGGGACGAAATCCTCGCCCACTGCAATCTTAATTACAACGAAAGGCAATGACCATGCTTCACTCTTGCTACGGCAT
This sequence comes from Eubacteriales bacterium, assembly GCA_045539595.1. Classification (GTDB taxonomy): domain Bacteria; phylum Bacillota; class Clostridia; order Oscillospirales; family CAG-272; genus SIG701. The sequence continues at coordinate 5,433 of JAZQFQ010000083.1, read as the reverse complement.
CAACGCCGAGGGACACTTGACCATCGGCGGTATCGATACACTGACTTTGGCACAAAAACACGGCACTCCTCTGTACGTGTTGGATGAGGATCATATCCGCTCTATGTGCCGGATGTACAAATCCGCCTTTGCGGAAAGCTTTGGCGGCGAATCCACCCCCGTATATGCGGGTAAGGCCCTTTGCTTCAAGGGTATGTACCGCATTATGGCTGAGGAGAATATGTGCGCGGACTGCGTATCCCCCGGTGAATTGCACACGGCGCATGCCGCCGGCTTCCCCATGGACCGGGTATTCTTCCACGGCAATAACAAGACCGATGCGGATCTGCGCTATGCTGTAACTCTGGGCGTTGGCCACATTGTGGTGGATTCTCATGAGGAACTCGCCGCACTGGACGAAATCGCGGGTGAGACCGGCATCCGCCAGAGGATTCTTCTGCGGATCACACCCGGCATCGATCCTCACACCCACAAGAAGATCATCACCGGCAACGTGGATTCCAAGTTCGGTTCCGCTATCGTGACCGGGCAGGCGGAGGCTATCGTATGCGCCGCCCTGGAGAAGGAGAATCTGATCCTGGACGGTCTGCACTGCCATGTGGGATCCCAGATTTTCGACATTGGTCCCTTCGCGGATGCGGCGGACATTATGATCGACTTTGTGGCGCAGATGCGGCACAAGCACGGTGCGGCTTTGCCGATCTTGAACATCGGCGGCGGCTTCGGTGTGCGCTACACCGAGGATGATCCGGAAATCGATTACGTGGCCAACATCCGTGCGCTGGGCAGGATCATGGATGATAAATGCGCCCGTTACGGCATGGAAAAGCCTGTGATCCTTATGGAGCCCGGCCGGTCCATTGTGGCGGCTGCCGGTATCACCCTCTACACGGTGGGCAGCGTAAAGGAGATTCCAGGGTTCCGCAATTACGTATCCGTGGACGGCGGCATGCCCGACAATCCCCGCTACACGCTGTATCAGTCCCGCTATACCATCCTGCACGCGGCTCGCGCCAGTGAGTGTGCGGATTACGAATGCACCGTGGCCGGACGCTGCTGCGAAAGCGGCGATCTGTTGGCGGAGGGCATAAAACTCGTCCGTCCCGTCCGTGGCGATATTCTGGCTGTCCTGGTCACCGGTGCGTACAATCATTCCATGGCATCCAACTACAACCGTCTGCCCCGTCCGCCGATTGTTATGGTATCGGGCGGCAAGGATCGGGTGGCCGTACGCCGGGAAACCTACGACGATCTGCTCACTCTGGATGAGAACATTTGATAACAAGGAGGCGTGTTTCCCATGCGTGAATGGCTGATCAATCTGCTTCTGTCCATTCCTTCGATTCTGCTTGCGCTCAGCGTGCACGAATGTGCCCACGCCTGGATGGCATACAAGCTGGGCGATCCAACCGCGAAAAACCGGGGGCGAATGACCCTCAATCCACTGAAGCATCTGGATCCTTGGGGTGTTATCTGTATGGTCTTTGCCGGATTTGGTTGGGCCCATCCCGTTCCCGTCGATGTCCGGAACCTGAAAAAGCCCAAGCGGGACAAAGCATTGATCTCCCTGGCCGGGCCTGTATCCAATATAATCCTTGCTTTCATTGGAGTGCTTGTTTTACGAATTGTGGCGTTAGTTTGTACCCCCCTTATACCCAGCTTACTGTTTGCCGATCCGAATTCTTTTGGATATATAGCATTCCAAATGCTATTTAGCTTTCTTATGTTGTTCTGTCACCTCAACGCCGGACTGGCTGTATTCAATCTTTTGCCCATCCCGCCGCTGGACGGCTCCCACCTTCTGGCACTGATACTCCCCCCGCGCTTTTATGCGTCCCGAATTTATGATTTATACTTAGATTACGAGCGTTATATCACCTTTGGTTTTATGCTTCTTATCGTATTTGGCGCTCTGGATACTCCCCTGTACTATTTGCGCGGTTATCTTTTGACGGGATTGGAATGGATCGTCGGTCTCATTCCGTTTTTGTGATATGGAAACGATTCAATATAAAATCGATCGGTTCGAGGGGCCGCTGGATCTGCTTCTTGCCCTCGTGGAAAAGAATAAAATCAATATCGATGATATTCCGATTTCCCTGCTCTGCTCTCAGTACATGGAGTACATCTCCGCCGCACAGGCGATGGATATTGAGTTATCCTCGGAATTCCTTGTGATGGCCAGCGAGCTCATGCTGATCAAGAGCAAGATGCTTCTGCCCCGGAGCGATGAAACGGATGAGGATCCTCGTGCCATGCTGGCCAGCGCCATGCTGGAATACAAGCGCACCAAGGAAGCCTCTGTTTCGCTGACGCGGATGTTTGCGGAATTCGGCACCCGCATGATCAAGGACACGGATGAGATTCAGGTGGACACCTCCTATGTGGCGGATCACGACGCCCAGCTGCTGAGTCGTGCCATGCTGAAGATGCTGTCCGAGATCCGTGTATCCGACGAGGATGCGGTGAAGCGATTTGAGCCGCTGATCAAAAAGCCGCCAGTTTCCGTGGTGGCCGTGGCATCCCGTCTGATTGAGGCACTGAGCACCGGCAAGCCCATCACCTTGTACAATTATTTCTCCACGGCGGATTCCCGCTCCACGTTGATTGCCATGTTTATGGCCATGCTGGAGCTGCTGAAAGCGGGCGCGGTTTTGCTGGAGGAAACGGAATACACCCCGGACGGCGTCATCCGCTCCGATGAAACGGCACAGATCTCCCTGAATCGGGATGCCGACCCCGAGACAGTCAAGCGCATCCTGAAAGAATCCGCTAACGCGTAAAGGAAGTAGGTTGGATATGGAACATATGACAGACATGTCGCAGATGGATGTCAGCGACGCAGTAGACATTCGCGAAATAAAACGAACCATTGAGGCAATTCTGTTTGCCGCCGGTCATCCGATTTCCTACGACAAGTTGGCGGATGTACTGAATAAAACGCCCGCCCAGGTACGAAAAATCGTACGGGAATATGCCGAGGAATACAACAGCATCGACTCACCCGTTCCCCGCGGGGTTCTGCTTCTGACATTTGATGATTCCTGCCAGCTCTGCACCATGGAGCAGTACGGCCAATACATCCGGGAGGCATTGGGAATCCGCCGCGGCGGCAATCTATCTGCGTCCTCCATTGAGGTGTTGGCGATTGTGGCATACAACGAGCCGGTCACCCGTGCGTATATCGACACGGTGCGCGGCGTGGATTCCAATTACAGCGTGAATACGCTGTGCGAAAAGCATCTGATTGAGCCCTGCGGTCGTCTGGATGCCCCCGGCCGTCCCATGCTCTACCGCACCACCGAGGATTTTCTCCGTGTATTCGGGCTGAATTCGCTGAATGAACTGCCCGAGATTGCTCTGCCCATGAAGGCAAAAGAGGGCGAAGGGGCAGAGATAACGGATGCGGCTCCTGCGGATGCAATCGAATCCCCCGCTGAAGCATCCGCCGAGGGTGCCGACGAAAACGCATAACTTTCAAACCATACTTCCACGAAAGGAGGCGCGCTTATGATCTTTCTGTGGATTCTGTTGGGAATCCTGTTGTTTCTCTGCGCGCTGATCCTGCTTCCCGTATCCATCAAAATCGGATATGCGGAGGAAGTGACGCTTTCGGTGGGGACGCTGGGGCTGTATTTCCCGATTCTGCCCAAGAAGCCGAAAAAGGCGAAACCGATGTCCCGCCGGGAATACAAAAAACGGTTGGATAAGGATCTCCGGCAGGCGGAAAAAAAACGGCTGGCCGCCGAGAAGAAAGCGCAGAAAAAGCAATCCGCCAAACTGGCGAAGCAATCCGAGGCCGACAAAAAACTGCCCGCATCGGAGATGAAGGACGAGCCGTCGGCCATGCGCATTGTATTGCGGATTGTGAGCGGCGTGCTGGACACATTTTTCGGAAAACTGCGAGTGAAGATCGCCCGGGTGAACATCGTGGTGGGTGGCCCCGATGCGGCCAAAACCGCGCTGACGTACGGCATCGTATCCCAGGGCGTTGCCTACCTGATGGAACTGATTTCATACAAGACCAAAATGACGCGGGCCAGGAACACCTATGTATCCGTTGTGCCGGATTTTCTGGCCAAAACGACCACAGCGGATCTTCTGATTATCTTCCGTTTGCGGCTGATCGATCTGCTCAGCACGGGCATCGTATTCTTTATCCGCTTTATGAAAGAAAAAACGGCGAGTGCGCCAAAAATACAATAATTCTGAATGAGGTAGCAAAATGAGCGAGAACAAACTGAACGACATCATTCAAACCTCCCTGGACAGCATCCGCTCGATGGTGGATTCCAACACCGTCATCGGATCCCCCATCACCACCGCCAACGGAACGCTGGTGATCCCCGTATCCAAGGTGTTCGTGGGCTTTGCCTCCGGCGGCGTGGATTATCTGGGCAAGAACACCCAGAACACCTCCCACACCGTGAACAATTTCGGCGGCGGCGGCGGAACCGGCCTGACCGTATCTCCCGTTGCGTTCCTGGTTGTATCTCCCCACGGTGACGTACAGCTTCTGAACGTGAACGAGCCCACCTCCGACAAGTCCGATCCCGTTTCCCAGATCGTGGGACTGCTGGATCGTTCCCCGGAGCTGATTGAAAAACTGAAGGCGATCTTTGCCAAGAAATCCGATGCAACCGACGAGGCGAACGGCTGATTTTTGGTGCAGGCGTAAATAATTGCCCAGCATAACTTCCCACCGGCAGGCAATGATAAGGATATCATAGCCGATGGGAGTGTGTTTGTTGTGAAAAAGATCCCCTGTGCCGTTTTGGCGGCCATTCTGCTGATCCTTGGGTGCCCGCGTGCGGTATATGCCGCACCGAATCTGTCAGCCCGTGCGGCGGTACTGATGGAGGCATCCACCGGACAGGTGCTGATGGAAAGCGCCGCCCACGAAAGATTGCCTATGGCAAGCACGACGAAGATTATGACGGCGCTGGTGGCTCTGGAGAACGCAGAGCTGACAAAAGAAGTAAAAATCTCCGAGAAAGCTGTCGGGGTAGAGGGATCCTCCGTCTATTTGAAGGCGGGCGAGATCCTGACGATGGAGCAGCTGCTCTGTGCCCTGATGCTGGAAAGCGCCAACGATGCGGCTGCCGCCATTGCCATTGAGGTAGCGGGCGATATTGAATCCTTTGCGGGGATGATGAACGAAACCGCCGCGCGGATCGGGCTTACGGATACCCATTTTACCAATCCCCATGGGCTGGACAATGCGGAGCATTACTCCTCCGCCTACGATCTGGCGATGCTGGCGCGTTATGCGTTGCAGAATCCCGATTTTGCGCGGATCGTGTCCACGTATAAGATGACTATCCCCTTAAACGGGGATGAGGGGATCCGGGTGCTGATCAATCACAACAAAATGCTGAAATACTATGACGGGGCCATCGGCGTCAAAACCGGCTACACCAAACGGTGCGGCCG
>JAZQFQ010000082.1:0-35703 GCA_045539595.1 Eubacteriales bacterium | reverse complement strand
GTACCTGCGATAAAGCAGGTACGCCTTTTCTATTGTTGCACAGCAAAATATGTTATATAATAAATAAGTCCATAATCTCTGCAAGGACAACTACAGTATACGCATGCTAAAATGTAAGCACAGAAAGGAGATGACTTTATGGAAAACAAAAACTTAATTGACAAAGCCATCGGATTCATACAAAAGAATCCAAAAGACAATCTGTCGCTGCAGAGCATTGCGGACAATGCAGGATTCTCACTCACCTACTTTGATGCAATTTTCAGACAGCATACGGGATACAGCCCCGTAGAATACTCTCGCATTTATAAACTCACGAGAAGCGCGCTTGAACTTCGTAGAACACAAAAGAGCGTGCTTGAAATTGCGCTTGATTTCGGTTATGCAAGCCCCGAAAGTTTTACCCGTGCGTTTAAGAGTTTTTACAGCATCACTCCGAGTGAATACCGAGAAAAATATTCCGGTGAGCCTGTAACTTGGCACGACCTTTCCGGAAAAATTGCCATTAGCCATTTCCGACAGTGCTTTCCTGAACTGAAGGTATCCAGCATTGAGCTTGCACTTGATTTTTGCTTCACGCATAATCCGATCAAGTATGCGGAAGATATTGTAGGAATGACTATTGCAGAATCGGAAATCCTCACACTCGGAAATCCCGAAACGCTGGAACATTTTGTTTGTGTTTCGGATTACAACTCGGCAGAACCTTCCATTGATCTTATATGTGAAAATGAGGAAGATGCTTTGTCTTATTTGAAACTTTTGACAAAGCTTCAGAATCTACATTTTTCCATCCGCAGATCGGTGGATGAAGAATGGAATATCTTTGATGCAGAAATCGCAAAACTCGGTTTAACCTGCCGTTACGGATACGATATGATCTACGCAAGCGATAAGGTTACGGTGCCCGAATATGATGGTATGTCCGCTTGCTTACTCACCGCAGAGGATATGCCGCTGATCAAGGCGTTCAAGGAAAATGGTGGATGCGCAGAGTGTCATGTCAGAGCAATACAAATTTCTTTTGACGGCAAAGGTAATACCGGCATGAAGCCAATGGGCATTTTCATAAACCATGAACTGGTTTGCCTTTCTATGCCTGCTCTTGACCAAGTTCGGGAACTCAGAAATTACGATATCGGAGCACTCTTTGCGATTGATACACCACAGAAAGAAAAAACTATTGATTTGATGTGGAAGTATGCGATTGACAGTTGCTTAAAAGACAATGCCACCATTAGTAACGCTAACGCGCACGAAGACGATTCGCCGCTCGGAGTTGCCGTATGTGAACGTATAGGACTAGTAAAGATTGCAAAAATGTGTGATTATCGCAAATAATCTCTCGCCCCGCCTCGTGCGGGGCTTCGTTTTTATGTCCACAAAAGCAGTGCTTGGACATGAAAAGAAGACTGGCTTCCGGGACGCACAAACCCAAGGCTCCCTTGTGTAAAGGGAGCTGTCACCGAAGGTGACTGAGGGATTGATTGAGAAGGATTTGTTTATTACAATCCCTCCGTCATTTTCTGCGAAAATGCCACCTCCCTTTACACAAGGGAGGCTCTGGTTAAAAGAAAATTACCGTGGGAACATAAAAGGTAATTGGGACTTGCATTACTCCGCGCAAACGGCGAGCAGGACGGAGACAGCCTCCATCAGTACCTCATCGGGGATGTTCAAAGCGGGAAGCAGACGCACCTTATCCTTGGCCGTCAGGCAGAGAACGCCCCGCTCCATGCAGGCGCGAAGCACCTCGGCGGCGGGTTTTGCGGTCTTAACGCCGATCATCAGTCCCAATCCGCTGACGGATTCGATGCCCGGCTGGCCGGTGAGCGCATCCGTGACCATGCGGCCCTTCCGCTCCACGTCAGAGAGGAACGCGTCGTCCATCCGCTCCAGAATGTGCAAAGCTCCTGCACAGCACACGGGATTGCCCCCGAAGGTGGAGCCGTGATCGCCGTAGCCCAGCACATTTTCCACTTTTTCGCCCAAAATCACCGCGCCCAGCGGCAAGCCGCCGCCGATGCCCTTGGCGGTAGAAACGATATCCGGCGTGATGCCGTAATGCATATAGGAATACAGCTGACCCGTGCGGCCGTTGCCGGTCTGCACCTCGTCCACCATCAGGATGATATCCTTCTCGCGGGCGATCTGCGCCGCGGTCTGTACAAATTCTTTCGTGAGTACGTTGACGCCGCCCTCGCCCTGCACGCACTCGATCAGAATACCGGCGATGTCCGCCCGGGCGGTGATCTCCTTCAATTCATCGATGTTGTTGGCCTCGATATGACAGAATCCGGGGGTCAGGGGCTGGAACAGGGTATGAAAATGATCCTGTCCCGTGGCGGCCAGCGTGGTCAGCGTCCGTCCGTGAAAGCTGTTTTTCAGGGTGACGATGGTATAGCAATCCGGCCCCTTTTTCTCCGCCGCGTATTTGCGGGCCACCTTGATGGCGCCCTCATTGGCTTCCGCCCCCGAGTTGCAGAAGAAGACCTTCTTCATGCCGGTGCGGGTGCAGATGTGCTCCGCCAGGCGGGCGCAGGGCTCCGTGTAGTACAGATTGGACATGTGCTGTACCAGGGACAGCTGGCGGGTGACGGCGCCCATCCACCCCTCATCGGCGATGCCGAAGGCGGTGACGCCGATGCCCGATCCCATATCGATATACTGCTTGCCCGCGGTGTCGCAGACGATGGATCCCCGACCGGAGGTGATCTCCACGGGGAAGCGTTTATAGGTTCCCGCCACGTAGGCGGTGTCGATGTCTTGCAGATGGCTCATGGCATAATTCCTCCCTCAATCCGGATTGCCGGTGACCATGGTGCCCGCGCCCTCGTCGGTGAGCAGCTCCATCAGAATGGAGTGGGGTACCCGGCCGTCCATGATGATTACGTTGCGGACGCCCCGGCCGATGGCCTCCACACAGCAGCCGATCTTGGGGATCATGCCGCCGGATACGGTGCCGTCCAAGAGCAGTTTGCCTGCTTCCTCCACCGTGATCTCGGGGATCAGGGTGGTGGGATCGTCCTTGTCCCGGAGCAGTCCTGCGATGTCGGTCATCATGATCAGACGCTCCGCGCCCAGGGCACCCGCGATGTGGGCCGCCGCCGTGTCGCCGTTGATGTTGTAGGTGTTGCCTTCCTTATCGCATCCCACGGTGGAGATGACGGGGATGTATCCCTTCTCCAGAAGATCCATGACGGGGGTGATGTTGATGTTGGTGATCTGGCCCACATACCCCAGCCGCACATCCTTGGGCTTCGCCTCAATCAGCCGGCCGTCGATGCCGGAAATACCCATGGCCCGGCCGCCCTTCATCTCCAGCAGATTGACCAGCGTCTTGTTGACTTTGCCCGCCAGCACCATCTGTACGATGTCCACGGTCTCCTTATCGGTGATGCGGAGTCCGTCCACGAATTCGGCCTTTTTGCCCAGCTTGCTCATGGTGTCGCTGATCTCGGGACCGCCCCCGTGGACGAGGACGATCTTCACGCCGATCAGCCAAAGGAGGGTGATGTCCTCCATGACCTGCTGCTTCAGCTGTTCGTTGATCATGGCGTTGCCGCCGTATTTTACCACGACGATCTTGCCGGTGTACTGTTTAATATACGGCAGTGCCTGGGTGAGTACCTCGGCACGCAGTGCGTTGGAAAGTGTTGTATCCATCGTAACCTCCCTCAGGTGCGGTAGTCGCCGTTGATCTTGACGTAATCGTAGGTCAGATCGCATCCCCAGGCGGTGGCGCTGTGCGCGCCGTCCCCCAGCGATACCAGAATATCAATCTCCTTGGCCAGAAGGATTTCCTTTGCCTTCTCCTCGGAGAAATCCACGCCGGCACCGTTTTTGCACACGGCGATCTCCCCGGCGGCACTCTTGAAGGTAACGTCTATCTTATTCACATCCACATCCGCGCCGCTGTATCCGATGGCACAGAGAACCCGGCCCCAGTTGGCATCTGCGCCGAACATGGCGGCCTTGAGCAGGCTGGAGCAGACCACGCTTTTCGCGACTTTTTTCGCCGTGATCTCGTCCTGCGCTCCGCTGACCTGACATTCCAGCAGCTTGGTGGCACCCTCACCGTCGCCCACAATCATGCGGCACAGATGGACGGTGACCGTGTTGAGTGCCTTCATGAAGGCGGCGAAATCCTCGCCCTCGGCGGTGATTTCCGCATTGCCCGCCATGCCGTTGGCCAAAACCGTGACCATATCGTTGGTGGAGGTATCTCCGTCGATGCTCAGCATATTGAAGGAATGGGTGATATCCGTGGACAGTGCCTTCTGCAGCATAGCGGAGGAGATGGCCACGTCGGAGGTGATGAACACCAGCATGGTGGCCATGTTGGGATGGATCATGCCGCTTCCCTTGGCGATACCGCCGATGCGGCAGGTCTTGCCGCCCAGGGTGAATTCCACGGCGATTTCTTTTTTCACGGTGTCCGTGGTCATGATGCCCTCGGCGGCGGCATCACCGCCGTCGCGGGAGAGCCCCTGTACCAGAGAGGGCAATCCCGCGGCGATAGGGGTGATATCCAGGGGTTGGCCGATGACGCCGGTAGAGGCGACCACCACGTCGCTCTCACCGATACCCAGGGCGTCAGCCACCAGAGCGCTCATCTGCTCCGCGATCTCGATGCCGTTGGCATTGCAGGTGTTGGCATTGCCGCTGTTGCAGATGATGGCCTGCGCCTTACCGTCCGTCAGATGCTGTTTGGTGACGGTAAGGGGAGCGCCTTTCACCAGATTGGTGGTGTATACGGCGGCAGCCTGTGCGGGCACCTCGCTGACGATCAGAGACAGATCCCGCTTGGTGCGGTTCTTGCGGATGCCGCAGTGGATGCCGTTGGCTGTAAATCCTTTGGCGGCGCAGACGCCGCCTTTTATCAATTGTATATTCATGAGTTTATTCACCTTTCTTTGTCATCAGTCCCGCCGTCTCGTCACAGCCCAGCAGGATGTTCATATTCTGGATGGCGGCGCCCGATGCGCCCTTGCCCAGATTGTCGTACCGGGCCACCAGGAGGATACGCTCTCCGTTTCCGTGAACGGAGATTTCCATATCATCCCGTCCCGACAGGGCGGCGGCGGATAGGAATCCGCTTTCATCGGCCTGTTCGTTTACATATACCGTGCCGCCTTGGTAGTATTGTTTGTACAATGCCAGCACTTCGTCCGCACTGCCCGCCAGATCCCGTTTGTGGAGGGGGATCGTCACCTCCATGCCGCTGTAAAAAGGAGCAACGATGGGGCAGAACACCGGCGGGATGGTGATGCCGGTCATGTGGCTCATCTCCGGCAGATGCTTGTGCTGTTGGGACAAGCCGTACATGCGGGGCGCATCCAAGAGAGGCGCGTGGGCGGGATCCTCGTATTCCGCAATCATTTTCTTGCCGCCGCCGGAGTATCCTGTCAGGGAGATACAGGACAGGGCGGCGTCCCGGGAAAGCATGCCCGCCGCGGTCAGCGGGGCGATCAGGGCGATGAATCCGCTGGCGTGACAGCCGGGGTTGGCGATCCGCTTGGATTGGGCGATTTTTTCTCGCTGTCCGCTCAATTCGGGAAAGCCGTACACCCACCCGTCCGCCGTGCGGTGGGCGGTGGAGGTATCGATCACGGCGGTGGCGGGATTCTCAATGAGAGAAACGGATTCCCGTGCCGCGTCATCGGGCAGGCACAGAAAGGCGATGTCCGCCGCGTTCAGCATCTCCCGTCGGGCATGGACATCCTTGCGGAGTGCCTCGGGCAATGTCAGAAGCGTAATATCGGTACGGTCGGCCAGCCGATCCGCGATCCGAAGACCGGTGGTGCCGGCGCTGCCGTCAATAAATATCTTTGTCATAGTGGACCTCCACTTGGTGGGGTAGGGACGGAAAATAAAAAAATCCACCCTTGGATATGGATTATTATACACAAAACAATGCATATTGTCAAGAATTTATGATAAAATATTCATCCCATTTTGCATTTTTGGCGGATTTTATGGGGATGGCGGAAAGAGCCGGCGTGTATTTATGCAACTTTCACACAGAAAAATTGAATTTATTTCCGGATTCTTTTGCGCGGATATTGAAATTTTCCCTATTCTGTGATATAAAATAGGATAGAAAATATGGCGTGCATCCAAGAGGAGACGTGGACATCTATGAAGATCAAAACGAAAAAACTGAGTTGGGCGCAGGTGCAGAATCTGCCTCGCCCGAAGCATAAAAAGCCCATCCGCCCCCACCCGCTGTTCCGCACCGTGGTGCGGGTGGCGTCCATTCCCGACTTGATGTTCGCCCGGTTCTCCTACGAGAAGGTGCGCATGGAGGCGGCGGGGGACGGCCCCTGGCTGATTCTGATGAATCACTCCAGCTTCATCGATCTGGAGATCGCCTCAAAGCTTCTGTATCCCAAGCCCTACAACATCGTCTGCACCTCGGACGGTCTGGTGGGCAAGGAGTGGCTCATGCGGCAGATCGGCTGTATCCCCACCCAGAAATTCGTGCCGGATCTGATGCTGATCCGGGATATGCTGAGTGCCGTGCGGGAGAAGAAAACCAGCGTGCTCATGTATCCGGAGGCCTCCTATTCTTTTGACGGGTGCGCCACCCCGCTTCCCCGGCAGTTGGGCCAGCTTCTCAAAAAACTAGACGTGCCCGTGGTGATGATCCGCACCTACGGCGCTTTTGCAAGAGATCCGTTGTACAACGGTCTGCAGAAGCGGAAAGTCAAGGTATCGGCCAAGATGGAGTGCCTCCTTACAAGAGAGGAGATCGCGGAGAAATCCGTGGCCGAGCTGGACGCGGTACTGGACGAAGCCTTCACCTTTGACAATTTCGCCTGGCAGAAGGAAAACCATGTCAAAATCGACGCGCCCTTTCGCGCGGACGGGCTGAACCGCATATTGTATACATGCGCCCACTGCGGCGCGGAGACGATGGCGGGCGAGGGAATCACCCTCACCTGCCGCACCTGCGGCAAGGTGTGGGAGTTGGATGAATACGGCAGCCTGCGGGCCCGGGACGGAGAGACGGAATTCTCTCACATCCCCGATTGGTACAACTGGCAAAGAGAGCAGGTGCGAAAATCGATTCTGGATGGCACCTACCGGCTGGATGTGGATGTGGACATCGGCGTCATGGTGGATTTCAAGGCCATCTATATGGTGGGCGAGGGACGCCTCACCCATGACGAAAACGGATTCACCCTGACGGGATGCGACGGGGAGTTGTCCTACACCCAAAGCCCCAAAGCATCCTACGGATTGTATTCCGATTACTTCTGGTACGAGATCGGCGACGTGATCTGCATCGGTGACCGCAAGTGCCTGTACTACTGCTTCCCCAAGGGAGCGGGCGACGTGGTGGCCAAGACCCGCCAGGCGGCGGAGGAGATGTACAAGATCTGCCGGGAGCGGACGTAAGGAGGATACCTATGACAGAGATCAGCCGCGAGATACTGGACAAATACCAGATCCGCAAAACCGGCCCGCAAAAATCCGCGTTTATTGATTATATGAAAGAAAAGTATCCCCACCTCCGGGTGGAGTCGGGGGGATTTCCCAGAAGCCGCAATCTGGTCGTGGGCGATCCCGATCGGGCGAAGGTGATCTTCTGCGCCCACTACGATACCTGCGCGGCTCTGCCGTTCCCCAATCTGATCATGCCGAAAAACATTCCTTTGTCGCTGTTGTATGCGGTGCTGATCTGCATCCCCTTTCTGGCGCTGGGCGGTGCCGCCGCGGCACTGGTGTCGCTTTTGACGGAGTCCGCTGCGGTGCAGTACTGGACCTTCCTGGGCGTGTATTTTGTGTCGTTTTTCGCCCTGCTGCTGTTTGGCCGGCCCAATCGGCACACGGTCAACGACAACACCTCCGGGGTGATCGTGTTGTGCGAGCTGATGGAAACTCTGCCCCCGTCCGTGCGGGAGCAGGTGGCCTTTGTGTTCTTCGATCATGAGGAAAACGGCCTGATCGGCTCTTCCTATTTCCGAAAGATGCACAAAAAGACGACGGCCCATACCCCCGTGATCAACTTCGACTGCGTCTCCGACGGGGAGCACATGCTGCTGGTGCAGAGCAAGCCCTTTCTGAAACAGTACGGCGACGCTTTGCGGACGGCTTTCCCCGATGGGGACGGCATCATTGTCCATCACGAAAAATCCTCCACCACCTTCTACCCCTCCGATCAGGGCAATTTTCCCGTGTCCGTGGGCGTAACCGCCATGAAACGGGGCCGGTGCGGATTGTATCTGGATCGGATTCATACCGCCCGCGACACTGTGATGCGGGCGGAAAATATCGACTATCTTATCGCCGCGGCGGCAAAGTTCCTTGCGGTTTGCGAAATACAGTAATTCCTTATCCTACATAGATGCAGGAGGATACCCCTACGAATACCGTACACGTTTTATCTCCCGATTATTTTTCCCGATTCCGCTGTAAATGCGGTGATTGCCGGGCGGTCTGCTGCCACGGCTGGCGGATCACCTTGTCCCGAGCGGAGTATTTTCGTCTTTTGGGCATCGAATGTTCGCCGGAACTACGGCGGCGGATCGATACCGCGTTCTACATTTCCGAGAATCCCACGGAGGAGGAGTACGCCTACATTTCCCCCTCCGCCGACGGCAACTGCCATATGCTGGACGAGGATGGCTGGTGCATGCTCCACCGGGAGTGCGGCGAGGGTGTGCAGCCGGCGGTATGCCGATTGTATCCCCGGGCCATACGGCCGGGGAATCCCGCCGAGGCGGTCTGCTCCGGCAGCTGTGAGAAAACCATTGAGATGCTGATGGAGGAGCCCTATCCTCTCCCCTTCACAGTGACGGAATTGCAGACGGAGTCCACCCCGCCCTCCGGCGCGGATCCGGAATTCTTTGCCCGGCAACGCCGCTGTTTGGAGGTATGGCAGGCGGAGGGCGACACCCGCGATCGCTTTGCGGCGCTTGCCCATCTTCTCGGCGTGGCCGAGGACGGATTCTCCGTGGACACTACGGCGGATTTCCTTACCTACGCCCGGGATCTGCTGGAGTTTTTCGCCCGGGGCGATATCACCCTGTGCGATCTTGCTGATGAGGCCCTGGAGCGCTTTTCCATGACCGACGGGGTCAGTGACGCATCGGTCAAGGCCTTCACGGATGCAGAGGTGCGGATGAAATCGATGCTGCCCGATCTGGAACACCATTACGGAAACATTATGGCCAACCATATGTTTTATGTGTCCTTCCCCTACGCCACGGAAGGTGCCTGTTTCCCCGATGCCTATCGCGCCTTCGCGGCGGTGTATGTGATTACCCGATTCCTGTGTGCCTGCGCCGTTTTCGGGGAGAATGTGCGGGACACCTTTGCGGATATCGCCGCCACCGCCATGCGGTATATGGAGCATACGGATTTTTATACCCTGTCCCGGACGGTCCATGCGGCACTGCGGGGGAGAAAATGACATGACGGAATTCTTACTGATTTTAGAGATCATCGGCACGGTGGCCTTTGCCGTGTCCGGGGCCATGACGGGCCTGGTGAAGAAGATGGATATCTTCGGCGTAGTGATCCTGGGGCTGACCACCGCCGTGGGCGGCGGCGTGATCCGGGATCTGATATTGGGGCTGACCCCGCCCGCCATGTTCATGAGTCCCATCTACGCGGCGGTG
Organism: Eubacteriales bacterium; assembly: GCA_045539595.1. Taxonomy (GTDB): domain Bacteria; phylum Bacillota; class Clostridia; order Oscillospirales; family CAG-272; genus SIG701. The sequence continues at coordinate 26,074 of JAZQFQ010000082.1, read as the reverse complement.
GCCGCCGTGGTGTCGGTGATTGTGTTTCTGCCTGCGGTGCGGCGGTGGCTCACCGTCTACAGCCGGGTAAGCGATCTGGTCATGCTGGTGATGGATTCCCTGGGCTTGGGCGTGTTCACTGTGGTGGGCATCCAGCGGGCCTATACGGCCACGGATCATCGGGGCATGTTCCTCCTTGTGTTCGTGGGCGTGGTGACCGGCGTGGGCGGCGGCCTGATGCGGGACGTGATGGCGGGCAATACGCCCTACATTTTCGTCAAGCACGTGTACGCCAGCGCGTCGATTATCGGCGCCATCCTGTGCGCCGCTTTGTGGCAGCCGCTGGGCGGCACCGCCGCCATGATCATCGGCGCGACGGTGATCCTCACCGTGCGGCTGTTGGCGGCACACTATCATTGGAGTTTGCCGAGAGCATAAAGAAAACCGAGAGAAGGTTTAGCGTGTTCTCCTTAACGGAGAACACGCTAAGTTATGATTTCCCTTACGGGCAAGTTATGAGTTATGAGATACTTCGTATCGTTATGATGGGGCTTTGCCCAAGTTTAAAGATAGAAGGGCGATCATATCATAACGCTTGGGGGCACCCCAAGCGCATAACTCTAAACTGAAAACAGAAAAAGAGAGGACGATTCGGATATTAACCGTTCGTTCTCTCTCTTTTGCTTATTTCGGAACATTACGCCTTCCATCTCTCGGTTTTTTCTCATTTTTCCGTCAGCGGGGTGTCAAAGAGTGTATCCAGCTCATCCTGCGTGAAGGTGAGGTTCAGATCCGCGGCGGCGGTGAGGAAAACCTCGCGCCGGATGCCGAAGGCATGGATCAGATTGCGGGGGGTGTCCTCGGACACAGTCTGATCGGCCAGCCACGCATCCATCTTCTCCGCACCGATGATGGTCCGCAGAACGGTGATGGTGCTGGATTCCGCCACGGCGTTTATCTTATACTTGGTTTCGGCGGCAAAGGTGTCGGCTGTGGCCGGGGTTTCCACCGGATTCTCCTGGCTTTTATCCATATGATCGGGTGCTCCGACGGTGGTGGCCGGTGCCTTGGCAGCGGTCGATTCCGTCTTGGCGGGTGCCTCCGCTTCCGGCATGTCGGCCGGTGCGCTGCTCGGGCAGGCGGTCGGGACTTCCTCGGTGGCGGGCGCCTCGGTGGCGGGATTTGTTTCCCCGATGGTGGAATACAGTACATCGCCGGCGGCGGTATCCCCCGGGGCATAGAGGGCGGGATCGTTGTCCGTCAGGGCGATGTCCGCGTTTTTCTCGCTGCGGATCATGGCAGGCAAAACGATGGCGGCCATGGGCACGATCACAATGGCGGCGGCAATGGCGCTTCCCAGCCGCACCATACGGTGGCGGAATGCCATCTTTTTCCGCTCGGCGCGGATGGCATCCATCACATTTTTTGTGAAATCCGCGGGCACATCGACGGCCAGCGCGGCCGTCAGTTCACGGATGTGGGCATCCGCGGAAGCGGGGGCTGTTTCGGTGGCGGACATTTGTTGTAAGTCCGCGTCAAAATTGCTTTTCATAATATCCTCGTTCAGGAAATTTTTGATTTTCACTGCATTGGACGACGGTTATGTAAAAAAGTTCCGCTCAATGAGAAAATTTTTTACAGCGGCCCGGGCCCGGTTGATGCGGCTCTTTACCGTACCCATTTCCAGACGCAGGATGTCTGCGATTTCCGCATAGGATAAACCGGATATGTCCCGCAGGGTGATGATGGTCTTCATTTCCTCGGGCAGGGAATCGATGGCCTCCCGCACCGCGGCGATTTCCGTCTGGCGGGTCAGCTCTTCCTCCGGCATGGCGGTGACGTCCGTGTCGGGAATGTCCAGTACCTTGGATTCCTCCTCATCCTCCTGCACCGTGAGGGACACCACCCGATGCCGCTTGGCGGCGCGGGCGTGATCGCAGCAGCAGTTCAAGGCAATGCGGCACAGCCAGGTGGACAGGGCGCAGTCCCCCCGGAAGGAGGCGATGGAACGCCAGGCCTTGAGGAAGGTCTCCTGGGAGATATCGGCGGCGTCCTCCGGTGAGGATACGGAGCGCAGGGCCACGTTGTAGACCAGACGGCTGTACCGCTCCACAATGACGGCAAAAGCATCGTCACTGCCCTCGGCGGCCTGCCTGGCCAGAGACAAATCCTCGACGGAAACCGCTTTTCGCTCCGGCGATTGAATGATCATACGCACCCTCCTCTCCCGTGTATCTATAATAAGAACGCAAAAAAATGCAGAATATTACAAAATATGAAAAATTATTTTTCCCCCAGCGCGGCGGACAGAATGGTCTCGATCTCCGTAAGGGACTCGGCGGATTGGATCCGTCCCCGCATGGCGGCGGCCCCCCGCATGCCGGTGAGAAAATGGGCCACACGGCCCCGGCATTCCCGGGCGGCGGTGTGATCCCCGTGCTCCGCCACGATGGCGCGAGCCAGATGCAAGGCTTCCCGGCGGCGATCCTCCTCCGTGGGCGGCGTGAAGGACTCGCCCGCCAGAGCCGCCCGGATCTCGGCAAATACCCAGGGATTGCCCAAGGCGGCCCGGCCGATGGCCACACCGTCGCAGCCGGTTTGGACGATCATCTCCCGGTAGGATGCCGCATCCCGCACGTCCCCGTTTCCGATCACGGGAATGTGGGCAGGCAGCGCATCCCGCACCGCGGCGATGACGGCCAGATCCACCCCGGGGCGGTACATCTGCTCCCGGGTGCGCCCGTGAACGCACACCGCGGATGCCCCCGCCGAGGCGGCGGCAAGGGCGATCTCCACCGCGTTTTTGTGATCGCTGTCCCATCCCGCCCGGATTTTCACCGTCACGGGAATGTGGTGTTTTTCGGCGGCGCGTACCGCCGCCCGTGTCAGATCCCGCACCAACTCCGGGGAGCGCATGAGGGCGCTTCCGTCCCCGGCGGTGACGATCTTTTTCACAGGACATCCCATGTTCAAATCGATGGCGGCGGGGGGCACAGCGGATCGGCATCCCTCATATTCGCCTGCGGCGACCATGGCCACCGCCCGTGCCATCTGATCCGGATCGTGACCGAAGAGCTGGACGGCGCAGGGGACATCGTCCTCGCTCAGATAGGCCAGATCGGCGGTTTTCCGGTCCCGGTAGCACAATGCCGCGGCGGACACCATCTCGGTGACGGTGTACTCCGCCCCGAAGCGGCGGCATTGGCGGCGCATGGGCAGATCGGTGAAGCCGGCCATGGGAGAGAGACAAAGCCCGTATTTGATTTCCGTGTTCCCGATGCGCATGGCGGCCTCCTTTTTGGTAGTTGATTTACAGTATAAACGATAATTGTGTCGATTTTGCGAACAAATCGGGGTTTAAGAAATTTTAAGGATTATCTCACCCCAGTGATGTCCCGCACGATCTCCCCGGCAATCATCAGCCCCGCCGCGGCGGGAACAAAGGAGATGCTGGCGGGGATGCTCCGACGGGCGGATTCCCCCTCGGGGAGAAGGGGCGAGGGGCGGGGCTCCTCTTTGGAATACAGCACCTTCACGTGGGAGATTCCGCGATTTTTCAATTCCCGCCGCATGACGCGGGCAAGGGGACAAACGGAGGTTTTCGCTATATCCGTGATCTCGAATAGTTCGGGATGGAGCTTGTTGCCCGTGCCCATGGAGGCGATCACGGGAACACCCGCGGCCTTGGCCCGGGCGATGATCTCCAGTTTGGCGGAAACGGTGTCGATGGCGTCCGCCACATAGGACAGCCCCTCAAAGGGGATCCGGTCCGCCGTCTCGGGAAGATAGAACAAATCGTACGTTTCCACCCGGCATTCCGGTGCCGCCAGGCGGATCCGCTCCCGGGCGGCATCGGTTTTCCGCATGCCCACCGTGTCGGCGGTGGCAAACAGCTGCCGATTCAGATTGGAGGGGGCGATGGCGTCCCCGTCGATGAGCAAAAGGGAACCCACCCCGGCGCGGGCCAGAGCTTCCGCAATATAACTGCCCACACCGCCCAGACCGAATACGGCCACACGGGCACCGTGGAGCTTGGTCATCGCCTCCTCCCCGATCAGGGCAAGAGTGCGGGAATGTATGTTTTCCATAGTCGATCCTTTCTTGTGGGGGATCAGTTTCCCCAATGATACTCGATATCCCGACGGTCATGAAATTCACGATTTGCATACAGGGGATTGGTCTTTTTTATGATCACACACCGAATCCATTGCAGAAGCGCAAATGGAATGTGTATGATAAACATCAGCCAAAACGGGAAAACTCCAATCAAAAACGATAGCAAATGTGCATACTCCGGCGGGATGAATATATGCACTACCAGCATGAACGCAGGCGAGATGGCCATGGCGACTTGAAGATAATGATAAAAACAAACCACCCAATGAAGTTTACGCTTTGTTCTCAATCCAAAGCATCTGCGGACAAATTTTATTACTTTGTTGGGCGTGAAGTAGCTGTGGCAGTATTTTTCACTTAACGCCCAATAAAACTCTCTCACAAAGTTTTCGTGAAGAAAAATAACATTTCTCGAGATGAAAAAAAGCATCAAAAAAACTATTATGAAAAGTGGTCCCGTCTCTACGATATCTTCATGGCTCATCGGATTCAGTGTAATTGGTCCAATTTGCACAGTCAACTTCCTCCATTCTCAAGAGATGTTATCCCAACTCAAACAATCACTCCACCCGCGACGACGGTGTCCCCGTCGTAGAGCACCAGGGACTGTCCCGGCGAGGGCGCACGGGCGGGATCGTCCAAATCCACCCGCAGCCGATCCCCGTCTATGACGGCGGTGCAGGGGAATTCCGCTCTTGCGTAGCGCAGTTTCACGCTGAGCCGGCGGGGGCTGTCCAGATCCCCCGGGGCGGCGGCCATATACCGCACGTCATCAGCGTAGACGGTCTTTCCGTAGGGATCGGTGGGGGAGATGCTCACCCGGTTGTTTTCCGCATCCCGTGCGGTCACAAACATATGCCGACCGAGGGCGATGCCCAACCCCCGCCGCTGACCGACGGTGTAGCAAGCCTGGTTTTTGGACGGACCCAGCACCCGTCCATTTTCATCGATGAACTGACCGGGGGTCAGATCCATCCCCGCCTCGGCGAGGAATTTCGTATAATCCCCATGAGGGATGAAGCAGATGTCCTGGGAATCCTTGGTTTTCGCGCCCGGGATGCCGGCGGCCTGTGCCATTTCGCGCACCTCCTCCTTCGTGTATTCCCCGAGAGGGAACACCAGGCGAGAAAGCGTTTCTTGAGGCAGCTGCCACAGCATATAACTCTGATCCTTTGATAGATCTTTGGCTTTGGCGATCGCTATCCGGGATCCGCATCGGATCAGGCGGGCGTAGTGGCCGGTGGCGGCATAATCACACCCCGCCCCGTCCGCAAACTTCATCAGATAGGGGAACTTGATCGTCCGGTTGCACAACACGCAGGGATTGGGCGTGCGTCCGGCGGCGTATTCTTTTACAAAATTTTCCTTAACGGTGGCGGCGAAATCCTCGGCGATGTCCAGTATCGTCAAGGGGATCCCCAGCGATTGGCACACCGCCTCCGCCCCCACGGAAGGAGGCGTCACGGCAGGATCGTGATGGACGAGGAAGGTCACCCCCGCCACCTCGTATCCCCTATCCATGAGAAGCCGGGCGCTGAGACTGCTGTCCACACCCCCGCTCATGGCGAGGGCGATGCGTTTTTTATTCATATATCCCTCCGTCAAAGGGCGCCGCGGATTACGTCGTCCTCGGTGAGAATCAGATAGCCGTGGGCGCTGTTTTCCTTGGGGATGGACACGGATCCCGGATTCAGACAGCGGATTTTTCCCTCGGGAATGTCCCGCATTTCATCCATGGGCACATGGGTGTGTCCGGAGAGGAGAATATCCCCGTCCGAGAGGGGCGGCGGGTTGTCCGGGCCGAAGGTGTGGCCGTGGGTGGCGTAAATCACCCGATCGCCCAGGACGATGACGGCATAATCCGCCATCACGGGGAAGGGGAGCACCATCTGATCCACCTCGGCCTCGCAGTTGCCGCGGACGCAGAGGATCTTATCTTTATAAGGGGAAAGCATGGCGATGACCTGCTTGGGGGCGTACTCGTCGGGCAGATCGTTGCGGGGGCCGTGGTAGAGAATATCTCCCAAGAGAAGCAGCCGATCCGCGCCGGATGCGTCGAAGGCGGCCAGCATTTTTCCGCACCAAAGGGCGGAGCCGTGAATATCAGAAGCAACAAATACGGATTTCATAGATGGATTCCTTTTTGATAGATTATTTTCCCACGCAGAAGCGGGCGAAGATGCCGGCGATGATGTCCTCATCCACTGCTCGGCCGTCCACCCCGCGAATCTCGGCGAGGGCGCTTTCGCACAGGGTGCAGACCGCGTCCAGCGGATCTCCCATCATCAGACCGCAGAGGGCGTCATTCAGAAGATCGCATGCCCGGCTGAGGGAGGCTTCCTGCCGGGCATCCCAGATGATGGCATCGTGGGCGGTGTCCAGCTTGTCCGTGCCGGCGATCTCGGCGATCACCCGGCGCAATTCCTCCATCCCGTCCCCGGTTTTGGCGGAGAGGGTGAGGGTGTGATCGGCACGGGATGTGAAGGAAGCGATTTCCTCCGCCGACAAGGCACAGCCCGTGTCGGATTTGTTGAAGATCACCACGGTGGGCACGGAGAGGGCGCACACCTCCTCAAACAACTCGGTGCAGTCGGGGGTGAGGGGAGTGCCGGCGTCCAGCACAAACAGTACCAGCGCAGCCCCGGCCAGCTTGTCCTTGGCCCGCTGTACGCCGATCATCTCCACGGCGTCACTGCCCTGGCGGATGCCGGCGGTATCGGACAGAAGGAGCGTCACCCCACCGATGTCCGCCGAGGCGGATAGGACGTCACGGGTGGTGCCGGGAATGTCGGTGACAATGGCTTCCTCCCGCCCGAGCAGGGCGTTGTAGAGGGAGCTTTTGCCGCTGTTGGGCAGTCCCGCAATGACGGTGGGGATGCCCTCGGCGATGGCCTGGCCCGTTTTATAGGTGCGCCGCAAAGCATCGATGTCGCCCACGGCGGTCTGTACGGTAGTAAGTATCTGCCTCTCGCCCTCGTCGCCCACATCCTCCTCGGGATAATCGATGGCGGCGTAGAGAGCGGAGAGCACCTCCGTCAGGGAGGTGGCGATCCGATCCAGCGCGCGGGATACGTTGCCCCGGGCCGCGCCGGATGCCAGAGTGCGGCGGCTTTCTGTGTCCGCGTCAATCAGCAGACCGATGGCCTGGGCCTCGCTGAGGGTCATCTTGCCGTTCACAAAGGCGCGGCGGGTGAAGTCTCCCGGGCCGGCGGGCTCTGCCCCGGCGGCGAATGCGGCCATCAGAACGGCACGGGTCACGGCGGTGCCGCCGTGGCAGGTGATTTCCGCCACGTCCTCCCCGGTGAAGGAGGTGGGAGCGCGATAGAGCGTGGCCACGCCGGTGTCGATGATCTCCCCGGTGGCGGGGTGACGGATCGTGCCGAACACGGCGCGACGTGCCTCCCGCTCCCACAGAGGTGCGCCCGCCATGGGATGGAAGATGGCGGATGCCACGGATACGGCGTCCTCGCCGCTGATGCGGATCAAAGCCACGCCGCCCTTACCGGGCGGGGTGGATATGGCAGCGATAGTCTGAAACATAGATTTCTCCGTTTCTTTATGGTTGAGGAGAGCGATACAGCTTGGCCAGACCGCCCTCGGAGGTTTCACGGTATACGTGGGACAGATCCCGTCCGGTCTGGTACATGGTTTTCACGATCAGATCGAAGGAGATCTTGCGACTGTGGGAGAGGAAGTTGGCCAGGCTCATGGCGTTGATGGCACGCATGGCGGCCACGGCGTTGCGCTCGATGCAGGGGATCTGCACCAGGCCGCACACGGGATCGCAGGTCAGACCCAAATGATGCTCCAGGGCGATTTCCGCCGCGTATTCGATCTGGTCAATGCCCATCTCGTAGAGCTCCGCCAAAGCGGTGGCCGCCATGGAGCAGGCCGTGCCGATCTCCGCCTGACAGCCGCATTCCGCGCCGCTGATGGAGGCGTTGCGCGCCACGATGGCACCTACCAAACCCGCCGCCGCCAGGGCGCGGATCACGTCATGATCGGAAAATCCGTTTTTCTCCTGCATATATTTGAGTACCGCGGGGACCACGCCGCAGGCGCCGCAGGTGGGGGCGGTGACGATCAGTCCGCAGTCTGCATTCTGTTCGCTGACGGCGAAGGCGTAGGCGCACACGATGCGGTTTTCCCGGGTCTGGGGACTCTCGTCGATGTGCCGCTGATTGAACAGATACTGGGCCTTCCGCTCCACGCCCAGCCCGCCGGGCAGGATGCCCGTGTGGGTCAATCCTTCTCTTATGGAGGAGCTCATGGTCTGCCACACGTCGCCGAGGAAGGCGGGAAAATCCGCGCCCTCACGGGCGAATACGTAATCGGAGAGGCGGATGCCTTCCGCTTTGCACCGCTGGGCAATGGAGGTAAAATAGTTCTCGGGATAGACCTCCTCCGCCGCCGGTGCGGGGGGATCCCCCTCGAAGCGGATCTCGCCGCCGCCGATGGACAATACCCGTGCCCGGGCGATCTCACAGCCGCCCCGATAGGCGATCAGATCCATGGTGTTGGGATGGGGCAGGGGGATATCGTCCGTGACGAAACGGATATCGGTCTCGATGGGGGAAAGGGTCTCCCGCACCGCCCGATCCGTGCCGTGACCCTCGCCGGTTTTGGCCAGGGATCCGTACAGGATCACTTCCATGCGGTCCGCTGTGGGATTTTCCTCCCGGAACCGCTTGGCGGCAAAGACCGGGCCCATGGTGTGGGAGCTGGAGGGGCCGCGGCCGATTTTATAGATACTTCTGATGGAGCGCATAACGTCCTCCCGATGATTCTATATATAATAATGAGGGATTGTTTATTTCTGTGTACATTATAGCATCCCCCCGCCGGGAAATCAATGGATGCAGGCATTTGGGCGTATTTTCCGCATACTGTATTGCTATTGCCCCGCGTATTTGTTATAATTGAGGGGGAGCAAACTTTGGCACGGATTGCAAGCCAACCATCCCCCTCGCGAGAATTTCCCTGGCGGAAAATTCTCCAAGGCAAAGCTGTGATCATTGAGGGGGAGCAAACTTTGGCACGGGTTGCAAGCCAACCATCCCCCTCGCGAGAATTTCCCTGGCGGAAAATTCTCCAAGGCAAAGCTGTGATCATTGAGGGGGAGCAAACTTTGGCACGGATTGCAAGCCAACCATCCCCCTCGCGAGAAAATCATCCTCGGATAAGATCCGCCACCGTGGCCTCCACAAAGGCGCACAGATCCTCGGGGGACAGGCACAGCTGCAAGCCTCGCTGGCCCGCGCTGACGTAGATTTTGTCGTACAGAATGGACGTCTCGTCCACGAAGGTGGGATATTTCTTCTTCATCCCCACCGGGGAGCATCCGCCCCGGATATACCCCGTCACGGAGAGCATGTCCTTCACATGGATCATCTCCACGCTTTTCTCCCCGGCGGCTGCGGCGCATTTCTTCAGATCCAATTCCTCCGCCACGGGGATGCAGAATACGTAGTACCCGCCCCGGGATCCCTTGGTGACCAGGGTTTTGAACATGCATCCCGGATCAGTAATACCCAGGATTTCCGCGGTGTGCACACCGCTCAGATCCTCCTCATCGACAGGATAACTTTCCGTGGTGAAGGGGATGTTTGCTTTTTCTAATTGCCGCATGGCATTTGTTTTTGTCATATGGTTCGCCTCGTGTGAATTACATATGTATATTATACGGCAAATCCGCGGAGATTACAATCCCCGCCGTGTCGTTTGCCGCGGTGAAATTATTTACGAAACGTTGAAACAAAGTACAAAATTTTCCGTCTTATATTCCATAAGGATATCTATGCCCATTTGGGACATCCGTTTTGAGAAAAGAGTCCATGATGAAAGTAACCGAAAAGAAGCGATCCGACCGCCGCGCCGACCGGCAGTGCCGGGACACAGCCAGAATCAAAGAGATGCGCCGCACCAGGTGGTTTTTTCTGCCCAGCCTGATCGGCGTCAGCATATTTTTTCTCGCACCGTTCCTTGTAGTGATCTACTACAGCCTGGTGGATAACCCCATATCGGGCGATTTCGTGGGGCTGTCCAACTTTATCGCCCTGCTTCAGAATACGGCCTTCCGGCGGGCCGCGGCCAACACGGCCACCTTTTCCCTGATCGCCGTGCCGCTGGCGGTGATCATCCCCCTTCTGTTTGCCATCCTCCTCATGGAGAAAATCCCCATGAAGAGCTTGTTCCGCACGATCCTGATCAGCCCGCTGATGGTGCCCATTGCCTCCGTTGTGCTGATCTGGGAGGTGCTGTTCCACAACAACGGCGTGATCAACGAATGGCTCATCGCCTGGGGCGGCACCGCTATCGACTGGTTCAAAAGCGATTTCAGCCAGTTGACCATCGTGCTTCTCTATCTGTGGAAGAATGTGGGATATAACATGATTCTGTTCATGGCCGCCCTGGCAGGCATCCCCAAGGAGATCACGGAGGCGGCGGCCCTGGACGGCGCCGGTGCGCTCCGCACCTTCTTCCGCATCAAGGTGCCCTATCTGTCCTCCACCATTCTGTTTGTTACGATTCTGTCGGTGATCAATTCCTTTAAGGTGTTCCGGGAGGTGTATCTGCTGACAGGCGATTACCCCTACGACTCGCTGTATCTGCTCCAGCACTTCATGAACAATATGTTCAAGAGCCTGGATTACCAGAAGCTGTCCAGCGCGGCGATCCTTATGGGTATCGTTATGATAATCATTATCGGTATTCTGTTCCTGATCGATCGGAAACTGGGAAAGGATATTGAGGAGTGACCAAATGAAATTGAAAAAAATCCACGGAACGGCGCGGTACGTGCTGCTCGGTATCGCCACGGTGTTTCTGTGCGCCATGTCCGTGTTATTTATCGCGCCGATCGTTCTGACGATCACCAATTCCTTCATGTCCCAATCGGAGATCGCCTCCAATTACGGCAAGATTTTTGAGAGCGTTACCTCCGCCGGGACGTACGTATCCGATCGCGTGAATCTGAAGATCATCCCCGATCTGGTCAGCTTCAGCCAGTACGAAACGGTGCTGCTCAAAAGCCCGGATTATCTGCTGAAATTCTGGAATTCCGTGATTCTGGTGGTGCCCATTGTCATCTTCCAGACGCTGGTGGCCCTCCTGGCCGCCTACGGATTTGCCCGGTTCGATACCAAATGGCGCAGCGGCATCTTCTTCGCCTACATCATTCTGATGCTGATGCCCTATCAGGTCACATTGGTGCCCAATTATCTGGTGGCCGACTGGCTGGGGATTCTGGATACCCGCTGGGCCATCATCCTGCCCGGCATCTTCTCCCCCTTCGCGGTCTTTATCCTGACGAAATTCATGCGGCGCATCCCCTCCTCGGTGATCGAAGCCGCCAAACTGGACGGGGCCGGCGAGTGGCAGATTTTCACGAAAATCTGCGCCCCCATGTCGGGGGGCATCGTGGCCTCCGTGGCCATACTGGTATACATCGATTACTGGAACATGGTGGAACAGCCGCTGGTGCTCCTGACCAATGAGGCGGTGGATCTCCATCCGCTGTCCGTGTTTTTGTCCAAGATCAACGCGGGAGACGCGGGCATCGCCTTCTCCGTGGCGGCGATCTACATGATCATTCCCTTGCTGATTTTTCTGTACTGCGAGGATTCCCTCGTGGAGGGTGTGTCCTATTCCGGCGGCCTGAAGGGCTGAGCCATCATTCTGAAAGGAAGTAGTGAAAATGACTGAATCCACAACCAAACGCCGTATCTGGATCCGCAACGCCATCATTATCATTTTGCTGGTTTTGCTGGTTCTGACGCTGTTTTCCAATACCATCCTGAATCACTCCCTGCCCGAGGTGGCGGTGCAGTATCCCCAGTATGCATCCATTGCCTCCCGCATCCGGGCCACCGGCGTGGTGGAAGCCAACCAGAGTTATACGGTGAGCATCGAGCAGTCCCGCGTGGTGGAATCCATTGCGGTGCGGGTGGGCCAGAGCGTGGCCAAGGGCGATATTCTTATGAAGCTGGAAACGGGCGATTCCCGGGAGCTGGATGAGGCCAGACTGGCCCTGAGCAATCTGGAATTGGAGCTGATCCGCAAAAAGCAGGAGGATCCCGCGCTGTCCGCTGATGCGGCCAAGGATACCTATCAGGCGCTTCTCTCGGAACTGACCGATGCCAAGGCGACTCTGGCGCTGATCCAGACGGAATTGGCGGATATCAAGGCCCAGCAGGCCAAAATTCCCTCCTATGATGAGATTCAGAACGCCAAGATCATTATGTCCCAGGCTCAATCCATGGTGGACTATTATACGGCGGAGATCGCCCGACTGGGCGGCAAGCAGGGCACCTTGGGCGGCAACGGCTACTACACCGCCGAGGAGATCGCGAATCTTCTGGCGGAGGCCCAGTCCGCTTACGACGCCGCACAGCAGGTGTACGGCGAAGCCGCCTTGGCCTATGCTCAGGCAGATGCGGAAGCCAAGACATGGAAAACCCGCCTGGAGGATGCCCAGAAGGCGGTGGAGGATGCCAAGGCCGCCGTGGCGGATTACGAATCCAAGCGTCCCGGCAGCGTGACGGCGGAGACGGTGCAGCAGAAGAAAGCCGAATACGAGAATCTGAAAGCCGAGCTGGAGCAGAAGGAGCGGTATTTCACGGAAGATCGCTACCAGGAGGCGAAGAAAGCCTACGACGCCGCCCGGGCGGAATACGATGCCAAAAAGAATTCCGCATCGGCGGAGGATCTGGCGGCTTTGAAGGCGGCTGTGGAAGCGGCGGCCACAGCCCTGGAGCCATTGGAGAGCGAATACCGTGCGCTGCTGCAGCTGCGCCAGAGCGTTTACACGGCGGAGCAGCAGTACAATATGCTGGTTATGCAGTATATGCAGTCCATGCAGTCTGATATCATGCTGAGCCGCTTGAACGGCGCGGTGAAGCAGGCCGAGGCCGACGTGGAAACCATTCAGGTAAGCTTGCGGGATGCGGAGATGGTGCTGGAGCAGTGCAAGGCTCAGTATGAGCAGGCCGATGCCACCGTGAAGCAGGCCGAGGCGGATCTGAAGCAGATTCAAAATTACCAGAGCTACGAAGAACTGGGTGAGGAGATCCAAGAACTGACCCAAAAGAAAAACGATCTGGAAAAGCAGATGCGGGATGCGCAGGCGCTGATCGACAGCGGCTCCGACGAGGGTGTCCGCCAGATCCAGACCCGTGTCAATGAAAAGAATCGGGAGATCACCGCCCAGACCAAGGTGATAAACGATCTGGAAAAGCAGGTGGCGGCGGCCAAGGCCAACGCCGACGGTACCAGCGATACCGCTAAACTGAATCAGAAGCAGTACGAGATTGAAGTAAAGCGGATCGAGGATCAGATTGCCAAGCAGGAGAAGGAAATTGCCCGCCTGGAGAAGGTTTCCGTGGAAACGGATCTCACCTCTCCCGTGTCCGGCGTCATCGAATCCATCTCCGCTTTGGTGGGCAAGACAGCGGAGGCCAATGCGGCCCTGATGACCATCACCGTATCGGATATGGGATACACTGTGAAGTGCACGGTAACCGCCGAGCAGGCGGCCAAGGTCAAGGTGGGCGATGAGGCTGCCCTGCAGTGGTATTATTGGGGCGAGGCCCCCACGGCACGGGTGGTGTCCATCAAATCCGATGCCGCCAGCCAGGGCAAGAATAAGATCATCACCCTGAGCGTGACCGGCGAGGTATCCCCCGGCACATCCATCACCTTTACTTTGGGCGATAAGAACGCATCCTACGACTGCGTGGTGCCCAACAGCGCCGTCCGCGAGGACGCGGACGGGAAGTTCGTTTTGATCGTCAGTGCCAAGAGCACGCCTCTGGGCAATCGGTACACCGCCAAGCGGGTGCCGGTGGAGGTGATCGCCTCCGACGATACCAATTCCGCTTTGTCCGGCGCGGTCAGCAGCCAGTATGTGATCACCACATCGGCGTCGCCCATCTCCGACGGCATGCAGGTGCGCCTCAGCGAAAATAACGGATGATGATGAAGCTACATAAAAAAATGCGCTTAGCGCTGATTCTGTCTGCCGCCGCCCTGGCGCTGCTTTTGTGCGCCGCCGGTATTCTCGGGATCCTTCGCCGCCAGACGGCGGATGCGCTGACGGATCAGCAGGCGGCAAAACGGTGGAACGGCCGGGGTGCTTCCCAGATCAGCGGCTTCTTCGCCGAGGGGGAGGGGGATGTGCCCGGACGGATCTATTCTCTCACCGCCGCGGTGGATCAGGCCATGACCGACGCATCCCTGGAATCCCCCGAGGGGGGCCGGCTGTGGTACTGCGCCTACAGTACCGAAACGGATATGTATGCCCGCACCGAGCGGGACAGTGCCAATCTGCGGGTCACCGTGTTCGGCGGCGAGTATTTCTATATTCATCGGCCGGAGATCGTCAGCGGCAATTACCTTTCCCCCGGCGGGGAAAACGCGGGATATGTGTTCCTGGATGAGCGGGCCGCGTGGAAGCTGTTCGGTGCCTTGCACGTGGTGGGCATGCCCGTCACCATCGGTGAGGGAGAATACATCGTGTGCGGCGTGGGGAAAGTCCCCGCGGGCACGGTGTACGATGAGGCATACGGGGAGATCCCCCGGGCATACATTCTCTTTGATTCCCCCGCGGCTAAGCATGTCGGGGAGATCGCCGTGTACGAAGCGGTGCTGCCCAATCCCGTGGACGGATTTGCCCGGGATGTGTTTGAAACCCATTTTGCCCCCGGTGATGGCGCGGTGGTGGTGGAGAATTCCTCCCGCTTTACCGTTCCCGCTTTGTGGGAATATATCACTCATATGGATACATTGGGCGTGCGTGTTTCCCCGGTCATTTATCCCTGGTGGGAGAACGTGGCGCAGGTGGCCCAGTACCGCTGTGCGGCTTTGCTGATGGCGGAGATCGTCCTTCTGTCCCTGGCCGTGCTTTTGTGCCTTGTCTGGATCGGTATCGCCTGGAAACCGGCGGGGGAGGCCATGGGCCGCGGGGCGCGGGCGCTGAAGGAGCATACCGAGGAAACCTACAATCGGTTGACCCGCCCCAAACATACATCGGAATAAAAGGAGTCTGACATGAAATTGAAACGAATTTTGTCCGCCGCTCTGGCCGCTCTTCTGCTGGCCGGATGTGCATCCTCTTTTGCGGGATGCGGCAAAAAGCAAGTGGCCGAGAAGCAGATCGTGGATCATGTGTACCGTGCCACCTATCTGAAAAAGCCGGAGGATATCAGCTACATTGAGCGGCTGTTTGTGAAGGACGGCAGCATCTATATGTACGGTACCTACTACGACCGGGAAACCTACCAGTCCGAAACCCGCCTGTTCCGCATGGGCATGGACGGCTCCAACGTAACGCGGGTGGATATGCCCGGCGTGGAGATCGGCGAGAACAGCTATGTGCAGCAGATGCTCTTCGCACCCGATGGGGCGTTGTGGCAGGTGGTTTTTTCCTCCCACTACGATGAGGAAACCTATGAATATACGGAGAATACCCGCATCGTCCATGTTTCCGCCGACGGCACCGTGCTGGCGGATGTGGACACCAAGGATGTCTGGGGCGATGCCTCCGGCGAGGTGGATGGGGAATACATCTACCACTACATCAACCGGGCCCAGCTGCTGGGGGAGGATCTGGTATTTCTGGATTCCGACCGGGCCTTGTACCGCATGAGCGGCGACGGCACGGTGGTCGGGGAAATCGATGTGTCGGAACTCATGAACGGCGGCTACATCAACAATATGATGGTGTCGGGGGAAGACTTGACCCTGCTGTATAGCGATTATTCCGGCAATGTGACCAAGATGTCCACAATCGGCGTGGATTGGAAGGCACAGAAGATGCTGGCTCCCGTGGAATTGGATACGGATACCTTCGCCAACGTGTGGAATTATTACGCCGGTGAGGAATATACCTTCTATTACAGCACCCAGGAAGCCGTGTTCGGCTACGATGCCGCCACCGGCGCATCCACCAAGCTGATGGACTTCATGAACTCTGACTTGTCCGTCACCAACGTGAACGAGCTGATTATCCTCTCCCAGGATCAGTTTATCGCCCGGGGCTGGGACGATCTGAGCGGAGAGGATGCCATCATGCTCCTGAACCGGGTGCCGGACGATCAGGTGGTACCCAAATACATCCTTACCCTCGCCGTGGTGGGCGATGATTGGAATCTGCGGGAGAAGGTGCTCCGCTTCAATCGCCAGAGCGAGGAGTATCGGGTGCAGATCAAGAAATACGAGCTGCAGGAGCACAACGGCGAGGGCGAGTACAATTACCAGGCTATGATGGATCAGGCGGTCACCGCCCTGAACAACGACATCATTGCCGGCCGGATGCCCGATATCCTGCTGGTCAGCCCCTACATGCCCCTGTCCAACTACATCTCCAAGGGCCTTCTGGCCGATCTGTATGCCTTCATCGACAACGATCCCGGCATAAAGCGGGAGGATTTTTTGCCCAATGTGCTGCAGGCACTGGAGGTGAACGGCAAACTGTATGAGATCATGCCCTCCTTCACGGTGCAGACATGGATGGGCAAAGAGGAAATGCTGGGCGGTCGGACAAAATGGACCATGGGCGAATTTTTGCAGTGGGCCAAGGGAATCCCCGAGGAATCGGTGGTGTTCTACGATATGACAAGAGACCAGATGCTGGAATTGTTCTGTACCCTGGCCTATGAGGAATTCGTGGACGCGGATACGGGCAAGTGCTATTTCGACACCGAAGATTTCAAGCAGATTCTGGAATATGTGAAGACCCTTCCCACGAAATCCATCTGGGAGAGCCAGGAGGAGTACGACGAAACCTTCTATCAGGACTACCAGAACCGCTTCCGTTCCGACGCGGCCATGCTGGAGCATACCTATATCCAATCCTTTGAAGCGTATGTCAGCATGATGAATCATACCTTCTACTCGGAGAATATCACCCCCATCGGCCTGCCTTCCATGAACGGCAACGGATCGGTCATCACCATGGACGATTTGGATTTCGCTATCAGTGCCAAATCTCCCGTGATCGACGGCGCATGGGCCTTCGTCAGCTATTTCCTCACCGAAGAATATCAGGACAGCCTGACATACACCTTCCCCCTGCGCGTATCTTCTCTTGATAAACTGGCGGATAAGGTGGTCGAGCAGCAGGCCGAGGAAAAGAAAAACTGGGAGGAATGGCAGCAGAACCAGGGCGATGACGGCATCATCGATGACGATATGGTGGTTGTACCCCGGGTGGAAACCTCGGAGGAAACGGCCGCTCCCGCCGAAACGGAGGAAACTGTGGAATCCGAGGACGTGGTGGATACGGAGATCTCCGTGGATACATCGGCCCCCATCATCGGCGGCGTGATTGGCATGCCGAATCCCTATCCGCAGAGTGAATTCCGCGTGTTCCTGAATGAGGAAATGGCGGATGAGGTAATCGCTTTCGTGAAGTCCCTGAATCATGTACAGCGGTACAACGTACCCGTGAACAATATTATCAAGGAAGAGGCGGCCCAGTATTTCGCCGGACAGAAATCCCTGGACGAAACGGCCCGCGTGATCCAGAACCGCGTGTCCACCTACGTGGCGGAACGGCGGTAAATTATAAATAAAACATCCCCGATGCCTTAGCCATCGGGGATGTTTTTCTATTCTTTTTTACCCAGATCCTTCGGGACAGATCCGCCGTTTTTCTCGTGCTGGCGGACACATTCCGTCAGAAGATATTCAATCTGTCCGTTGATGGAACGAAAGTCCTCCTCTGCCCAGCGGGAGAGTGCTTCAAACAGCTTTGGCGACACCCGCAAAGGGATCTGCTTTTTGGTTTCCTTGTCCGCCATCAGTACAGACTACCCGAGTTCACCACGGGCTGTGCGTCCTTGTTGCCGCACAGAACCACCAGCAGATTGGATACCATGGCCGCCTTGCGCTCCTCATCCAGATGGACGATGTCGTTCTCGTTCAGCTTGGCCAGAGCCATTTCCACCATGCCGACCGCGCCGTCCACGATCATCTTCCGGGCGTCCACGATGGCGGATGCCTGCTGCCGCTGGAGCATGACGGCCGCGATCTCCGGCGCGTAAGCCAGATAGGTGATGCGGGCTTCCACGATTTCCAGACCCGCCGCGTTTACGCGGGACTGAATTTCCTCCTTGATGCGCTCTGCCACGATCTCGCTGGAGCCCCGCAGGGATCCTTCATCCGGTTCGCCGTCGCCGGTGGTGTCCACATTCTGGGCCACATCATAAGGATATACACGCACGATGTTGCGCAGAGCCGCGTCGCACTGCAGGGACAGAAATTCCTTGTAGTTGTCCACGTTGAATACCGCCTTGGCGGTGTCCGCCACACGCCAGATCACGGCGATGCCGATCTCCACCGGATTGCCCAGGCAGTCATTGATCTTCTGCTTGTTGTTGTTCAGCGTCATGACCTTCAGGGAGATTTTTTTATCCGCCGGGGCAACGCTGACCGATCCCGTGGAGGACACGGAGATGGCGGGCTTCACCTCGGAGTTCACATCACCGCTCTGGCGCAGAGAGGTTCTCGCCGCCGGGTTGACGGCCACGGAGAAGGGATTGATGTAGTAGAATCCCTCGCCCTTCAAAGTGCCCGTGTATTTACCGAACAAGGTCAGCACCAGTGCTTCCTGGGGCTTCAGTACGCGCAGTCCCAAAAAGGGAAGCCAGCCTATGCAGATCCACACAAGGCCGATGACGAACAGCGGAATGCCGTATCCGTATCCCTCGTCCATAAGAATGCCGCCGTAGATCATGGCGGCGAAGGCGATCACATAGGCGATGATGGAGTAAATCAGTACATCCATACCCCGTTTTGCTTTCAAAATCTTTTCTTCCATAATACCACTCCTTTGGTGTATTTGATATTATTATGATATCACAAAGAATCCGGTGGCGCAAGATATTCCCGGGGGATTTACATTTTATTTACAATCCCGATCCGCAATGGCGGATCGGGGCGGTGTCGAATATACTGACAGTGCGGGGAGTGAGGATTTTTTGTCTGCCGTGACTAAAAGCGGGGCGGGCGGAAAATACTATATCCACAAGGGCGGCACTCGCCGCGGGAAGTATACCAAAACGGAGTGTGATAGCGTGAGTATCAAGCGCGGAGATATTTATTACGCAGACCTCAGTCCTGTCATCGGCAGTGAGCAGGGCGGTCTCCGACCGGTTCTGATTGTGCAGAACGATGTGGGAAACCGATACAGCCCGACGGTGATCGCGGCCGCGATCCCCAGCAAAGTAGGCAAAACGAACCTGCCGACTCATATTGATATCCATGCCGACCAGGTCGGATTGTCCCGGGATTCTGTGGTACTGCTGGAGCAGATACGCACCATTGATAAAAAACGGCTGCGGGAAAAGATGGGGCATCTGGATGAGGATATGATGGGCGCGGTCAACGATGCCATAGGCATCAGTTTCGGCCTGCTTCCGCCGGGCGCAGAGAACCAGATCCGATAAAAAATACATACGCGGAGAAGGGGATCCTTTTTCGCGTATGTTTTTTAAAATGAAGCGGCCAACAAGCAAATAAAAACCAATGCAAACAAAACAAACCCTCCCATGTACGGGAGGGTTTCGCTTCCCAATATATCCAAAAACCGCTTCAAGTTTTTTTGGTGGGTGTGGGAGGACTTTTTTCAAAAATTCCTCCCGCGTTTTCTTGTCCAATCAATCCGCCAGGCTGCCCATGGGATCCCAGGGATTCAGAACGATAGGTTCTTCGTCCAGAATCGCCGCCTTGTCGCCCAGGTGCTTCTTATGTACCACAGCCTGGTATACAAACTTGCGGAACCAGCTTTCCGATGCGATATGATAACCGCCGTTGGCACCGTCGGAGCCCCAGCTGTTTTCAATCTTCCAGCGATCCGGCACGCCGGCGGGCGTCAGATTCACGCCGGTGATCACCATGGCGTGATTCATCTGGCTCACGTGATAGTCCAGCATATCCGCCTTGGTCATGTCGATGTCCAGACCGGAGATCAGCTCATAATTGTAACTGGCGTCGTCCCACTGCTTCTTGGTGCCCTCGCCGTACTTGCCGCAGTCGGAGCCGAACCAAACGATCTCCCCGTCCTTCAGCTGAGCCAGCACTGCCGCCTCAAAATCGTCCATATCCAGATTCAGATAGGCCACATCCGCCCCGCCGATCACGTTGCCCAGATAGGCCACGGTGTACATCTTGCCGAAGGGCTTGTCGGCCGTCGGCGCGTGGATGATGCTCACATAATCCTTCAGGCGGTCGCCGATGAATTTCTCATAGAAGGAGTGGGGGGTGTATCCCTCTTCGATGTGGTAGTTCTTGTCCTTGTCCACGTATTCGAAATCGAAGGTTTCCGGAATTGTGCCGTAGCAGGATACCAGAAACGCGTAGCATTTGGCCAGCATGGCATCCTTCTCCGCGCGGATGGTTTCCTCATCGGCTCCATCCTGCACCAGCTTCCGCAGAATGGGTGTGCAGCGGCGCAGATACCGGTTCAGAAGCATATTCAGAGTGCCGGTGGCGGAGGTCTGCTGGGTCTCGGGCATAGCGTCCTTGGGTACGATGCCGTACTTGTTTACGATGTTCACGAACATATCCCACTGACCGCCGTCGTGGACACCGGTGCCCACGATGTAGGAAACGGTGCGGTCATCGGCGGGCAGATGGGCCGTGTCCAGAATGCTTTCCAGATAGTAATTCACCCGCTCGAACTTATCCCAAAAGGCCAGATAACTCTGGGAAAGCTCAAAGGAATCCAGATTCAATTCCTTCGCCACGATCTCGCGGAGCACGTTGGTGGCGGCAAAGATCCAGCAGCGGCCGCTCTGCTTCTGATTGGTGGCGGCCATGGTCTTTACGTCCACGGAGAACTTGAACTGCATTTTTCGGGCGGATACGGGATCAAAGGCCAGATCGTTCATGTTTGCCTTGGAGAAGGCGCCCGTCATCACCCGGCGGATGGGATCGCCGACGTAGGCTTCCTCATAGCGGAGAAGATCTTCTTTTTTGATGTCGATGGCGTTGTTTCGCATAACGGTATCTCCTGTAATATAATTTTACGATTTGTTGCGGATGCGGTCCAGGTAATCCTGCAGAATCAGCGTGGCGGATAACTCGTCCACGGAATTCTTCCGCTTTTTGCCGCTGACGCCGGTGTCGGACAGAAACCGGTGGGCGGATACGGTGGTGAGCCGCTCGTCGAACAATTCCACGGGAATCCCCGACTCCTGGGCAACGATATCGGCGAAGGCACGGACCCGCTCACAGCGGGGGCCCTCGGTGCCGTTCATGTTGAGGGGCTTGCCGATGATGATCTTCGCCACCCCCTGCTCCTTGGCAAAGGCGGCGGTCTGCTCGGCGGTCTTGCGCAGATTGCCGCAGCGGATGCATCCCGCCCCTACGGCCAGAAGTCCGGTGGGCTCAGACAAAGCCAGGCCCGTGCGGGCGTCCCCGAAATCCACGCCCAGATATTTTTCTTTCATAGTTTCTCCTTACTGCTCAGCGCTGGGGATGCTCCTCGGCGAATGCCAGCACTTCCTTCAGCGTGGGAATCGATGTGTAGGCGCCCTCCCGGGACACGCCGATGGCGGCGGCGCAGTTGGCCAGATAGGTGGCGCGCTCGATGTCCATGCCCTGCATATAGAAATGGGTCAGTGCGGCGGTGAAGGTATCACCGGCGGCGGTGGTGTCCACGGCGGGCACGGAGATGGCGGGCACGATGTGGTAATACTTGCCGTCGTAGATGAACGCACCGCGGGAGCCGATCTTGATGACGATGTATTTCGCATCCACCATGGTGGACAGCTTGATGGCGGCCCGCAGGCAGTTATCCGCTCCGTTGGGATCAATGCCCGTGTACACCTTTGCTTCCGTTTCGTTGGGGGAGAAGATCTCCATCCGTCCCAATTCCGAAAGCGGAAAATCCGCCCGGGCGGGGCCGGCATCCACAAATACGGGGATGTTTTTCTCATGGGCAAATCGGGCGGCGGCCAGAGTGGCCTTGTCCGGAATCTCAAACTGGAGATACACCGCGTCGGGATAGCAGGTCAGCGCGTCCTCCACATCCGGAACGGTGATGGCGTTGTTGGCGCCGGGATATACAATGATGCGGTTGGCACCGTCCTCCTCCACCAGAATGGAGGCAAGACCGGTGGGTACTTTTTTATCCCGCAGGATGAAGCGGGTGTCGATGCCTTCTTTTTCGTATACGGAAAGCAGGCGGTTTCCGTTGGCATCTGCGCCCAGCCGGGTGCAGAATACGCAGTCATCGCCCAGACGGGCGAAGGTGACGGCGCTGTTGGCGCCCTTGCCGCCGGGAACATAACTGTATGTGGCGGATTCCGTTACGGTTTCCCCGGCCCGGGGTACCCGGCGCATTCTCTGCACAAAATCCAGATTGGCGGAACTGACCACAAGGATGCGTTTCTTCATACTAAGTACCTCCTGTATATTCGATGTGTCAATACGTCAGAAAACGGGCTCGCCCGTTATCTCGGGCCCGGCGATTATGCGGGCGTTGTCGGAATTGGGATAGCACCGTACGTCCAGAATCCGCTGGTTGCGGCTGCCGCGGAATTTCAGCGTCAGATCCCGCTGGGCCAGAATAAAGGGCCCGTCCACCAGATAATCCGTCACGGTAAGGAGTTTTTGCACACTCTCCTCGTTCTTGGCCCGCTCCAAAAGCGTTTCATAGGTGTAGCCGGAGTACGTCATCACGTCCAGCCCGGCCTCGTGGGCGGCCCGGCCGATCTCGTACAGCTCCTCCCCCCACAAAAAGGGCTCACCGCCGGAGAACGTAACCCCGCGGAGCAGGGGATTCTCCCGTATCGCCGCCCACAGGCGGGCGGTGGAGGAAACGTATCCTCCCGCGGGATCGTGGGAGGCGGGATTGTGACAGCCGGGGCAGTGGTGGGGGCACCCCTGCACGAAGATCACGAACCGCAGACGGGGCCCGTCCACGATGGATTCGCGGACCGCGCCGTGCAGACGGATCGGCAGATCCCGGGGCGTATATTCGTTTACAAAGGCGCGGCGTGGGGCGTGCAGCATGGGTGATTTCTCCGATTTTCCATCATTTTTTGTGTACTATTTATATTATACGGCACAATCCCGGCAAAATCAACACAGAAACGCGGAATGACCGAGGATTTTTCCGCCGGCGCACAGCATAAAAATTCACAAAAAATATCATACTATCTCTTGCATTGGACAAAAAGAGTTGCTATAATGAAAACGGAGACATACTCTGAAATCATATCCACGGAGGAAATTCAAATGGATTGGGGTTTGATCAATATGTTTAAGAAACCGGAAGAAAAGAAATCCAGCGTAGTGAAGGTTGTTCTGATCACCGTAGGCGTTATCGCCGCTATCGGCGCGATCCTGGCTGTTCTCTATACGCTGTTCAAGAAATACTTCACCGTTACCTTTGAGTGCGGTGACTGCGAGAACTGCGACGAGGACTGCTTTGAGGACGACCTGACCTTTGACGAGCCCATCTGCTGCTGCGAAGAGGACGATATCCTCGAGGAGCCTGTAGCCGAGGCGTAATCCCAAAAAGAAAATGCCGGAGAAATCCGGCATTTTTTATTTTCTTCAAATCCGCCGCAAAAACGACTTGATCGCGCACAGCGTGCTGGCCACGATCATGCCGATGGCGGCAAACAGGGCAGCATCAAAGAGCGAAAAGTCCAGACTGCCATTGATTTTGGCAACGCCGCACTGCTTCTCCGGCTCGTTTTTGCGGTAGAATGTCATCGTCACATTCACATCATCGTTTACCATCAGACGGTTTCCGTGCCGGAATTCCTGGATCTTCTCCGCGATGCAGCGGCACGCGCCGTTATCCGTCAGTTTCATATTCTCTCCCTCCGCGCACTCCGCGCTGTATCAAATTCCGGTACTTTGGGGATACTGATAAGGCTCCCCTCTGTGTTCATTGTATCACACGAATCGGGGATTTTCAACGGTGTTTTGCGAAAAAATTCCCGATTTTCCACATTCAGTGCATCTGCGTGTTTTCGCCGATGGACGAAACAATATCCCGCATATCGGACTTGCTCCGGGCGGAGCGGGCCCGCGCCACGATCTCCCGTCGGGCCGCTTCGTCCAGTCCCGCGAAAGCCATCATAGCCGGGCCGTTCTGGGCCAGGGCCATGGTGAAGCCGATGGGCAGATCCCCTGTGGGCTGAATGGTCGGATCGTCTTTTGCCATACTTTCATCTCCTTTCTGTTGCTGAGATGTCTTTAGTATGCGGATTTCCCCCGATTCTATGGCAGGAAAATCGTTTTTTTAGCGAAAGAACTTTACAGCGGCGGCGATTTCGGGTACAATAAGGAATGATGTTGAAATTTTGAATGCAGAAACGGATGAAACAGTATGCAGATCAGTGAAACCACCCGCCAGATGGCCCGCGAGGCCGAGATTGCTCTGCGGGATATATTTGACGAAATTGATGAAACGGCCCGTCTCGGCACCGAGCGGGTGCTGGACGTGTTCCGGGAGGAGCGGGTCAGCGAGGGTATGTTTGCCGCCTCCACCGGCTACGGCTACGGCGATATGGGACGGGATGCCATCGACCGGATCGCCGCCAAGGTGTTCGGCGCGGAGGCTGGATTCATGCGCCCCTCCATCCTCAGCGGTACCCACGCCCTGACCATCGGACTTTTCGCTCTCCTTCGCCCGGGTGATGTGATGCTGTCCATCACCGGCGCGCCCTACGATACCCTCCGTGAGGTGATCGGCATGGACGGCGCCAACGGAGACGGATCTCTCGCCGATTTCGGCGTGGATTACGACGATGTGGATTTCGCCCCCGACGGATCCTTCGATTTCGCCGGCATCGATGCTGCCCTGAAGCAGTACGGCAACCGGGTAAAAGTGGTCTTTTTGCAGAGATCCAAGGGATATCTGGCCCGCCCCACGCTGACCGTGGCCCAGATCGGCGAGGCCGTCCGCTTCGTGCGGGAGAGAACCGGGGAGAATACCTACATTGTGGTGGATAACTGCTACGGCGAATTCACCGAAGCCACCGAGCCCACCGCTGTGGGCGTGGATATGATCATCGGATCCCTGATCAAAAATCCCGGCGGCGGCATGGCCGACACCGGCGGGTACATATGCGGCACCAAGCGGGCTGTGGAATTGGCGGGCAACCGCCTGTGCTGTCCCGGCGTGGGATTGGACGCGGGCGCATCCCTGGGCCAGAACCGGAATATGCTCCGGGGACTGTTCTATGCTCCCCATACGGTGGCCCAGGCCATCAAGACCGCCCATCTGGCGGCGTATATGTTTGAAAAAGCCGGATTTGACGTGCTGCCCGGTCCCTTTGAGCGCCGCTCCGATATCATCCAGACCGTATCTTTGAAGACGCCGGAAAAGCTGTGCCGCTTCTGTCAGGGAATCCAGGCCGCATCCCCCGTGGATGCCCATGTGGTGCCGGAGCCCTGGGATATGCCCGGCTACGCGGATCCTGTGATCATGGCGGCGGGCGCCTTTGTGGGCGGCGCATCCATTGAACTTTCCGCCGACGGTCCTTTGCGCGCACCGTATACCGTTTTCCTGCAGGGCGGTTTGACCTACGAGAGCGGCCGGCTGGGCATTATGGCCGCATTTGACTACGTTTTGGCGGAAAACGGATAATAACAGACAGATTCTGTCAAAACGAACAGAAACAAAAGATGAACAAAGGATAAATTTTACTGAAAATTTGCAAAAAACTGTGGCTATTGCGGCAATTATATGCTATAATATAATTTGCGGTTGGTATTTGTTTCCGCCGCACACGGTTTATTGATATTTTGAAAATATTTTTTTGGAGGATATTATGGCAAAGAAGTATGTGTACCTCTTTTCTGAGGGCGACGCAACCATGCGTGAGCTTCTGGGCGGTAAAGGTGCAAACCTGGCTGAGATGACCAAGATCGGTCTCCCCGTTCCCCAGGGCTTCACTATCAGCACCGAGGCCTGCACTCAGTACTATGAGGATGGCAGACAGATCAACGATGAGAT
>JAZQFQ010000081.1:0-5376 GCA_045539595.1 Eubacteriales bacterium | reverse complement strand
GGCATTATGTGCTGCCCGGCGATCAGAAGGCCACCAAATACGAGCATATCATTCCCCTGCTGGTTTCCATCGAGGAAAGCGAGGAGATCGACGGGATGCAAGTCGGATCGTAGCCATGTCGTTCTGTGAGCCAAGGAGTTGTCTTACCAGTTTGTCTTCCTAAGACCGCTTGGCCTCCGACTTCATACGGACGGGATGGATGGTCATGGTGGCGGAGGGAACGATAAAGGATCGGCGGGCAGACACCGCCAGGGGCACGCCGATGGAATGGCCGCCGCCCAAAACGATGGACACGGCGGGCTTTTTCATGCTGGCGATCATCTCCGCGATGGCCAGCCCCGCCTCCACATCGCCGCCCATGGTGTTCAAAACGATGAGCATCCCGTCGATCTCCTCGCTTTCCTCGATGGAAACCAGCAGGGGAATGATATGCTCGTATTTGGTGGCCTTCTGATCGCCGGGCAGCACATAATGCCCCTCGATCTGGCCGATGATGGTCAGGCAGTGGATCGTCTCCCCCTGCCCGCGGGAGATCACACCGCCGCTTTTGATGATATACTCCAGATCCTGTGTATTCTTGCCCTCGGAATCCCCGGCATCCGTGTTCTGCTTGTTTTCGTCTGTCATACTGCATCTCCGTTTCTTTTTTGGTAGTATCGGCACCACAGGCGGCCTTTATGCAGACGAGTAAAATAAAGGGGAGAATAACTCCTCCCACTTATGATTCGGTTATTTGCTTTCGCTCTCACTTTGCTTTCCGCTGCGGATATATTCGCTGGGCGACATACCCACGATGTTTTTGAACACGCTGGAGAAATAGAAGGGGTCCTTGTATCCAGTCAGAAGGGCCACGTTTTTGATAGCGGTCACGCCCTGATCCAGAAGGAACACCGCATTCTGGATCCGTACATTGGTAAGATAGGAAGAGAACGTAACACCCATGGCATCCTTGAACACACGGGAGATGTACTTACTGCTGTATCCCAGATTGTCCGCCATGGTCTGGAGATTCAGATCGCTGTCCGTGTAGTTGTCCTCCACGTATTTTCGGATGATGACGATCAGATGCTCTTCCTCGCCGATATCCGCCGGCGCCATCTCACCGAAGGTGTACAGAAGCACACTCTCGCTGATCAGATCCAGATTTTTCTCTCCCGCCTTGGCGATGGCGTTTTTCCAAAAGGAAGCAATTCCCTCGTGTCCGTCGAATACGCAGTGAACCGGCGAGATACCGAAACGGGAAAACAATTCCTCACTGCGGCTGCCGTTGAAGGAGATATACAGGTAGCGAAGGTTTTCCGTGCTTTCAATTTTGTACGGAAGCTGGGCGAAGGTAAAAAATATATTGCCCGCGCTGATCTCCCGGGACACAGCCTCTGTGCACACGCGCCCCTTTCCGCTGACTACCAGATACATAACGTTGTTGGCAGGCAGGGAGCTGGAAGATATGCTTTCCTCCGACTTTTCAAAAACAAATCTGGTGGTATAAATTTTGCCTTCGTTTCTGTCCGAAATAAACTTACAGATATTTTGCTTCTCCATCTGTACAACCACACCTTTCTTTGCATCGGCGGATCCTCCCGGACGAAAACCCGCCAATCGTGCCGGAGATATTGTCCCCGACAATCCTTTTATCACAATTTTACCCGAAAAGATTTCAATTTGCAACATCTTAGTGGAAAAAACCAATCATTAACAAGAATTTTTCTATTTGACACAATCCAATTCCGTGCTAAAATACCCATGTAAGGAGGAGTATGCGCTTTCTGCATCTTCCCCATCCTATGGAAACGAATTTCAAAACACTTTTTCATATTTTGGAGGTATTACACATGAAGAAGATCAGAGTCGGTATCTTCGGTTACTGCCGCGGATCCCATTATGTGGATAATTTTCTCGTAAACGGCGCAGAGGTTGTAGCCGTTTGTGACAAGCGCCCCGAGCGTCTGGAACTGGCTAAAAAGAAACTGGGCGACATGGTCACCTGCTATGCAGATTTCGATTCCTTCATCGAGCACGATCTGGATGCCATCTTCATCGCCAACTATTTCCACGAGCACGCGGAATACATCATCCGCTGCCTGGAGAAAAACATCCACTGCATAACCGAGTGCATTTCCAATGCCACCATGGCCGAGGGTGTCAAGCTGGTAGAAGCAGCGGAAAAGAGCAAGGCCATCTTCATGCTGGCGGAAAACTATCCCTACATGCTCTTCAACCAGGAAATGAAGAAGATCTACGAGGGCGGCACCCTGGGTAAGATCGTATACGCCGAGGGCGAATACAACCACACCGGTAATCTGTACGGCACCACCCCCGATGCATGGAACAACGTCCGTATGCTCTTTGACAGCGACAAGCACTGGCGCTGCTATCTCCCCCGTACTTACTACCTGACCCACTCCCTGGCACCTCTTATGTACGCCACCGGCGCCAATCCCGTGCGCGTAACCGCTATGCCCGTGTACCATCCCCAACCGGCGGACTGCGACCGTGCTTCCTATGCGGGTGAGAAGGCCGCCATCATTACCACCCTGAATGACGACAACTCCGTATTCAAATTCACCGGACACGCCAGCTTCGGCGCCAGCAGCAACTCCTACCGTCTCTGCGGTGAGAAGGGCATGGTGGAAAATGTCCGCGGCACCGACGGTAAGATCATGCTCCGCTACAATCCCTGGCAGATTCCCGAGGGACAGGTACAGGATCGCATCTACAAGCCCGAATGGGAATGCGAGGACGCTGAGCTCATCAAGAAATCCGGCCACGGCGGCGGTGACTACTGGGTAGCCAAGGTGTTCCTGGAATGCATCCGGGAAAACAAGCAGCCTCCCTTTGATGTATACTTCTCCACCCGTATGTCCAGTGTGGCCATTCTGTCCCACCGGAGTATGCTGGAGTTCGGTATGCCCTACGATATCCCGGACTTCCGCAAGCAGGAGGATCGCGACAAGTACCGCGACGACTACTCCTCTCCCTTCTACTATTCCGACGGACGGGAGCCCACCATCGCATGCTGCAGCCATCCCGACTATGCTCCCACCGAGAAGCAGAAGGAGAACTTCCTCAGCATCCTCAACGGCACCAGAAAATAAGCATAACAAAATTCCCCGGGGTTATCCCGGGGAATTCTTTTATTATATCCACCACTCCGGGGTGATCTCTCCCAGACGGACCGTGCGTCCCGTGGTATAATCCATCATGATTTCGATGTCCTTGTACGAATCCGGCATCAGCTGTACCATCAGCTCCCGGCAGGCGCCGCAAGGCGCTCCGCCGGATCCGTCGGGCATAATGGCCAAAACCCGCGCAATCTCCTGCTCACCGGCGGTGAGCATCTGAAAAATGGCGTTCCGCTCCGCGCAGATGCCCAGCGTACAGCAGGTATCTACACACACACCCGTGTAGATCTTCCCCGAGCGGGACAGAATGGCCGCGGCCACCTCGCCGCAGCTCACATATTCCGACACCTGGCGGCCTTGTCTGACCGATTCGGCCGCCTCATACATTTCCGTCCATATCCGATCCATACAGTTTCTCCTTTCACCATACATAGGGAATCAAGCGGGATTTTACTTTCTCTTTGTACGCTCGGTAACCCGCCAGCTCCTTCTCCAGAAAGGCTTCCTCGTGCTTGATCCTTTGCGCGATCAGGAAAGGATAGGCGAGGAAAATCACCAAGGAAATCAGCGACCCGAGCACCAGTGGCATGGACAAAAACAGAAGCACCGTGGCGCTGTACATGGGATGGCGGACGATGCCGTACAGGCCCGTGTCGATGACCTTCTGATTCTCTTGCACCTCAATGGTGCGGGACAGATAGGTGTTTTCCCGCAGCACTTCCCCGTACAGCCCGTAGGCAATCAAAAACGCCGCGGCTCCGCCCATGGAAACGGCCGGGGGCAATCGCAGCCAGTCGAAGCGGAAATCCAGTCCCGCCACGATGAATCCGCCAAGGAACATAAGCCCGCTCAGCTTGACCACCCGGCTCTGCTCCATTTGCTTTTCCTTGGCGTTCAGCCGGGATCTCAGAAGATCGGGATTTTTCCACATCATCACGATACCGGCCAAAAACATGGGCACGAACAAGATCCCCATCAGCAGCCATCCGCCGGGGTAATTCCATGTGCCCGCCGGCAAGAAAATCAACAGCCCCACCAGCACCACGCCCAGCGTGAATTTCAAAATGGCCTGGACAAACAGTTTTGTGGTCATAATCGAGTCCTCCTTCGGTGGAATGATTCTTGATTACAGTATACCACACTCTGGCTCTTGGGAGTGGGGTAGATGTCTCGCAATTCAACTTACCGTTTATCGCCACTCAGTAGAGCCAACTGGAAGGAATCAAAAATGTATAAGGCGCGGTAACCACCGCAAAGAGAATCGCCATTTTCAGTCGCAGCACTTTTTCCACCTTTCGGAATGTGACATAATAATTCAGCACGAAAATCATCACAGCCGACAGAATCAGCGCTGGGACGGTCAAATACCACTCATCTCCCATACGGCCCACTTCCAGCACCACCATCAGCAGCATATAGGCGGCTCCTATGAGATCGGACAGCATACCGAACCCGAAAATCGGAACAATGTATTGTTTGTACCACTGCTTTTTTTCGGCAATCTTCCATGCCGCCATGCCGATCAGCAAAACCAGGCTATCGATGATAAAATTCCCGGGAAGAATAATCAGCCATACCCGGGGGAACAAAAGCAACATCCAAAAAGGGAACAGAACATTGTACAGTTTCACATTGTTTTTCTTGCAGTTCATAGGAAATTCTCCTTTGCAAACATTGTACTACTTTGTATCCTTATCACGCTTTCTGCGACTCACAATCCACCAAATCCCAAAGCCGACGCCGCACGCCGCCAGCGGGAACGCAGAAAACAAAGCTAAAACGGCCATCCCAAACCGATCCCAGTCTTCAAGGAAGAAGGAGGCAGCGGCAAATCCCACCGTCAAACTCAAAAACAGAAGAAGGGGCAGCAAGCGAATCCAAATCTGCTTCACTTTAAAACAGATAAGAAATTGAATCAGCAAAATAACAACCGATACCGTCAAAACAAAAATATCCGTCCGGATCTCAAACAGCCAAAAATCCAGCATATGCCCGCCTCCTGTGTCATGGTGTATCCGTTAACTAAATTGTACCACAGCACCGCACGAAAGTAAATAGAAAAAACAGCACCCACATAAGTGAGTGCTGTAATTTTCTCTTCGGAGAATTTTCCGTAAGGGAAATTCTCGGGCATACGGCCGGTGTTGTTCGCACCGCCACACTTGCATTTTTCTTTGGAGAATTGCAAAGCAATTCTCGGGCATACGGCCGGTGTTGTTCGCACCGCCACACTTGCATTTTTCTTTGGAGAATT
>JAZQFQ010000080.1:0-10458 GCA_045539595.1 Eubacteriales bacterium | reverse complement strand
GACATACTGTTTACGGAAGCATCCAGATCGGTTGCTTCCGTTTTGTTTTTTCAGACAATTGAATAACGGGAGCTCGTAAACGGGCTGAGAGGAAGGTGTGACCTTCGACCGAGAACCTGATTTGGATAATGCCAACGTAGGGACGCCCGATTGAGAGAGACGGGAATATCGCAGTACACGAAGGAAGCAGCCAAATTGGCAGCTTCCTTTATTTTTTTATTGGAGGTACGAATGGTAAAGATCAACGGAGAAGAGCTGAATATGGCAGGTAAAACGATAGCGGAATATCTTGCAACTACAAATTTTGATCCAAAGAGAATTGCGGTAGAACGTAATGGCGACATTGTCCCGAAGGCAAAGTACGGTGAGACGATACTGCAGGATGGAGACAGTCTTGAAATCGTTAGCTTTGTGGGAGGTGGTTAATCTGATTCCCACAAAAGATGAATGGAATAAGGCGTTAACCGAACGGCACGGCGAGGAACTCCAAAAAAGATTTTCGTCAGCAACGGTTGCAGTATGCGGACTTGGCGGTCTCGGTTCCGCAATCGCAATCGCGCTCGCGCGAGCGGGCATTGGCAAACTGATTCTGATTGACTTCGATCGTGTGGATATCACCAATCTCCACCGACAGCAATACAAAGCGAATCAGATTGGGATGAACAAGACCGATGCACTGCGATCGAATTTAGAAGAAATAGCACCGTATGTGGAAATTGAGACGCATACCGTTCGCCTTACGGAAGACAACGCAGCAGAGCTTCTCCGGGATGCCGATATTATCTGTGAGGCTTTTGACCGAGCGGAGAATAAAGCGATGCTCACCGAGGTGGTTCTCACAGAGATGCCGGACAAATATCTTGTTGCCGCATCCGGTATGGCAGGACTGAGCAGTGCAAATTCGATCCGGACACGAAGAATCACAAGCCGCTTCTACCTATGCGGAGATGAAATCAGCGATGTTGCCGACGGGATAGGCTTGGTCTCCTCCCGGGTGATGCTCTGTGCCGCACATCAGGCACACACAGTCCTGCGTATATTGGCAGGCGAATTTGAAACTTAAAGAAAGAAGGAAATAAACATGACAAACGACAAACTCATCATCGGCGGACACGAATTTTCGTCCCGCTTCATCCTCGGCTCCGGAAAATACTCCATGAAGCTGATCGAAGCGGCGGTAAAGGATGCGGGAGCGGAGATCATCACCCTCGCAGTCCGTCGTGCAAACACGAAGGAGCAGGAAAGCATTCTCGACTACATCCCCGAAGGAATCACGCTGCTTCCCAACACAAGCGGTGCGAGAAATGCAGAAGAAGCCGTCCGGATTGCACGCCTTGCCAGAGAGCTTGGCTGCGGAGATTTCGTGAAGATCGAAATCATGCGGGACAGCAAATATCTGCTCCCCGACAACGTGGAAACCATCAAAGCGACCGAGATCCTTGCGAAAGAAGGCTTTGTGGTCATGCCGTATATGTATCCCGATCTGAACACTGCCCGTGACCTTGTAAACGCAGGTGCTGCATCCGTCATGCCTTTGGCCTCGCCCATCGGTTCCAACAAGGGTCTGGCAACGAAAGAATTTATCCAGATTCTCATTGATGAAATCGACCTTCCCATCATTGTGGACGCAGGCATCGGAAAGCCCTCACAGGCTTGCGAAGCCATGGAAATGGGCGCAGCGGCAATTATGGCGAACACGGCGCTTGCAACCGCAGGGGATCTGCCGCTGATGGCTTCTGCTTTCAAAAATGCCATTGAAGCAGGACGGAAGGCATATCTTGCAGGTCTTGGCAGAGTGTTGACCCGTGGCGCATCCGCTTCCGATCCGCTGACGGGATTCCTGCGAGATTAAGGAGAACACAAATGGAAAATCAATTTTTTGTGGATTCGGAGCATCTGTCCCCGGAAGCTCTGGCGAAAAAGCACCGCTTGGAAGACGATCCGTCTTCCCGGAAGAACCACATGGAATATCTGCCGGGGATGGAAGTGATCGAATCGGATGTGTGCGCCAATGTGATGGCACAGATGAACGCCTACGATCCGGCAAAGTATACCGCCGCCGATGTGAAAGCTGCATTGGAGCACGACACCTGCACCATCGAGGATTTTAAGGCACTTCTTTCTCCTGCAGCAGAGCCGTTTCTGGAACAGATGGCGCAGAGAGCAAGGCTGGAAACCAGCAAGCATTTCGGCAACACCGTGTATCTCTTCACACCGCTTTACATAGCGAACTACTGCGAGAATTACTGCGTGTACTGCGGCTTCAACTGCTACAACCACATCAACCGAATGAAGCTGAATATGGAGCAGATCGAGCACGAAATGAAGGTCATTGCCGAGTCCGGCATGGAAGAAATTCTAATCCTGACCGGCGAGAGCCGTGCGCAGAGCAACGTGGAATACATCGGCGAAGCCTGCAAGCTGGCGCGGAAGTATTTCCGCATGGTGGGTCTGGAGATTTATCCGGTCAACACGGATGAATACCGGTATCTCCACGAATGCGGCGCGGACTATGTAACCGTATTCCAGGAAACCTACGATACCGACAAGTACGAACAGCTTCACCTGCTCGGTCACAAGCGTGTGTGGCCGTACCGTTTCGATGCACAGGAACGTGCACTTCGCGGAGGTATGCGTGGAGTCGCTTTCTCAGCGCTTCTCGGTTTGTCCGATTTCAGAAAGGATGCTTTGGCAAGCGCATTACACGTCTATTATTTGCAGAGAAAATATCCTCATGCGGAAATGTCGCTGTCCTGTCCGAGACTCAGACCGATCATCAACAATGACAAAATCAATCCTCTCGATGTCGGCGAAAAGCAGCTCTGTCAGGTGCTGTGCGCCTATCGCATCTTCCTGCCCTTTGTGGGAATTACGGTATCTTCCCGTGAGAGTGCGCAGTTCCGCAACGGTATCGTAAAAATTGCCGCCACCAAGGTTTCCGCAGGCGTTTCCACCGGCATCGGTGACCACGAAAGCAAGTACACCGGCAAGGAGTCCGATACAGTACAGGGCGACGAGCAGTTTGAAATTGACGATAGCCGAAGCCTTGACAAGATGTACAGGGACATTGCAGAGGAAGGTCTGCAGCCGGTACTGAATGATTATCTGTATGTGTGAGGTAGGAGAATGAAAAAGTTTGATCCGAGTTTATATTTTATCACCGACAGCACGAACTACACGGAGGAAGAGTTCCTCTATCGTGTGGAACAGGCACTCAAAGGCGGTGCAACCCTTCTTCAGCTCCGCGAAAAGAACAAGAGCACGCGAGAATATATCGAGCTGGCTGAAAAAGTACACGACATAGCCAAGCGTTACAACGTGCCGCTGATCATCGTCGACCGTGTGGACGTTGCGCTTGCCGTGGATGCAGAAGGCGTACACCTCGGTGCGGAGGATATGACCATTGCGCAGGCACGGAAGATTCTCGGCGACGGCAAAATCATCGGTGCAACGGCGAAAACCGTACCGTGGGCACAGGATGTGTACAACCAGGGTGCGGATTACCTCGGTGTCGGCGCGATTTATCCCACAACCACCAAGGTGAAAACCGTCCTTACCTCCACCGACACCCTGCGGGATATCTGCAAGGCCGTGCCGATCCCCGTCAACGCCATCGGCGGGTTGAATAAGGGGAACATTGATGTTCTCGCCGGTATTCCCATTGCCGGAATCTGCGCGGTATCCGCCATTATGAAAGCAGATGATCCGAAGACGGCAGTGAAGGAACTGAAAGCAAGAGCGCAGGAGCTTGGCTTATGCTAACGGGAGCCATCTTCGATTTTGACGGAACACTCCTTGACTCTATGTTCATCTGGGATACTATCGGGGAAGATTATCTAAGAACACTTGGTAAGGAGCCACATGAGGATCTGAAAGAAACCTTTATGACACTTACCTTGGAGGAGGCAGCGGAATATTACCGTGAGCACTACAAAGTTACGCTTTCTGTCACGGAGATTGTGGACAGTATAAATGCTATGGTTGAAGGAATCTACAGAACAAAGGTTACGCTTAAACCCGGTGTTATGGCTTATCTTCGCCTACTCAAAGAGAGTGGTGTTAAGATGTGCGTTGCTACGGTAACTGACAGGTATTTAGTGGAGGATACGTTGGAACGTCTTGGTATCCTGCATTACTTCTCCGAGATATTTACCTGTGCCGAAGTCGGTTACGGCAAGGACAAGCCAATTATCTATCAGAAAGCACTGGAGCATCTTGGAACAGCGAAAGAAGAGACTTTTGTGTTTGAGGACTCGCTGTTTGCACTTGAAACGGCAAAGACAGATGGGTTTCCAACCGTAGGAGTCTATGATATGCACGAGAGCAGACAGGAGGAGATGAAAAGGCTCGCCGATTGCTATGTGCGG
The DNA here is from genome assembly GCA_045539595.1 of Eubacteriales bacterium. Lineage (GTDB taxonomy): Bacteria > Bacillota > Clostridia > Oscillospirales > CAG-272 > SIG701. The sequence goes on along the minus strand of JAZQFQ010000080.1, from coordinate 6,091 downwards.
AGTTTTGAAGAGCCCGTACTGAAAAATCTTTAAAAATCAGCGGCAGATTGGGGGCACCACCTTATGCCGCTTTAGAAAACAATGCCGAAAAACAGAAAGGAGATACACAATGAATTGTAAAACAGCATTGACCATTGCAGGAAGCGATTGCAGTGGAGGCGCCGGTATTCAAGCAGATATTAAGACAATGACGATGAACGGTGTGTACGCTATGAGTGCAATAACCGCGCTTACAGCACAGAACACCACAGGAGTCAGAGCCATTCAGGAGTCAACACCGGAATTTTTGGCGCAGCAGTTGGACGCAATCTTTGAGGACATATTTCCCGATGCCGTAAAAATCGGTATGGTCTCTTCTTGTGAGCTAATTCGTGTGATTGCAGAACGGCTAAAATTTTACGGGGCAAAAAATATTGTCGTTGATCCCGTAATGGTAGCTACATCGGGTTCAGCACTCATGAAAGAGGATGCGGTTCAAACTTTGGTGGAAGAGCTCCTGCCGATCGCAACAGTGGTAACACCGAATATACCAGAAGCACAAATTCTTTCGGGTGTGACGATCAAACGAAAAGTAGATATGGCAGCCGCAGCCATCAAGATAGGCGATACCTATCACTGCTCGGTACTGCTTAAAGGTGGTCACAGAGATACTGATGCCAATGATTTGTTGTATGTAAACGGAGATTTACGCTGGTTCGAGGGAAAGCGCATCGACAATCCCAACACGCACGGTACCGGTTGTACGCTGTCAAGTGCGATTGCTGCGAATCTTGCAAAAGGATTTACGCTTACAGAGTCGGTGCAGAAAGCAAAAATGTATATAGCCGATGCTCTTATGGCACAGCTTGATCTTGGTAAAGGCTCAGGGCCATTGCTTCACAATTTTGATTTGAACACAAGTTATGCTGAAGAAAAACATATCTGATTGAATGGAACCAATATCATGAGAAATTACACAACACAAATGGACGCTGCAAAACGCGGCATTATCACCCCCGAAATGAAAGCAGTCGCCGCAAAGGAATACAGAACCGAAGAAGAAATCCGTGAACTTGTCGCAAAGGGACAGGTAGCGATCTGCGCCAACAAGCTGCACACCTGTATCGACCCGAACGGCGTGGGCTCCATGCTCCGCACCAAGATCAACGTCAATCTCGGTGTCTCCCGCGACTGCAAGGATTATGATATTGAGATGCAGAAGGTAATGGCAGCGGTAGATATGGGAGCTGAGGCGATCATGGATCTGTCCTCCCACGGCAACACACAGCCTTTTCGCCGCAAGCTGACTGCCGAATGTCCTGCCATGATCGGTACAGTTCCTGTGTATGACAGCGTGATTCATTATCAGCGCGATCTCGCAACACTCACTGCAAAGGATTTTATCGACGTGGTTCGTCTTCATGCAGAAGACGGCGTGGACTTTGTAACCCTCCATTGCGGCATCACCCGGAAGACCATTGAGCAGATTCGCAAGCATAAGAGAAAGATGAATATCGTTTCTCGCGGCGGTTCTCTCGTCTTCGCCTGGATGTGCATGACAGGGGAAGAAAATCCTTTCTATGAGTATTTCGATGAAATCCTTGAGATTTGCCGTGAGTATGACGTGACGATTTCCCTTGGCGATGCCTGCCGACCCGGATGTCTTGCGGACGGAAGCGACGTCTGCCAGATAGAGGAGCTTGTGCGTCTCGGCGAGTTGACCAAGCGTGCCTGGGAAAAGGATGTGCAGGTGATGGTAGAAGGTCCCGGACATATGCCGATGGATCAGATTGAAGCAAACATGAAGCTGCAGCAGACCATCTGCATGGGGGCACCGTTCTACGTGCTCGGTCCCATCGTCACGGACATTGCGCCGGGATACGACCATATCACCTCTGCCATCGGCGGTGCCATTGCGGCGGCATCCGGTGCGGCGTTCCTGTGTTATGTAACACCGGCAGAGCATCTGGCTTTACCCAATGTGGACGATGTTAAGCAAGGAATCATCGCTTCCCGCATAGCAGCACACGCGGCAGATATCGCAAAAAAGATCCCTCATGCGAGAGATCTTGATGATAAGATGGCGGATGCACGACGCACCTTCGACTGGGAGAAGCAATGGGCATGCTCTATCGATCCTGAAACTGCCAAGGCGATCCGTGACAGCCGTGCTCCGGAGCATGAGGATTCCTGTTCCATGTGCGGAAAGTTCTGTGCGGTCAGAAGTATGAATAAGGCCCTGAACAACGAATATATCGACATTCTTTGATACAGATGCAATGTCTGCCAGGCGAATTCAAGCTTCACAGCAATACAGCATTTTTACAAGATCGTAGAGTGGGCGCTTGTATTTCAAAGGATGCACAAATCCCAGAGAAGCAACAAATGCTGCGGCGCTCATTGCGTTCTTGGGCTTCCAAAGTTTAGCTTTATCAATATCCACAAATTCACAATGTTCGGAATCCGCAATGTACTTTAGGTGGCGATTCAATTCATCAATGATTGAGTCGCCATCTTTGTTATTAAGAGAAATAACAGCGATTCGAACATTTTTATCTTGGCTGCGGATATGAGATATAAGGCTACAGTAAGCAGTATCAAATTCTGCAGGCGTATTGGTAAACAAGGCGATGTCAGACACACCAATGTGAAGCAGAACAGTTTCCGGTGCGAGACAGGACACACATGCATCGTAGACTACAATTGCCTCTTTTATCGAAAGCTCTGAAATGCTTCTGTTATACATCTTCTGCTCTACTTGATAAGATTGCCGAAGTTCACACAGAGGTATTTCCTTGTCTGTGTTACCTCCGAAGACAACAATTCCGTTTTGTTCAGCAATTGCATTCAGTCTTTGATACTTTTTGATTTCGCTTTCTTTCATTTTTTAGCCCTCTGCTTTCTTAGAACGTTTTTTGTCCAGTGCAATGTTACGGAAGTATATGATTACATTAAGCGATACGATCGCGAGGTTCAATATGTAAGCGGCTAATACGTAGTTGGTTTGTCCGTTGATGATTTTTGCGCTGATACCGGCTATATATCCCGCAATAATCAGCAGTATAAACGGCAGACTGGTTCCCTTGGCGGTTCGGGCTTTATAAGCCTTGATCACATTCAGTGGCCAGGAAAAACCGAAGCAGACGAGCATCATTGTTTCCAAAACAGATCCCATACTAGAACTCCTTGTACTTTGTTTGATTGCGCTATCATGATACCACGAGCCTGTAATATAATCAATCATTCGAAAAATAGATATATATTTTTTCCAAGACTCATTTTTTTTACTTTTTTAACTCTGCTGACAAGTCTGCAAAATTGATTTATTCGAGCGCATATGATAAAATAGAAGTGTAGTTTTGAAACGGGAGATGAATATAAGTGTGGAAAACAAAAAAGATTACTGATCATACAAATCATTCACTGAAGGCGATTCAAAAACAATTCTTTCGAACACAACTGGTACTGATCGTTTCATTGGCGGTTATTCTTGGCATCGCAGGGACAATGATAAACATTCACTTTGAGACAGAGAAACGGGATCAGAATTTACAGAATACCGCACAAACCATCGCGCGTTCACCACTGTTGCTTGATTATGACATGTTGAGTAGCGAAGACAATGTGGTGGTTGGCTACCTGAACACACTCCGGGATACCCTCGATGATATTGATGTCATTTCAATAGTGAATAAAGATAATATTCGGATTTACCATTCAAACAGCAGTTTGATTGGATCAGAGTACGATGGTAATCTTCCGGATTTTGTTCCGCAACAGAGGACATATTACACAGTCGATGAGGAAGGGCCTTCCGGCAGTCAAAGACGGGCATATGCGGCTGTATATGATGAGAACGGTCATTATGCAGGATTTGTTATGGCAATCATGCTGATGAAAAATATCAAACTCGAAACGGTGCAGCTTCTGACTATGTTTTTTGTGATTACTTTTGTAGCAATTCTGATTGAGTTAATCATCGCAAATCAACTGAGCCGCAGAGTAAAAGACAGTCTTTTAGGATATGAGCCGGATGTATTCACCGCTATGTATAAAATGCGCAACAATATACTGGAAACCTTGGAGGAGGGCATCCTCGCAATCGATCAGAATTATGTCATTCAATATGCAAATGAATCGGCAGCGCATATGCTGGGTGGAAACACCAACTTGCCGCTGACGGGGCTTCAAATTGAAGAATTGGGGGATCCGGTTTTAACAAACATCATCAAGAACGGTGATAGAGAATCAAATATTAGTTTGACAGATGACAATATACTCCTTGACCGCGTACCCATTATGGAAGATGATTGCTATATCGGTGCTGTTGCTATCCTCCACGACCGCGCAGAATACACAAAATTGATGGAAGACCTTTCGGGAACCAGATATCTTGTCGATTCGATGCGGGCCAACAATCACGATTTTACGAACAAGCTTCATGTCATTCTTGGGTTGATTCAAATGGAAATGTACGATGAGGCAACATCCTACATTCAAAATATATCTATGGTTCAGCGGGAGAATATCAGCAAAATAATGAAAGCAGTCAATGATCCTTCAGTTGCGGCTCTGCTGATCGGGAAGATCTCACGTGCGTCCGAGCTGAATGTAGAGTTTGTTCTGCGAGAGGGCTGCAGGTATATGCCAGCAGATATGAATTTGCCTTCATCCGTGTTAATTACGGTAATAGGCAATCTTCTGGATAATTCTTTTGAGGCAATGAATACCACATATGAAATTACTGAACAAAAGTCCTTGTTGTTCGGTATCTATTCAAAACCGGGGGCTGTCCTCATAACGGTTGACGATACAGGCCACGGGATCTGTGAAGATGATTTACCTCATGTATTTGATAACGGTTATTCAACCAAAGGAGAGGGAAGAGGTACCGGCTTGTATCAGGTGAAATCGTTGGTTGAAAGTTATGGTGGAAGAATCACAGTCGAATCCCAGAAAGGTGACGGAACCTCTTTCGCAGTAAGTTTTACTGATTCTGAAAGGATGGAGGAATGAATGATGTACGACGTGCTTATTGTAGAAGATGACCCTATGGTTGCTATGATCAATGAGCAATACATAAAGAAAAATAAGAACTTCAATATCGTTGGAAAATGTAAGGATGGCATCAGTGCGTTGGCATTCTTAAAGGCAAACCATGCAGACCTTATGATTCTTGACGTATACATGCCGAAAATGGATGGCTTTGAAACGCTGCGGCAGATCCGCAATCAAAAGATTGCTATTGATGCGATTATGGTAACTGCGGCAAATGACCGCGAATCGTTGGAAGAGGCATTGCATTTTGGTATCGTAGATTACCTTGTAAAACCATTTACTTTTGAGCGGTTTCAAATCGCACTGGAAAAGTTCATTGCCCAAAATCATGCCCTCCAGGACATTGATACATTAAGCCAAACAAACATTGATCATATTATTGACAATTCCCGTAAAAAAGCGGAATCGGTGTATCCTAAAGGAATACAGGAAAAAACCATGCTGCTGATTGTCGATTATCTCAAAGAAAATGGTGGGAAGTGGCTGACCGGAGATGAGATTGCAGAAATCAGCGGACTGACCAGTGTTACTGTGAGACGATATATGAACTATCTGGTAGAGGTAGGAAAAGTTATCAGCGAAATGAATTATGAAACCGGTGGAAGACCATGTATGAAATACCGAATTCAGTGAATAGTAATATAAACGGAGGTGTGTGAAGATGTGTGATAACAATAAATTCTTTATTTGCGAGCAGTGTGGAAATCTGATCGGGATGATCAATGATTCCGGAGTACCGATGATGTGCTGCGGGGAAGAGATGACAAAGCTTGAGCCGGGAGTCGTTGAAGCCAGCCATGAAAAGCACATTCCCGTCGTAACTGTTGACGGCAATATCGTAACAGTTACAATTGGTTCGGTTGAACATCCTATGGTAGAAGAGCACCACATTGTTTGGGTGTATCTGCAGACGGACAGAGGCGGTCAGCGCAAGTGCCTTGAAGTAGGGAAGAAGCCTACCGTAAATTTTGCACTTGCGGATGAAAAGCCTGTAGCTGCGTATGCGTATTGCAATATTCACGGACTTTGGAAGACCGAGATCTAAACACAAATA
>JAZQFQ010000079.1:0-2821 GCA_045539595.1 Eubacteriales bacterium | reverse complement strand
ATATCGATGGTTACGGTGGTCTTGCCGCCAGCGGTCTGGACACTCACCTTGTCATGGGCACCGTCCAGCGCATAGGTGCCATCCAGGACGATAGTATGCTTACCCGTCACCTTCATGGTGGGATCGCTGATGGCGATCTGCATACCGCCCTCCGTATCCTTCACCAGCATGGTGCAGGCGAAATCGGGGGTGATGCCATCAAATTCCACGACTTCCCAGAACACAATGCCCGTCAGGCCCAGTTTGTTCTCCCGGACGGCCTGGATTTCCTTCGTATTGGAGAGAATCTTCACGTCGGGATTCTCATAGTAGGCCTTGCCCTCCTCCCGCTTGGCCAGGGGCAGGATGATGTAGGAATAGGTATCGTTTTTGGGATTCACACCGTGATCGAAGAAGATCTCAGAGAAACTGGCCTGACTGGTTTTGTTGATATTGACCGTCAGATCCTGCTTCTCCGGGAACACGATGGAGCCGTAATCCGATATAAAGGCATATTTGACACCACGTACCAAAGTGTCTTTCTGCACGGTAACTGCGTCAGTCTCGTCATTCAAATACAGCTGGTATTTCTTTCCGCGAATCTTCTGATTCTCCACGGTGGTGATAACGCCTTTATCCAGGGTGCTGTTGATATCAGAGCCAAGCATCACGTACTCATTATCAAAGAAGAAGTAGGACTTCTTCGCCACCAGATCGGATTCAAAATCACGGTTTTTGTTATCATACTGGAAGGCAGCCACCGCAAACTCATCCATCTGTACGCCTCCGACAAAGTCGGATTCGTTGAAGGTATGGGCGTTGTTTTTCGGGTCGCGCTTTCTTGTGTCCACCGTCGTGCCGGCCAGGCGGTACCGGTTTCCGTACTGGTGGAACACATCGTCATACTGAACGCCAACATCCGTATACACATACAGCATGCCGGCGCCGGTATACCATGCGGTGCAGTTCTCCATATTACTGGAGGACCACACGAATCCCTCATATGCCGCTACGGTAGGCGAGGTAAGGGCAAGCATGGAGGCAAATCCGCTGCGATGGGTGGTCACACGGGCCATGTGCGGGAACACCTTGGCCGCGATCGGCTCTTCTGCCGCCACGCTGTCATTCTTCTCGATGGCCAACAGATGATCCGCTCCGCTGAGTTTGCCAAACTGGGACAAGGAGAACCGGTAATGCGCAAGATAATACTTGAGCAGCGCATGAATCCGGGCGGCTTTCTCCGGCGGCGCATACTGGGCAGTCAACGCAAAGCCGGTCATGAACCCAACCGATCGGGTGCTTTCATTCATCGTCCATACCTTGCGTCCCCACACCGCGCTCATGGCGGTGCCGCGCCACATAACCGGTGCATAGGCATCAAAGATCCAGTCCACCTGCCGATTTACAAGTTCATCGGAAAACGCATATTCCGATCCGTCCAGCACGTATATGATCTCCGACAGCTGGGTAACCAGGCTGGAACCATATCCTCCGGTATAGGCGATCGCATCGTGCATAATGTAGGATCCGTCCTTGTATATACCGTCTCCGGATGTCACATAATCAAACACGTTATCGGAGAGAATATCCACCGCATTTTTCAGACGCACGCCGTCCTTCTGCAGTGCCGCCGACAGAACTGTGCAATAGGCAATATCGATCATATTACCCGATGTATAGGAGGGCTCGTAGATCAACGTATCCATGTAGTCGGCGTAATGCGTGATCTGTTCACACTCCAGATCGTCCCGCAAGGCCAGCAGAACGCGGGTGAGATACAAAGGAGATCCGATGTAGCTGTCCCACCAGTTGCTGCCGGAGGGTAGTTTGTTCTTCGCGCCGCCGTAGTACTTTTTGTACATGAAATCCAGGCAGTAAATAATATCGTCCCGCAATTCCTCGTTTTTATAATAGTCCGAGCCGGGCGTGGCATATCCCCGCGCCATATAGAATATGTAGCCGTACAAACTGGTCATATTAGCACTGGTAAACGGCAAATTCTGACCGAAAGGATCGGTGGTACAATCGCGGTCAACCAGTGCCCACCAAGTCTTGCATTCGGAATTGATGGAATTCAGAAGCGTGCGGTGTCTCTTTTCCGTCAGATTGTCACCGTTTCCGAATTCCAGATACGCGTACCGATTCAAGATATATTCAAACACGTCAGCAACCTCCTCGCTGGGATATAGTGGTTCCGTCACCGGGGGCTCTGTCACCGGAGGCTCTGTCACCGGGGGCTCTGTTACCAGAGGTTCCGTCACCGGGGGGGCCGTCACCGGAGGCTCCGTCACCGGGGGGGCCGTTACCGGAGGTTCCGTCACCGGTGGTTCCGTTACCGGAGGTTCCGTCACCGGTGGTTCCGTCACCGGGGGTTCCGTCACCGGTGGTTCCGTCACCGGGGGTTCCGTTAAGGGATCGGTCTGCACCGGCGTATCGATTGGATCGGTGTCGACCGGATCTTTCCCGGTCGGCACTTGACAACTGCACAGCAGGGTACTCAAAAACAGCATCAATGCGATACATCTGGTTACGGTTTTCGTCATAGCACTAACTCCTTTTTTCACCAAAACTGCTGCTCAGCCCATAGGTGCTTCTGCCACAGTTATCAAAATCATGATTCATTATTTATTGCCCCGGGCCATGCACCCTACGGAGCACGCGGTGACCACAAGCAGCAGCAAGGCTGTTCCCCGCAAAAGAATATGTTTACGCATAGTTGTACTCCTTTTTGCTCATTCTCGCACAAAGCGCGCATATACTGCTTTTAGTGTACCATTGATGCGAAGCAAATGCAATACAGCCGCGAAAATTGATAAATTATACACCCTAATTTAACAATATA
>JAZQFQ010000078.1:0-3768 GCA_045539595.1 Eubacteriales bacterium | reverse complement strand
GTGCGGCAGGGAATCCTCGGCAAGATCGATCTGGAAGCATACGATTACAGCGTGGGCAGTACCTCCGCCGTGCGCGCCACGGAAGCCACCGTGCTGGAGCGGATTCCGCCCCGTATGGCCATCCGCGCATCGGCTGTATACGAATTGCCCCATGTTATGCTGCTGATCGATGACAAAAATGGACTGATGAAACGCATCGCCGCACGGAAAAAAGAGTTTGCCGCCGTGTATGATTTTGATCTTATGCTGGGCGGCGGCCACATTGCCGGTTCCCGCATTACGGGAGATGCGTTGGCGGATATCCTGGCATGGATCGCCGAATACGAAGCATCCGTGGAGGGCGATCTGATCTACGCCGTGGGCGACGGAAACCATTCGCTGGCATCGGCCAAGGCATTCTATGAGAAATTGAAAACCGAGCTGGGCGAGGCTGCGAAAGATCATCCCGCGCGGTACGCCCTGGTGGAGTTGACCGCACTGCAGAGCCGTGCATTGGATTTCGAGCCGATCTACCGCGTGGTGACCGATTGCGATACGGCGGATTTCCTCACCGAACTGAGCAAGATCACCGGTGAGAAGAAACGCTGTGCCCATACCGTGCGCGTCATCACGGAATCCGAGGATAAGGAGATCTCCTTCCTCAGAAAATCCCATGCGCTGACCGTAGGCACGCTGCAGAATTTCATCGATGACTATATGGAAAAGCACCCCGGCGTGAAGTGTGATTACATTCACGACGAGGATGCTCTGATTGATCTGGCCAAGCGGAAAAACTCCGTCGGATTCCTCTTCGGCGGTATGAAGAAAAACGAGTTGTTCCCCTATGTGCAGAAAAACGGAACCTTGCCCCGAAAAACCTTCTCCATGGGCGAAGCCCGCAGCAAGCGATATTATATCGAAGCGCGAAAGATTACGAAGTAAAAGAACGTCAAACAGTAAAACAGCCATCACGAACTGTGGTGGCTGTTTTTGCGGGATTGTTAATTTTTTAGCGAACAGAAAAGTTCATCCGTGCGGATACGATCAAATTGCGGATCATCAAGATATTCCTTGAATTCTTGCATCAGGGTTTTCCCCTCACTTCCGATCCATTCGCGAGTATCTTTTTCAATATGGTCAAACCAAGGAGCTGTATATTTGTAAACTCCGGGATTCAAGAAAACAATCTTATCATAGGCTTTTGCGTACGACTTCATTTCTGTCAGCAAAGCACAAATCTGATCTGCCGATGCATTTTGCTCAAGTTTAAGAATACGATTGATTTTCTTTTCTACAGCGTAATACAACGTGTGATTGAATTCCATGTAATTCCCATCGGGGAACATCACGTTGGCAATATCTCGGATAAGGTCGGTATATACCTCGGGCATCAAAGAGAGCTCCCAAAGAACGCCCTCCATATGACGCATAATCCGCTTTTGCTTAAACAGCAGCCGTTCATCGCCCTCCAAAATGTTTTCCATAACCGCATCGCGTGTAATCATGGTTCGCTCGGGAATCATTTCGACATACTTTCTGGCTTCGGTTTTTCTTCCTCTCCATCCCAGCAACTGTGTAATGCCTTGTATAGCACTTCCGCGGATAGCATCATCTTTACAGTTTTTGATCACGGCATCGAAAAGTTTTATTGCCTTTTCCTGCTCTGCGATATATCTGTCATTGTCCTTGTACTCAAAGGAACGGTTGGATACCACCCAGGCAAGATTGGTCAGCCATTTCATATCTCCTGGATATTCCGAGACGGCAAGTTCGCATATTTTTTGGCGTTCCGCATAATTCTCGGTCTTGAATGTGTGCTCATAGATCTGTTTGAGCTCATTGTATCTATTGTCCGTCTCTTCGTCGTTAACACAGAGCAATTCATCCGTGGTTACATGAAGCAGTTTGGCAAGCGGCACGATCAAGGACAAATCGGGGCTTGACATTCCACATTCCCATTTCGAAACCGCTTGATACGACACACAAAGATAATCTGCCAGTTTTTCTTGTGTTAGATCATTCTTTTTTCGCAGTTCCTTTATTTTTTCGCCAATCGTCATTCGAATCACCTCAAATCATATATTGAATCCGGATTCTGGGTATATTATATCAATCGCTTAAAGTGAATGCAATAACTTGTTTTTTGAAGCATTATGCAACTTGCAGTTGAGAAAAGAATGTGACCGACGAAAAACACCGTCAAGACGTAACTTGACGGTGTTTTTTGGTATCTGTATTTTAGGAAATCTTGATCACACGAATGATTCCGTCTACAGCGGCGATCTTTTCCACCACTGCGTCGTCCACGGGGGAGTTGGTCTCGGCGATCGTGCCGGCATAATCACCCTTGGAGGCGTTGACCAGATTCTCGATATTGATGTTCTGATCCGCCAGGGAACCGGTGATGCGGGCGATCATGTTGGGGATGTTCTTGTGCAGGATCACCACGCGGTGAGCCGCAGTGTGAGGCAGGTTCAGATTCGGGAAGTTCACGCTGTTCTTGATGTTGCCGTTTTCCAGATAGTCGATCAGCTCGTTGGCGGCCATCACAGCGCAGTTGTCTTCGCTCTCCTCGGTGGATGCACCCAGGTGAGGAATGGTTACGATGCCCTTGACACCGATGGTTTCCTCGGTGGGGAAGTCGGTCACATAGGAGGCAACCTTACCTTCTTCAATGGCAGCCTTCAGATCGGCCGCATTGACCAGATCCGCACGGGCCAGATTGATGATGCGCACGCCGGGCTTCATCTTGGCGATGGATTCGGCGCAGATCATATTCTTGGTCTGGGGAGTAGCGGGAACGTGCAGGGTGATGTAGTCTGCCTTCTCGAAAATTTCATCGTACGTAGCCGCTTTCTGGATGGAGCGGGACAGATGCCATGCGCCGTCGATGGTGATGTACGGATCGCATCCGATAACTTCCATACCCAGGGATTTAGCCGCATTGGCGACCAGACCGCCGATGGCACCCAGGCCGATTACGCCCAGAGTCTTGCCCATGATCTCATTGCCGGCGAAAGCGGACTTGCCTTTTTCCACAGACTTGGCCACATCGGCTGTCAGGGAATTGGCCCACTGAACACCCCCTACGATATCGCGGGAAGCCAGCATGAGAGCGGCTACCGCCAGTTCCTTCACGCCGTTGGCGTTGGCACCGGGAGTGTTGAATACTACAATGCCTTCCTCGGCACAGCGATCCACAGGAATGTTGTTTACGCCGGCACCGGCACGGCCGATGGCTTTCAGAGAAGCACCGAACTCCATGTCGTGCATAGCGGCGGAGCGGACGAGGATCGCATCGGGATCGGCAATCGCATCACCGATCTCGTACTTGTCGTCAAACTGTTTCAGGCCTACTTTGGAAATTTTATTCAGAAGTTGAATTTTAGCCATGATCGTGTCCTCGGTTATTTAGGATTTTTCTCGGCGAATTCTTTCATGAATGCGACGAGTTTCTCAACACCCTCGTAGGGCATTGCGTTGTAGATCGAAGCTCTCATACCGCCAACCGAGCGGTGTCCCTTTAGATTCTTGAGCCCCTGCGCGCTTGCCTCGGACGCGAACTTCTTGTCGAGATCTGCGTTGCCGGTCACGAAGGTAACGTTCATCATAGAACGGCATTCTTTGTCGGCACATGCTTTAAAGAAATCGGAAGAATCAAGATAATCATAAAGAATTTTTGCTTTTTCCTCGTTGATTTTCTTCATGGCATCAAGACCGCCAAGACCAAGTATCCATTTATACACAAGACCTGCAACATAAATTGCGTAGCAGGGAGGTGTATTGTAC
>JAZQFQ010000077.1:0-22776 GCA_045539595.1 Eubacteriales bacterium | reverse complement strand
GATGCCCACAGCGCACAAAATCTGTGCTATCAGTTTGATATATGGGAACAATACGCCCGTGACGCGGGCATCCGGGAGGAGAACATTCTGCAATCACCTGTATAGTCAAAAGGGGCTGTTGCATTTAGATGCAACAGCCCCGAATTTTTACGTTCGCGACGTAAAAATTCGAAAACACGCTGAAATTTGCGGCGAGATTGCCCGTGTTTTTGCCCATATCGGGCAAAAATGGCCGCATCTGCGGCCAAGGGGAGGCTCGCGGAGGTGACGCATTGCTAAATGCGACACCTCCTTTTATGCCTCCCCACCCAAAATAAATCCCCGGATTTTGTCATGTTTACACCTTGTGCATTGTTTTCGCCCCGGATTTCCTTTATAATGATACCATCCATTCTTATACATAAAAGGTATGTGCCGATGAAATCTGTTTCTGTGCTCCGCACGGTTTCCGCCTTGCTTGCCTCCGCCATCCTGCTCTGGCCCATCACCGCCGCCGCCCCCCATTACTCTGAGGAGGTGGTCGTCCTGGTGGATACCACCGCCGACGCGTCGGTGCAGGAGATTCTGTCCCGGGTCCGGGGCGAGGATGTGCTTTTTGAATACGATCTGATAAACACCCTGGCCCTGTCCCTGCCGGCGGATCAGCTTCCCGCCCTGCGGGCCGCCCCCGGCGTCATCACCGTCAGCCGGAGTGCGGAATTTGCCGCCCCCGCGGCATCCCGCGGCAAATCCTACGACGGAAACGAGATCGATCCCCGGGATGGCGTGATCCGCTCCGACGATCCCCATACCGGCGAGGGCGCACTCATCGCCATCCTCGATACGGGATTCAACGTGGAGCATCCCTCCTTCACGATGCCCGACGGCGTGGAGGGCAAAATCACAAAAGAAGACTTGCCCGAATTGCTCCGGGATACCTACGTCATCTACCGCCAGACCCGGGAGAAGATCACGGACACCTATGTGTCCCAAAAAATTCCCTTCGCCTACGACTACGGCGACAGCGATACGGATGTGCTCTGTACCTCCACCCACGGTACCCACGTAGCCGCCATCGCCGCCGGATCGGGGGAATTGTACGGCACCGCCCCCGGCGCCCAGCTTCTTCTGATGAAGGTGTTCGATGCCAATAACTCCTGCAAGGAGCATACCCTGATCATGGCCATTGAGGACGCGGTGAAAATGGGCGCGGACGTGATCAATCTGAGCCTGGGCACCCTGGCCCTCTCCTCCACGGTGATCGCCATGTCCCGCCTGGCCCAGGTGATCCGCAGTGCCCAAAGTAAGGGCGTCCATGTGATCTGCGCCATCGGCAACAACGGCCGTGCCGGCTCCATGGGAGCTACCTCCGATGCCTTCCGCGCCGATGCTCCCGATTACGGGCTGGTCAGCGAGCCGGCGGTGCTGGATGGCACCCTGGCCGTGGGCGCCGCCGTCAACCGCATTCTCTACGCGGGCTATGTGGAGGTGGCGGGCCGGAAGATCGTCTACGATCATTCAAGTGAAGCCTCCCTGGATCAGATCCCCACCCTGGCGGAAGCCCTGGGCGGCAAGAGTACCACCCTGGCCGTGGTAGGCGGCGTGGGCCGGGATTCCGATTACGATACCCTCTTCGTCACCGGCAAGATCGCCCTGATCCGCCGCGGGGAGATCTCCTTTGAGGAAAAAGTCAAAACAGCCGCCGAACACGGCGCCATCGGCGTTATCGTGTACGATCCCCAGCCGGATGGGGAGGCGTTTCTCATGACGGTGGGTACGGATTCCCCCATCCCCGCCGTTACCGTCAGCCATAAGGACGGTGAATTTCTGTCCAAACAGCAGGGTAAAGCCATCACCGTTTCCAAAAAAGAGGGCGTGTTCCCTGCCGCCGCCCGGGGCGTGGCATCCTATTCCTCCTACGGCCCCTCCTCGGATCTGACCCTGAAACCGGACATCTGCGCCGTGGGATCCTATGTGATCTCCGCCGACGTGGGCGGAGCCTATTCCGTCATGTCGGGCACGTCCATGGCCGCCCCCCAGATCGCGGGCATGGCCGCGGCCTTTATCAGTGAGAATCGGGATATGCTGCAAGCCATGCCCCCCGCCGTGCGGTATGCGTATGTGAAAGCATCGCTGATGTCCGCCGCCGAGCCTCTGCGGGAGGAAAACGGCATTCCCCTCTCCCCCCGGGGACAGGGCGCGGGCGTGCTGTCCGCATTGCCCGGGGATATCCTCATGACCAGCGAGGACCGACGGGGCTCCATCACCTTCGGTGACGGGAACACGGGAGAGTTTTCCCTGTCCCTGACCTTGACCAACCGGGGTGAGGAGGAGAAAACCGTCACCCTCCGCTGCGAGACCGTCACCGATCGGGCCGTGGAGAAGGACGGCGTCTGGTATACCACCTATCTGCCGGAGAAAGTGCCCGCCGTCACCCGATTGGAATTGAACGAGCATATTCGCCTGGATGCGGAAAGCGGGGCGATTCTCTGCACCCTCCGGGGCGGCGAGAGCACGTCCCTCCATCTGGATGTGACGGTGGACCCCGCCTATATGGAAAGCCACAAAGCGATTTTCCAAAACGGATTTTATCTGGAAGGCTACGTCATCGCCGAGGATGAGCAGGGCCGGCATCAGGCCTCCACTCCCTTCCTCTCCTTCGCGGGAGATTGGTCCCACGCCCCCATGATGGACGGCGGGGACTGGGACGGGTACGAGAGCTACTACGGCGGGCAGTACATCTATCAGGAAAGCGATACCGTCGCCTTCTGCGCCGGGAAAACGGACAGCGGTGTTCTGTCCGAATTGTTCATGTTCTCCCCCAACGGGGACGGATCGGCGGAGCGGGTCTTCTGGACCATGAAGCCCCTGCGCCACATCAGCGAATGTACTATCGAAGTCTTCGACGCCCGGGGCGAGAGGGTCTTCAAGAACGTGGGCACCTCCATCCCGAAAAGTTATGTGGATGAGGGGAAACTCACCCATACCCTGCTCCATTTATGGGACGGATCGGACGGGTTCAATGAAAAATACATCTGGGAGGACGGGGCGTACACCATCCGCGTGACCCTCACCTCCTTCAGCGGCGGCGTGCAGGTGATGGATATCCCCATGATGGTGGATACCGCCAAACCTAAGATCACCTCCTGCACCGCCCGGGACGGGATCCTTACCGCCGCCGTGTCCGATAACGGATACCTGAAAGAATTGCGGATCTACCTGCCCACGGGAGAGGACACCTACGCCGTCAACGAAATCCTCACCCCGGCCTACGATCCCGATGTGCATACTGCCGAGATCCGGGCGGAATTGCCTGCGGATCTGGAATACGTGTACGTGCGCGCGGAGGATTTCGCGGGCAACGTGACCGTGTACCGTCACTATCTGGACAGCGGAAAGGGGGAATAAGCATATGAAATGGAATAAACGACTCCTCAGTGCCTGCCTGAGCGCGGCACTCCTGCTCCCCTGCATCCCTTCCCTGTCCGCCGACGACGGCACGGGCGAATACCATCCCTACCGGTGGGAGGATGCCGCCGAGGGGGACGCGTCCCGCCGCCTGAGCGACTACAGCGGGGCGGGCACCGCCATCGCCGTGATCGACGCGGGATTTGACGTGAGCCATCCCGTGTTCGCCGCCGCCCCCCCGGAGGGCGGGATCGATGCGGCCACCGTCACCCGCCTATTCGGCGAGAAATACTATATCAGCGAAAAACTCCCCTTCGTGTACGATTACACCGACGGGGATGAAAATGTGGAAAACATTTCCATGCACGGCACTTCCGCCGCCTCCATCGCGGCCGGCTTCCATGAGGGCAAGGGCGATATGGCGGCGGAGGACGGCACCGTCACCCGGGATCCATCCTATTCCGGCATCGCCCCCCATGCCCAATTGCTTCTGATGAAAGCGGCGGCGGACGGATCCTCCAAGATCGACAGTGCCTGCGCCGCCCGGGCCATCCGCGACGCGCTCCGGTTGGGCGCCGTTTCGGTGGTGCTCCATACCTACGGTCTGACTCCCACGGAGGAATTGCAGTCCGCCCTGGCGGATGCCCACGAGGTGGGCGTGGGTGTGTTCTGCGGAGCCGGGGATCTGAGTGCCGAGGCCATCCGCAAAAGCGTACCCGTTCTGTATACGGATCGCAGTACCCTGACGGATGCGGCCAATCTGTCCTATCTGACCCTGGTGGGCGCGGCAGGGGATCCCTATCGGGAGATCCGCACCTTCACCTTGCAGGTGGAGGGGAAGGAGCAAACGGACGTGGCCTATACCGATTCCTGTGAGGAATATTTCGGGATGCCCTTTTCCCGGATGTTTGCCGGACAGAAGATTCCCGTTGCGTGGATGGAGGGCGTAGGCCACCGAGAAGAATACAACGGCATCGACGTGGAAGGAAAGCTGGCGGTAGTAAAACGGGGCGAGATCTCCTTTGTGGAGAAGGCCCGGATTGCCGCCGAAGCGGGGGCCGTGGGCCTGATCGTGGTGGATCAGGGGGACGGCGTGTCCCGTATGGCGCTGGAGGGTGCCCCCATCCCCGCCGTGATGATCACCAAAGAAATGGGCGAGCACCTGGCCGATCGGGGCGCGGTTTTGGCCGTGTTCCGGGAGGTGCCTAAGGGACTGGCCGCCTTCTCCGCCGCCGGACTGAACGATTCCCTTACGGCCACCGTGTCCTTCGTGTGCGACGGAGAGGGATTGGATGCGGCGGTCAGCGCCGCCCTCAGCGGAGACGGGAATTTCTCGAAAGTGTCGGGCACATCCTATGCGGCGGCCGCCGCCGCAGGCTACGGGGCGCGGTGCGCCCAGTATTGCCGCCGGGCAGGACTGTCCATGGCGGATGTTCTGCCTCTGCTTACCCAGTCCGCCACTCCCCTCCTGGATGCGGATGGGGATCCCCTGTCCCCCCGATCGGCGGGCGCGGGATACGTCCATGACGAGTGCACGATCCCCGATATCTATCTGATCAATACAGAAAACGCCCCCCTTTCCGCCTGCGGAAATACCCGGTACTGGACCACCTATGTGGATCTCCGGGTGAAGAATACCACCGATCGCACCGAGAAATACGAAATCAGCGCCGCCGTCTTCGGCGACGGATGGTCGGAGGGAATCCTGACGGGCCATATCGATCCCCTGACGGAGGCAACGGTGTTCCTGGGCGATTCCCATCGGAATATCCACACGGCGGCGGAAGAGCATCATACCCCCACCCTGACCCTGGATCCGGGGGAGGAGGCATCGGTGTACATCCGCTTGACTCTGCCTAAAGCTCTGCGGGAGAATATGGACGCGGTCTTTGCAAACGGCTACTACGTGGACGGCTTTGTCACCCTCACCGATGAGGCCGGGCAGGCCGTGTCCCATCCCTTTACCACCTTTATCGGAGATTGGAGCCGGGCTCCCCTCATCGATACCACCGTCTACGACGACGAGGATGCCATGGTGGCGAAAAGCTCCCTCTATGTGCGCCGGGGCGCCGGGGCGGAATCCTCGGATTCCCTCATCGGCGTCAACAATCCCTCCGTGTTCCCCGGGGAGATTTACGATCCCATGTACAATATCCTCCGCAGCGGCGGCAAACTGCTTCTGTCCCTCAGCGCCCTGCGGGATATCGACGAAATCCATGTGACATTCCGGGACAGCGACGGCCGGGTTGTCCATAAAGAGAAAAAAGCGGGCGTGTCCCGCAGCGGCCGGGATCTTCCCCGGATCGAGTTGTGGGATTTCACCGCCGCGGATAACGGGGAGTATATCTTCCCCGACGGGGCGTATACGTGCGAAATCCGCGTCAATACCTCCTTCGGCGATCTGGGATCCGCCGAGGATACAATGAATTTCACCGTACTGCTGGACAGCGAGCGTCCCGATGTGGTATCCTATAGTATCGGCAAAACCGAGGACGGAATCCTGTCCCTCACCGTCACGGCGCAGGATGACCGCCTGCTGGGCAATTTGTTTGCCTACGACGGCACCTACTCCTATCTGCCGGCGGGCGGTATGTACGCCTGCAGCGGCCAAACGGAGATCACCGCCGTGATGGATCTGCAGCAGTACGATTTCCTCGATCCTTTGTATATCGAAGCCCGGGACTACGCGGGCAACAGCCGGGTGATCCGCCTGACCCCCGAGCAGATCCGCGCCTCCTTGGGCGAGGAGGACTGAGTATGGGATGTACCCAGTGTCCCCGCCGCTGCGGGGCGGATCGGGCCGCCGGCGCGGTCGGCTATTGCGGCGTCTCCCGTGAGATCCGCGTGGCGAAAGTCATGCTCCACCCCTGGGAGGAGCCCTGCCTGATCGCAGGTCCGGGTGCCGGTGCCATCTTCTTTGCGGGATGCCCCCTCCGGTGCGTCTTTTGCCAGAACCGGGATATCTCCCGGGGCGCGGTGGGCGCGGTCTATGACATCCCCCGCCTGGCCCATGAAATGCTCCGCCTGGCGGAAGCGGGCGCGTCCTGTATCGATCTGGTCTCCCCCACCCAGTACGCGGGGGATATTCTGGCGGCCCTGCGGCAAATCAAGGACAAGCTTTCCATCCCCGTGGTGTGGAATACGGGCGGGTATGAGAATCCCGACACCGTCCGCGCCTGCCGGGGATTGGTGGATGTGTTCCTCACCGATTTCAAGTACGGCACCGCCGCCGTGGCACAAAAATACAGTGCCGCCCCCGATTACGTGGAGATGGCCCGGGCCGCCCTCGCGGAAATGGTGTCCGTGGCCGGCCGCCCCGTTTGGGATGGAGATCGGCTGCTGGGGGGCGTCATCGTCCGCCATCTGGTGCTGCCCGGATGCCGCCGGGACAGCGAAGCCGCCCTCACGGCGGTGGCGGATACCGTCCCCCCCGATTCCGTGATTTTGTCCCTGATGCGGCAGTATACCCCCGAATTTGCCCCCGCGGAATATCCCACCCTGCGCCGCCGGGTGACCACCTTCGAGTACGAATTTGTCCGCGACCGGGCCACGGCGCTGGGCTTTGACGGCTATTCCCAGGACGCGGATGCCGCCACCGCCGCCTATACCCCGGAGTTTTAGCAAACCGTTCCCTCTGTCTCCCCCATGAAAACAAGTGCATTTCAATAATCATTCCATACAAGAGAGGTTTCCAACATGAAAACATCCGTGAAAATCCTGTGCGCGCTGCTGGCCGTGCTGACCCTGGCCCTGTGCGCCTGCCAGAAGAATCCCACCGAGGTGGAGGTGCCCGACGGCATGACGCTGGCCTCCGGCGATATCGTGGATTATTATCTGTTCGTCCCCGCGGGATGGCGTCTGGATATGTCCGGCGGCATGGTGTCCGCCTTCAAATCCTCCGCCGATCCCACCAGCGTGTCCGTCATGACGTGGGAAACGCCCTACGCGGACGATACCCCCGCCGATGTGTGGGAAATGTACAAGGGTGAATTTGAGAGCGTGTTCTCCGAGTTCACCGTGGAATCCTCCACATCCATGCTGCTGGACGGCCTGGCGGCCGAAAAGTACGTCTACACCGGCAAGCTGGCGGAGAATACCTTCCGCTATACCCAGGTGATCACCGTCCGCCACTCTGCCGCCTATCTGATCACCATCACCGAGATCACCTCCTCCGCTGTGGATCATACGGAGGAGATCAACGCCATCCTGGACAACTTCCGCTGGAAATAATGAATACGATCTATTTTGATAACAGCGCCACCACCGCGCCCTACCCCGCCGTCATCGAAAAAATCACCCACGTCCTCGCCGAGGCGTGGGGCAATCCCTCCTCCGTCCATGCCGCGGGCATCCGCGCCCGGGCGATTCTGGAGGAAAGCCGCCGGGACGTGGCCCGTGCCTTGGGCATCCGTCGGGAAACGGAGGGGAAGATCCTCTTTACCTCCGGCGGTACCGAGGCGGATCAGCTGGCCATTCTGGGATCGGTCTACGCCAAGCGGCGTCCCGAGAGGGGCGGCAGCCGGGGGAAAATCCTCACCACGGACAGCGAGCATCCCGCCGTGGAGGAATGCATGAAACGGCTGGAGGCCGACGGGTTCACCGTCTGCCGGGTGCCTACCCGGGGCGGCGCCCTTGATATGAATTACCTCCGCGACAACGCCGACGGCGCCATCCTGGCCAGCTTCATGCTGGTCAATAACGAAAGCGGCGCGCTGTACGATGTGAAATCCGCCTTCGCCGCGGTTCGCGCCCTGTCCCCCGATTGCGTCACCCATACGGACGCGGTGCAGGCCTTCGGCAAAGTCCGCTTTACCCCCGCCGCCCTGGGCGCGGATATGGTCACCGTCAGTTCCCATAAAATCGGCGGCCCCAAAGGAATCGGCGCGCTTTTTGTGGCCGCGCCCATCTTCAAAGCCCGCCGGCTCATCGCCATGACTCCCGGCGGCGGCCAGGAGGAAGGATTCCGCGGCGGCACGGAGAATATGCCCGGCATCGTGGGATTCGGCGAGGCCTGCCGCCTGTCGGCGGAGAATTTTGCCGACAACGCCCAGCGTGTAAAAGAAGTGCGCGATGCGATCCTCACCGGCCTTGCCCCCTACGGGGACGCCGTGCGGGTGAATACGCCCCTCAAGGGAATCGATCACATTATCAGCCTGACGGTCCCCGGCATCCGCAGCGAAACGCTGCTGAATTTCTTCTCCAGCCGGGGCATCTGCGTCTCCGCCGGATCGGCCTGCTCCGCCCGCTCGCGGAACATCAGCCGGGCCATGACCGCCTTCGGCCTGACGGATAAGGAGGCGGATGCCACCATCCGCGTCAGTTTGTCCCACCGCAATACGGTACAGGAAGCGCAGATCTTCACCGCCGCCATGGCGGACGCCTTGCAGCTCCAGCATTTTTCGTGAAAAGAGAATAAAAGAAAAAGGATGTGCCCGATCGGGCACATCCTTTTGTGCATTATTGAGGTAGGGCATGGAGGGGGTAATCCTCAGGATAAAATTCTTTGCATTCTTCCGGCCACAGATTCCGATAGTATTCCTCTCCGGTCACACCGTCGCGGACAATGAATACGATCTCCCAGTCCTCCCCGGGGATACGGTCCAACTCCTGCATCAGCAGAGCTTTTTTGTATATATTCTGAAACGCTTCGTGTATATCTTCATGGATTGTCTCACGGTAGGCATGCACGACGACTTCCCGGCCGTCCGGAGAGATCTCTACACGAGGATTGCCGCTGGACGTGAGGAGAGGGGAGTGCCGCAGGGCGGACAGTTGTTTTTTATTTAACCAAAGGATGAGGTTTCCGTTTTCTTCGATGGAATATTCATCAAAGAAATCCGCGGGAAGCCCGTGTTTTTCGGGATCCTCTGCCAGCAACTCTTCGGCGGAGAGCTGAAAGATGGCGGCACAGTCGTCCTCGGTAAATACCCAACCATAAAGGGGAGCGGAAAGAAAACCGCGCACTACAGATACCAATACGAGAGCAATAGCAAGAGCCAGAAGCGTGTTGAGAATTCCCTTTTGCCACCGGATCTTTTTCTTTTGCGCCGGGGTGTATACGGCGAAATCCGCATCCGGCAGGATTTCGGGATGGTTTACCTCCTCGCCCGTTTCCATGGCGGTGAGATATTTTTGAGCCAGCTGACCGATATACATTTTCGGAGCCGTTTCGGTGACTTCCGTAAAGCCAGATTTTGCTCCGCTGTAATTTCCCGCTTTGTACATCACAAAAGCGCGGGCATAGATGTCCTTGATGCGCGCAAAGGAATACGCAGGATCGGACAATTTCAGTTTGCTGAGAAGCATGTCCGGATACTCCAGGCATCCGGCGTAATCTCCCTCCAGAAAAAGGCGATAAAATCCAAACATGGGATGATCCCGGCGCTGTTTTTCCGGATTTCTGCATCTCAGCAGTGTTTTATCAAAAGCATGGCAGACAGCCTCCAGCTTCTCCTTATCGTCCGCGTGAAAATACACCTGGGCAAGCAGGGACAGATAAAAAAGCTTGTTTTTTGCCGAAATCTTTTTCTGCAATGCTTTTGTGATCCGGCTGACCGCCTCCGTTCCGTCGCCGCCGTGTACCGCGGCCACAATCAGCTCCCACTCATAGGGCACGTGCCATTTATTGCAGGATACGGCTTCCCTGTATTTGGCGGGATCCATTTCCACATACAAAAAGGGATACAGAGTCCTTTTGTACAGATAGCCGATGATGGCGGGGGAAGTCTTGCGTGCCAGCAAAACTATTCCGGCCACAAGAAGCAAAAGGAGAAGAAGGGAGTCGCTGTACGCAGCCCAGCACTCCGCCAGGATATAATATAACAAAAGATAGGAAAATAAAACGGCTGTACGCAGCCACAGATATTTCCGCATGGCGGATGCAGCATCGTTTTGTTTCATTTTGTTCCCCCCTCACTGTAACTTCCCCACACCGCACCGGGTGCGGTGATAGTTGGCAATCTCCTTCATATCCGCCCCCCGGCCGGGCACGTTCACCCGCAAAAGCAAGCGCCCGTGCCGCGATTCCCGGTACCAGTCCGGCTTTTCCTGGATCACAAGCATCTCGTATCCCGCCGCCCGCAGGGCCTTCATGCTTTCCTTCGTGTATGCCCCGTTGGGATAGGACAGAATCTTATGCTCCCCCTCCCCCAGATGGGCCGTCAATTCCGCCCACGCCACCGCCGCATCGGCGAGGAATTCCTCCGTGGTCATGTCCGGCGCGCTTTTGTGGGAGTGGGTGTGGGAGTACAGCGTGAATACCCCCCCATCCCGGGCCGTGCGCAGATCTTCCCACGTCATGTATTCCGGCGTGCCCACGCACCCCGTAATCACGAAAATCGCCGCGGGAATGCCCATCTCCTCCAGAACGGGACCGGCCAGCGTCAGATTGGACAAATACCCGTCGTCAAAGGTCACGATGAAATAATCCCCCATGGGATCGTAGTTTTCCGCCGCGTAATCCTCCAGCGACAGAGGCCGATAGCCCAGCGCCTGCAGATCGGTCAGATTGTTCCGCAATTCGTCGGGCGTGGTGATCCAGGCCGTGGCCTGTGCGGGATCCTCCACTAGATGATGGTACATCAGCCCCAGCACATCGCCTTTGTTTTTGCCCCCACAGCCGGGGAAAAACATGACGATGGCCAGAAGAAGCCCCGCCGCCAACATTCGTTTGCTCATGTGAAAATCCTACCGTGATTCTTGGATTGTTATCTCCAGTATACCACAGATCGACACCGTTCGCAAGAGAAAAAAGGATGTGTCCGATGTGGTCCCATTCAGAAAACATTGGAAGGCAAGAGAGAAACGGTATAGTTTAACGCCTATGCCGTTTTTTCATTTCGCCTTGCTGCTATTCACGTTTGTTCTGCTGTGCGGATCTAATGGCATTTTCCATTTTGGGAAATGTTGATGAAGGGGACTCCCTGCTTCTCTGCATAGCGCATGCTCTGATAGGCTCCGCCTTTTTGGTGTTCCACGCAGAAGATCACGAGATCGGAACGGTCAACCATTTCCCGGTTGCGTATCTGCATGGCAGACTTGAAATGTGCGCCTGCGGCGTTTTGCGAAACTTCCACAGCGTCGTAATAATTCAGATACTCTTCCTCATGATCGCGGTACTCTGCCGTCGGATATGGCAGCATCCAGATCAAGGCGCTGTTTTCTTCTCCCACAGCTCGGCGGCATCGTTTGATGACCGAAGCCGCCAGTAAGTCAAACTCGCCATCCCTGCCCACAAGAAACTCGACATACTCTTTTTCCGCAAGCAGCTGTCGGACCATTATTTCAAGTACGCGTTCAACGGAAAAGGGATCGTCTATCTGTCTGTGACCGAACAGGCTGACTGTGTATATTTCCATTTTCTCTCCATGCAAAAATTATGCCCATCGAACCAAACCGTCCGATGGGCAATCTCACACGACACGCTATCTCTTACCATTCCATCAAGACCGGTCGCAGGAAGTCACTGGCTGCCGGTTCGCAGTCTCATCAATCTTAACTTGTATGTATAGCGGCCGGAGTGATTGTATTGGTTATTTGCTCTCGCTTGAAAACAAATGCCGCTTATATTATACCATTGCTCACTAAAATAATCAAGTGCTTACTGTTAAA
Organism: Eubacteriales bacterium; assembly: GCA_045539595.1. Taxonomy (GTDB): domain Bacteria; phylum Bacillota; class Clostridia; order Oscillospirales; family CAG-272; genus SIG701. The sequence continues at coordinate 10,779 of JAZQFQ010000077.1, read as the reverse complement.
CACAGAATAAAATTCCGAATAAAAGTATAATTTTATTATACAAAGTTCCGGGAAGGTATGGGGTAATGAGTAAAGAAGTTTCTTTCAAGAACAGAGATCGTTTTATACAGTTAGGCGTGGCAATCGCAGCCTTGCGAAAACTGAAAGGTATGTCACAGGAGAAGTTGGCCGAGAAAGCTGAGATCAGCCGTTCTCTGGTCAGCGCCATTGAAGCACCTGGTATTGCCAACGGTTTTTCTCTGGAAGTGTTTTTCGATATTGCCGACGCATTAGAGATCGACCCTGCCGACCTTATCAATGCTTCCGTGTTCCCGGATCAGATTATCACAAAGAAAAACTGATATCTTTCTTGAACCCATCCCACGATGCTTCCCATGCATCGTGGGATTTACTTTTTAAAGTATGTATGATTTTGGGCATAAAAACGCCACAGGATATTTCCTGTGGCGTCAGTATATCAATATTTTCTTATCTGGAATGAGGAGATTGGCACATCCTTATTCGGATTCATCCTTCCCGCAGGGATTTTGTCACCGGGGATTTCACCGCCGGGCGGCGGAAATCGTGATGAGCCACCCACCAGCCTGCCGCGCTGAGCAGAAATGCCGGCGGCACATCCACAAAGGAATGCTGCTTCAGAAACACGGTGGAGAAGGAGATCAGCAGCGTCACCACCGTAAAGGCGATCCGCCAGGGGGTGGTGGAAAAGGCCTTGCTGTTCCAGGCGGCACACAGAACGGCCACGGATCCGATCACGTGCATGGAGGGACACACATTGGTGTTCGTGTCGAACACATAATAGGATGCCATAAAGCGGGTCAGCGCATTGTCCCGCTCAAATTCTGCGGGGCGCAGATTCTGCATGGACGGATATACCAGATAGATAATCAGCGTCACGGTGTAGGTAAACATGATGAATTTCATGAATCGGCGGAAGGCGTCCACATCCCAGAGAAGGGAGTAGACAATCATGCCCACCATGAACACAAACCAGAACAGATACGGGATCAGAAACCATTCGCAGAAGGGAATGATGTCATCCAGCGCGCAGTGCATGGGACGGTAATTCAGCTGCAATACCCGCTCCTCAATCATAAAGAGAACGAAGAAAACGGGCCAGTACAAAAGCATTTTCAAATGGGAAAACTCCGGGGAGTGAATCGCCGAGAGGCGAAATTTTCTGTAATCGATCATGGTTATACGGCCTCACTGATGGTTCTGTTTGGTAGTTCCTCCCGCTCCTCCGTCCCATCGCTTCGGATGGCAAGGCGCGCTTCCCGCCGTTTCGTGCGTTCCAGCAATCGGATCAACTGGGGGCGGTTGTACCGCTGGATCAGAATAAAGGGCAGATTGCCCAGAATGCACAGCACCCACAGATATACGCCCACCTTGTTTTTCCAGAAGAAGATGATGATGCCCGATGCCAGACTGAGACGGACATGGGTGCGCTCGGCGGCACAGGTTTCCGCGATCAGACGGCGGATCTCCACACTGCGCATATGTACCGTCACCTGCTTCCGCATAATCAGGGGAGAGTGGCGGCTGATATCCGGCAGCTTTTCCTTCCAGCGGCGGATGCCGATCTTTTCATAGATTTTCCCGTCCCGCTCCCAGCCAAAGGCGCGGTAGGGAAATTTGTCGTAGCGAAATTTCGACCGATCTGCGGCGGCGGAGGTAAAATTGGAGAGCACGCCAATGAAAAAAACGTACAAAAAACTATTTATAAATTCCATAATATCTTTCCTTGTTTGCGGAGGGGGTGCCGCCGGCACACCGCTTCCCGCCGTAAAGTAAATGGATAGATCCTGCCGCGGAAAACTGTTTCGGAAAGAACACGAAATCAGACGAACTCAGCGGGATTATGTTCCCGATTCCGTACGGCTTTCGGGGAAGAAAATTCCCCGCAAAAGCCACAGCAGACAGGACATGGCAAAGGGGATAAATTTGATCAGCGACGCGGGGTATACCCAGCCCACCCGGGTGAATTCCGCCAGTGCCACATCCGTGAACAAAGGGAACAGAACCGGCATAAGAGCCGCCAGGGAGGCAATCATCCCCCATGCCGGGCGGAAGCAGGCCGCAATCTGCACCGCGGCGAACACCGCCAGCAGGACCATGGCCACCAGATAGGGAATCGCCCGTCCCGGGATGCCGCCCGTTTCCATCACCAGCCCGTCCGCTGTTTCCCGGATGGTGTACCGCATCATGCAAAAGGAATCCCACAGAAGCAGTCCATAGTAGATCCCGCCCAGACAGAACAGACCCGCGCTCAGCGCGGACAGCATCTTACCGACGCTTCGCTTTGGCTGTGCCATGTGTCCCCCCGCCTTTCCGTCCGTTTTTATCGGAGAATTTTCCCGGTTTCGCCGTGGATTTCGCTCCCTGCGGCCGCCCGCTTCCCTTGGGAGCGGTTTTTTTGCCGTTTTTCGACGGGCCGGCAGCGGACCTTCCGCCGGCAGCGGACCTTCCTCCCAACAGTTCCCTGAGCGCATCCTCCCGACCGGCGCGGATGAGCCCCTCCCGGATCAGCGCCCGGTTCTCCGGCCGCCGCCACTGGAGCAGAGCCCGCTGCAACCGCTTTTCCTGATAATCCGTGGGAGTGTAAACTTCCTTCATCGTAAAGGGATCGATGCCCGTGTAGTACATCACGGTGGATGCCGTGCCCGGCGTGGGATAAAAGTCCTGCACCTGCTCCGGGGCGAGACCGATCCGCTTGGTGTACAGGGCCAGTTCAATGGCATCGTCCAGGGTGCTTCCCGGATGGGAGGACATCAGATAAGGAACCAGGAACTGCTTCCGTCCCGCTTCCTCGGACAGCTTGTGGAATTTCGCCCGGAAAGCGTCGTACACCGCCACATCCGGCTTGCCCATGCAGGCAAGAACCCCCGAGGAGCAGTGCTCCGGCGCTACCTTCAGCTGGCCGCTCACGTGATCCCGCACCAGCTTGCGGAAGAAATCGTCCTTTTTGTCCGCCATCATGTAATCAAACCGAATGCCGGAGCGGATGAATACCTTTTTCACCCCCGGCACCGCCTCAATGGCCTCCAAAAGACGGATGTAATCGGAGTGATCTGTCTTCATCTGGGGGCAGGGCTTCGGCACCAGACACCGCCGGTTCATGCATACGCCGTGCTCCTTCTGCTTCTCACAAGCCGGGCCGCGGAAGTTGGCGGTGGGACCGCCCACATCGTGGATGTATCCCTTGAAATCCGGCATGGCGGCAATCTGTTTCGCCTCCGCCACACAGCTCTCAATCGACCGGGCCCGCACGGAGCGCCCCTGATGGTACGCCAGCGCGCAGAAATTGCATCCGCCAAAGCATCCCCGGTTGTGGGTGATGGAGAATTTCACCTCGGAAATGGCCGGCACGCCGCCCATCTTTTCGTACATGGGATGGTACGTCCGTGTGTAGGGCAGGGCGTAGACCGCATCCAACTCCGCCTCCTCCAGAGGCGGCATGGGCGGATTGGCCACCAGCATCCGGTCATCGTAGTATTCCACGATGGCGCGGCCGCAGATAGCGTCGTTGTTTTTGTATTGTACGGCAAACGCCTGGGCGTAAGCCCGCTTGTCCGTTTTCAGCCGATCGTAATCGTATCCCTTGGGCTCCCCGTTTTCGTCCTCGCCCATGGCGCAGGGGAAGTGGATCGCGTCACCCCGCCGGCCGAGCCAGGCCGTGCCCCGCACGTCCCGGATCTTCTTCACGGGGATGCCCCGGCCCAGAAGATGGGCGATGCGGGTGATGGAGGCCTCCCCCATGCCGTAAGAGAGAAGATCCGCCCGGGAGTCCACAAGGATCGAGCGGCGCACCTTGTTGTCCCAGTAATCGTAGTGGGCGAAACGGCGCAGAGATGCCTCAAGACCCCCGATCACGATGGGCACGTCGCCGTAAGCCTCTCTTATCCGGTTGCAGTAAACGATGGTGGCCCGGTCAGGCCGCAAGCCCGCCTTGCATCCGGGGGAGTAAAAATCCTCCCCGCGCCGCTTTTTGGCGGCGGTGTAGAGGGCCACCATGGAGTCGATGTTGCCGCCGGACACCAGAAATCCCAGCCGCGGCCGGCCGAATTTCTTGAAATCGGTGGTGTCCCGCCAGTCCGGCTGGGGCAGCATGGCCACCATGAATCCCTCTTTTTCCAGCATCCGGGAGATGATCGCCGGGCCGAAGGAGGGATGATCCACGTACGCGTCACCGAATACGTAGACGAAATCGGGGGTGTCGTATCCCGCGTCCCGGACTTCCTCCGGGGTGACGGGAAGAAACGATGTATTCATAAAAACCTCAGTTTTGTGTAGTTTGTGGGGGAGTGTTTTCGGATGGGTGAAAAATACGGCTGTGCAGTGGGGGATGGAGGGCATTTTCGCAAAGGATTGCCCGCATGCATCACCTGCCGCATAAAAATTCCTGTCGGAAAATGCAGGGTAGGGAAGAACCCTTGTGGAAAACTCCCGCAGAACGGGTGTTTTTGGCGGAAAATTTCGATTATATGGTGGCAGAACATATGCCCTCCCGCATATCTTGTGGCGGAAAAGCCGCTGTTTCCCACAGGAAAAGGCAAAAGTTTTCCACAAGTTGTTGGAAAGCGTGTGGAAAACCCATGCATCATTTATGAAAATTTAGCCATCTTATGCAGTATCGACCAGCCCGCGCCCTCCCGCCAGGCGGCGATGACGCCGCTGGAGGCGTTGGAAATGTAGTTGTACTGCCCCATGGGGATCACGATGTTGCCCTCGGTGTCGATCATCAGCCGATCGCCCTCGCCGAAGCCCGCCACCGCCAGCCCCTCATAGAAAGGCTCTGCGTAGTCGTAGATGGGCTGGGCGATCCAGGCACCCGTGTAGTCCATGTATCCGTATTTCCCGTCCCGGGTGAGAAGGATCACCCCGTCGGAGTAGGAAACGATGTCGTACCCCTCGGGAATGGGGAATTCCTTGCCGTTTTTGTCCATGAGGAAATCCTCATCCACCGCCACGCGGAGAATGTCCTTGTAATTGTAGGCGCCCCAGTCGATAACGCGCCGTCTGGCCCGGACCAGCCCGTGATCGTAGTAATAGAATCCGATGGATTCGGGGCCGCTTGTCAGCGGCGGCATCAGATACTCCTGCACATACCACTCGGAGTAGTAGTACTGCTTCTCGGTGGTAAACGCGGCGTAGCCGTAGGGGCCGATGTAGAACAGCCGTCCATCCTCCTCCGTCACCGCCGCCAGATCTTCCCGATAATCCCAGGCGTTCGTAAAGCGGAAGGTGGTCCGCCGCCAGGTGGGGGAGAATCCGTAGGCCCAGATCAGGGAATCGGAGGCGGTCTCCGTGCCGTCCAGAGCCACGTTTACGGTGGTGGTCTTGCTGGCAATGCGGATCAGGGAGGAGTCCGAGATGCCGAAGGAGGGGGCGTAATCGTAGTACAATCCCCGGCCGTGAAGGGCGTCATCGTACTCTGAGGGAACAAATTCCGTGGCATCCGCCATCACATACACCGGAGCCTCGTTGGCCAGGGGCTGATAGAGGAACAGCGGATTGCCGTAGATGTCCCGGGTGTAGGCCGGCTTCACCGTGTCGGACAGATAGGAGAACAGATACACGCCGTCGGCGGTGTACAATTCCGTGTTCATGCCGTCGTAATGGAGCATATACCCCATGTACAGCTGCACCGCGGGCACGGCGTACTGCTCTTTTTCGTATACGGGAACCACTTCCGCGAACTGATAGGGCTGCTCGTAGCGGACGGTCTGCCGGTAATCCTTGAATTCAGAGAATTTCATGGGAGTGAAATCAAATCCCCCCGCCAGGGCGAACAGGGTGGTATGGCGGGTGAAAACCTCCGTGGAGCGGGAGAATCCTTCGCTCATCAGTGTCATGGCCGCGGGAAGATCAAAGGGGATCTTCCGGCTGAGCGCGGCGATTTCCTCCCGGGAGGAGGCGTTCTGGGGCGTTTTGTCGTCGGGCAGAACGATATCGATGGGCGTTTCCTTGTCGCCGGGGGCCAGCGTGTCCCCCACATTGCCCGTGTCCCCATCATCGCCCAGGGGACTGAAGAAGGAGGGCGGCAGGATGTTGTTCTCCCCCTGCAAAAAGGAGAAGGTATAATAGCCGCCGGCGAACAGCGCCGTGGCGATGCAGATCAGAATCAGGACCGCGGCAGGCAGAATCCGCCGAACGGTCAGTTGAAGGATATGGCGCAGTTTCATAAAATCCGGGTGGCGGAGAGTCCGCATCCTTTCGCAGAATGGATCATTTGTGGTAAGGCGCCCCGTGGGCGATCTGTGCCGCGCGGTAGATCTGCTCGCACAGCATCACCCGCGCCAGCTGGTGGGGGAAGGTCATCCGGGAGAAGGACATCCGGAGATCGGCCCGCCGCTTCAGGGATTCGTCCATCCCGTAGGAGGAGCCGATGAGAAACACGATCTCCGACGCCCCGTGGGCGGCGGCGTCCTCCATCTTTTTCGATAAAGCGGGAGAGGTCAGCATCTCCCCCTCAATGCATAAAGCGATCACATACGCCCGCGGCGAGATCTTTGAGAGCGCCGTCTTCGCCTCCGTGGCCAGCGCCCGGGCGATCTCCCCCTCCGTGGGATTCTGGGGCAGACGGACCTCCGCCGCCTCCACGATGGTCAGCGGCCACAGGCGGGTGAGGCGTTTTACGTATTCGGCACAGGCGTCCCGCCAGTGGGATTCCGCCAGCGTGCCGTGGGCATATATGGTCACTTTCATGATGTGTTTCCTTTGGTTGTAAGGTTATAAAACAGTTTTTAAAGTTTTGGTCCACCTTTTTTAAAAGGTGGAGAGGTTGCGAGTTGGAGATCCTCTCCAACTCGGGCGTAGCCCAAGTAACGGCGTTTCTTTTTGATAACTTTTTCTTTGCGCCACTGGCTTCAAAGAAAAAGTGGCGAACGCGGTGCGATATTTTTATGGCGGGCATATAGCTTCACATAATCCTCGTCGGCGCGCACCGATCGCATACCGTAAGCACGGTGTCCGATCCGCCCAGCGCGGCGGCTACGGTGTCGCGGGCCAGCTTGGGCGTGTTGTTTTCCTCAGATAGATGGCCCAGCGCCAGAAACTTTACTCCCACCGATTCCGCGTGGGCCGCCACCCGGGCGCAGTCCTCATTGGACAGATGCCCCACGGGGGACAGAATCCGCGCCTTCAGATAGGCGGGGTAGGGCCCGCATCGCAGCATGGCGATGTCGTGATTGGCCTCAATCAGCGCCCCGCGGCACCCCGCAAGAGCCGTGAGCAGATTTTCACATATGTGACCCATGTCCGTGGCGATGCAGATGGCATCGCCGTCTTCGTCCCGCACTATGTATCCCACATGACAGGCGCTGTCGTGGGGCAGCGGGAAGGCACTCACCGTCAGCGATCCCACCGTTTCCGTGTAGATCACGGGATGGCGTACCAGATTTCCCCGCACGAAATCGTGATGCAGCAAAGCATCCGCCGTGCCGCAGGATGCGTGTACGGGCACGCCCTCGTGCTTGCACAGCTGATCCAGCGCACCGATGTGATCCGTGTGCTCGTGGGTGATGAATATCCCGGCCAGATCGGCGGCGCATTGGCCCACCGCCGACAGCACACATCCCACCGCCCGGCGGGATCGCCCCGCGTCAATGAGGATGGATGTGCCGCCGGAGCGCACCAGAGTGCCGTTCCCCGAGGAGCCGGAGAACAGGGAAAAGGCCTCGATCATAGATGCATCCCCCGGAGAGCGTCGAGCAGAAATACGCTGACGAAATCGATCAGCAACACCAGAATCAGCGGAAAGAGCCAGTACAGGATCTTTTTGGCACTCTCGTGCCGGGCGCGGACGTGCTCCACGTAGTCGCATTTTTCCTTGTAGCTCCAGGAGTCGGGCAGGGTATCTGCGTCGGTGATGGGCTTGCCGAATCCCCGATTGACGATGTAATACGCCACGGCGAGAACGGCCACCGCCCCCAGATACAAATACATACCGATGGTGGATTCCGCCCGCAGAAACAGCTGATAGACAGCAAACAGAAGAATGAAATTCAGCGCCAGCAACAGAAGCGTGCGTAATTTACTTTTGTTTTTCAAGGGATTTTTCCTTTCGGGAAACAATATGGGATTATACCATTATAGCAAACGTATGTGAGCAGAGAATAACGAAATCATGACGGGACGGGAAATTTTCCGCCTAATATTTTGCCATGACTATCAAACTATTCCGCACAGAGCCAAGGAGATGGGGAGGGGAGGGGAAGGAACTTCGGCGTTTGAGATGGTCCTTCCCCTCCCATATATCACTTCATTCAAACGCCCTCTGCACATCGGTGCTCGGGCCAAAAATCCGCAGAATATCCGCCCCGCCCTCGGGGTCCGGCACAAATTCCGCCCGGTCGATGCAGGTCTGCCGCGGACACGCCGTGTCCCGCCCCGGCCGGGCGTGGTATACGCACACCAGCTCCCGCCCGTCCTTGGACGTGGTGAAGCTGTGATGCCCCGTGCCGTTCACAAAATCATTCTTTCTCAGAATCGGATTGTAGGATACCCGCCGATAGGGCCCCATGGGATGATCGGCCACGGCACAGCCCACCGCGTAATCCTCACACCGGGTGTGGTTGGCGGAGTAGGTCAGATAATATTTCCCCTTGTGCTTCAGCACAAAGGGGCCCTCCACCACCGAGCAGTCCTTCAACTCCCATTCCGCCTCCGCCCGGAACAAAAACGTCACGGTGGCAGGATCGTAGGACAGCAGATCTTTTCGCATTTTGGCACAGTAGAGTACGTTTCCACAATCAAATCGCACGAAAAACAGATACACCGTGCCGTCCTCATCCACAAAGAAGTGGCCGTCAATCTCGTTTTGCTCACTCAGCCACCGCTTTTCCGCCTGCCGGAACGGACCCAGGGGCGAATCCGCCACGGCAATGCCCAGATGCTCGTTTGCCACGTAGACCATGTAGAATTTTCCACCCCGGACCATCACCTCCGGTGCCCAGAAGCCCCGATCTCCCTGCACATCCTCCGCCCGCAGGCAGTAGCCCCGGTCGGTCCATGTGCCCATGTCGGTGGAGGTGAATACCCGGAATCCGTCCGGGGCGTTGGTGGAATACAGATAATACACACCGTCGTGCAGGAGCACGAAGGGATCCGCGCCTTCACATACGGGATTTTTATAGGTGTTGTTCATGACCGGCCTCCTTGGGGGGGATGAATTATGCCAACCGAATCGCTCCCTCGGGACGGATCTGCAGTACATATACCGATCCCTCGCCGAATACGCCCTCCATGAAGCGGGCATATTCCGCCGCCGCCGTGCGGGGCACAAAGGCCTGAATCGTGCCGGCAAAGCCGCCGCCGTGGACGCGCCACGCACACTGCTTGCCGCATTTCTCCGTAAGATAGGATTCCGTCAGACAGAGCGCCAGGGACAGCCCCTGCTCACCCACGTTTTTTGTGGTGTATACGTTTTGCAGATAGCGGAAACTGGACGCGCCGGATGCCAAAACCCCCGCAAAGAATCCGTCCACATCCCCCCGGCGAAGGGCGTCCACCTGGGCGTCCACCCGGTCGTTTTCAGAAAGGAAATGCATGGCCCGCAGAATGGCCCGGTCGCCGCATTTCTCCCGCAAGGCGGGGATGTTTGCAATGATATCCTCTTTGGTGAAAGGGCGGAGCACATCCTGCCCCAACGCCGCCGCCACGGATTTCATCTCCGCGGGAACGGAGGCGTAATCCTCGTTCAGATCGGCGTGATTGCCGCCGGTGTCCGTGATGCAGAGGGCAAAGCCCGCGCCGCTCAGATCAAAATCCAGCTTCTCGATCACGGGCGCGGCCGGATCGGTAAAATCAATGGTGATGAATCCGCCCACCGCACAGGCGGTCTGATCCATCAGGCCGCAGGGCTTGCCGAAGTACACGTTTTCCGCGTACTGGGCCATCTTGGCGATCTCCACATTCGATACCCGGCCGTCGTTGTACAGATGATTCAGAATGTTGCCGATCATCACCTCAAAGGCGGCGGAGGAGGAAAGGCCCGATCCCTTCAGTACGTTGGATACGGTGGCGGCGTCAAAACCGCCGATTTGGTATCCCGCATTCAGAAAGGCCCGCTCCATGCCGGCGATGATGGCGCGGCTTTTGAAGAAATACTCCGGATTCGGTGCTGCCACATCCTCGGGGGATACGGTGTCCTCGGGAAATCCTTCGCTGAATACACGCACCACGCCGTCCTCTCGGGGAGATGCCACAGCCAGCACATCCAGGGATACGGATCCCGCGATGACGCGGCCGTGATTGTGATCGGTGTGATTGCCGGAGATCTCGCTCCGTCCGCCAACGGACAACAGGCAAACGTCCCGGTCGGCGGCGGGATCGTACCGATCACCGAACAGCTCCGCGCAGCGGATAGCCCGTCCGCGCTGGATTTCCAGTTTATCCTGAGGGATGCCGCAGCGGGCGGCGAAAGAATTATCCAACCGACCCTCAGCCAGGGATTTTATCAGATCATTTCTTGTCATACTACCACCTCACAGAGGATTTTGATATACACAATCATTATAACAAATCCCGCGCCCTATTACAAGGGCGCGGGAAAAATCCGATTTATTAATATGGAGGGAATTTTTATAAGAGGGGGGCTCTCCGAGAAACATCAAAGGGGGGATCGCTCCCCGCAGATCCCCCCGAGTTGGAGAATCTCTCCAACTCGCATATCCACCTCATGGGTTCAGGGGACACCCCCGAAACCCCCGGAACGAGATTTATCTAAATGGGTAAGATATCAAAAACGCCGACGTTTTTGAATGCGCATCGGAGATG